>NZ_JACVTS010000011.1:0-192550 GCF_016624545.1 Erwinia sp. S38 | reverse complement strand
GTTTTGGGGGTGGTGGCGCCCGGGGGGGGGGGGGGGGCCCCCCCCCCCCCCCCCGGCGGGGATTAGAAGGAGTAATCTACCGCGGCAAAGTAACGACGACCGTCCTCGTTGAAGGTGTAGTCGTCGCGGTTCAGGTCTTTGTCACCCAGGTTCATCACCCCAGCACGCAACTTAACCGCTTTGGTCGCCTGCCAGGCTCCCCCGGTATTCCACAGCACGTAACCGCCCGGCGTCGGGCCGTCTGCGGTCAGCGAACGGCGATGGCCGGAGTAGTTAGCCTGCAGGAAGAATGACCAGTCCTGCAGTGGCTTCCAGTCCAGGGTACTGTTGGCGGTGTGCAGCGGCAGCTCCTGCAGTGGCTTGTTACCGCCGCCGCTCAGGTTACGTCCGTCGGTATAGGTGTAGTTCAGCGTCAGCTTCCACTGGTCGTTAAACGGCACCGTCATTTCGGTTTCCACACCGGTAATGCGCGCCTTGTTCACGTTGTAGTAGCGGAACACCGGCTTACCGTCGACGATATCAACATAGTTTGGATAGCTCGGTGCCAGGCCAACGTTAGCGGTACGGGCAATATCGATCATATCGTCAACGTTGTTCTGGAAGGCGGTCACGCTACCGGTCACACCCTCCAGCAGCCCTTCTTCCCCGGCGTAATACAGACCCAGCTCAAAGCTTTCGCTGGTTTCCGGCTTCAGCTCTTTGCTGCCGACAATGGTACAGCTGCCGCGGCAGGAACCGCTCTGCCAGTCCGGGCTCAGCTGCAGCAGTGAAGGCGCTTTAAAGGCGTTGGCCCAGCCGCCCTTCACGGTGATGGTATCGGTGGCGTTATACACCAGGTAGGCGCGCGGGCTCCAGTGATCGCCGAAGGTCTGGTGATCGTCCATACGCACGCCGGTGGTCAGCGCCAGCGATTCAATAATCCGCCACTCGTCTTCCACAAACAGCGCGTACTGGCTGGCCGAGGTTTTGCCGCTGCCTTTCAGGGTGCCGCTGTCTTCCAGCTTATCGTGGCGCACTTCACCGCCGAAGGTCAGCATCTGATTGATGTCCGCCAGCGGCAGAACCAGCTTACCGTCCAGCGAGTTGTTTCTCGCTACCGCGTTACCGGCGCTGCTGTTGTAGTTTTCAACGCGATCGCCGTAGAAGCGCAGCTCGGTGTTGCCCCAGTCCCAGCGGCCGTTGTGGCCAAGAGAATAGTTCTGGCGCTCAATGCGGTTTTTATCCAGCGAGTCGGAATCACGATCCTGGCGGTCGAAGCCGTAGCCGAGGCTGATATCCTGCTCTTTGGTCGGGGTCAGCGCGAATTCCACGTTGGTATTGCGGTTGGTGTAGCCCTCAATGCGCGGAGACAGGCCGTTAGCGCCCGTGTCGGACTGCTGCTGTTTGTCTTTTTCACGCTTGCCGAGATTGCCGTACACCTTCACGCCCAGCAGATCGTCAATCAGCGGGCCGCTGGTGAAGAAACCGCCGTTGTAGCTGTCACCGCGATCGCGGTGTTCCTGCACCGTGGTGTCGGCGCTTAGCGTACCGTGCCAGGCTTTACCGACTTTACGGGTAATGATGTTCACCACGCCACCCAGCGCATCGGAACCGTACAGCGAGGACATCGGCCCGCGAACCACTTCGATACGCTCAATGGCATCGGCCGGTATCCAGTTCAGGTCAAAGTCGTTGTGGCGGAAGGCGGCGTTACGCGAGTTCACGCGCTTGCCGTCGACCAGGATCAGCGTATAGCTGCTGTTGAGGCCGCGCAGACTGACGCCCTTGCGGTTATCGCCCTCGTTGGTCAGCTGTACGCCGGGAACGTCACGCAGCACGTCGCGCAGGTTCTGCACCGGACGGCGCTGAATATCTTCGGCGGTGATCACGCTGATACTGGCGGGTGCATCTTTCAGATTCACTTCGGTTGCCGAAGCGGTCACCACCATTTGCTGCTCACGCTGTTTCGCTTCTTCAACTTCAACGTCTTCAGCCAGCAGCGGGAAGGACATCATAATAACAGACGCGCAGAGGCCCCCGCGCATGACAGGGTTCAACCTAAACATAACTTTCTCCATGTATGCAATGCAGTAACAAATAAAAGGATGACGGCACAGGCCGTCACTGACTTCATTGGCGGAGTGTCTCCGCTCGATTTTCCGGTTATATTCCGGTTAATTGACGCTTGTCCTGCGCGGTAAATTACCGGGGCTGGACGGGCCCCGGCGCGCACTTGCCAGAACTAAAAAGAGGGTGCTTCAACTAATCCATCGATTAATACCTGCGGCGTTCCCAACGTACAGCGTTCAATTCGGCCACGAACGCCGTACACGCGCGCAAGACTCTCCGGCGTAATCACGTCTTCCGGTAAACCATCAGCAATCAGTTCACCGTTTTGCAGCATCAACACGTGCTGGCCGTGGCGCAGGGCGATATTGATATCGTGGACCACCACGACGGTGACGATATTTCGCTTCTCCGTTTCACGGCGCACCAGCTCCATCACATGGAACTGATAATTTAAATCCAGTGCGCTGAGCGGCTCATCAAGCAGCAGCAGGCCCGGGCGGCGGATCAGCGATTGTGCCAGGCCCACCAGCTGCTTCTGTCCGCCGGAAAGCTGGTCCAGATAGCTCATCGCCAGATGTGCAATGCCCAACTGCTCCAGCAGCTCCATCACTTCGGCTTCGCTGGCCGCACTGCTGCGCCCGCCGGAAGCCCGCTGGGCAACGATAATCGACTCCAGCACGTGCAGATGCACCCCGGCAGGCAGCGACTGCGGCAGATACACCACGCGGCTGGCGCGCTGGGCAAACGGCAGCGTCATCAGCTCTTCACCGTTAAGCCACATTTCACCTTTCGCGCGGTTCAGGCCCGCCAGCGAACGCAGCAGCGTCGACTTACCGCAGCCGTTCGGCCCCAGCAGCACGGTAATTTTTCCGCGTGGCAAAAGAGGCACGTTGAGGTTGGTAATGATCTGGCGCTTTGGATAGCCGGCGTTGAAACCGCTGATTTTCAGTCCCTGCATCAGATATTCCCCCGATGGCGCAGAATAATACTCAGGAAGAACGGCACGCCGACCAGCGAGGTGACGATGCCAACCGGAATGATCACGCCGGGGATAATGTTCTTCGAGACGACGGAAGCCATCGACAGCACCAGCGCACCGGTCAGCGCACTGGCGGGTAGATAGAAGCGGTGATCTTCACCGAAAATCATGCGCGCGATGTGTGGTGCCACCAGGCCGATAAAACCGATTGGCCCGACGAAGGCCACCGACAGCGCAGAGAGAATACTGATGCGCAGCAGGGTTGCCAGACGCAGGCGGCGCACGTCAATGCCGAAGCTGACTGCGCGATCTTCACCGAGGCGCAGCGCCGTCAGCTTCCACGAACTGAGCAGCGACAGCGGCACCAGAATCAGCAGCGCCAGGCACAGCACACCCAGCTTGTCCCATGAAGCGCGCGCCAGGCTGCCCATGGTCCAGAACACCAGCCCCTGCAGGGTGTCTTCGCTGGCGATAAACTGCATCATCGAGACCAGCGCGTTAAAGGTAAACACCAGCGCGATACCGAACAGCACCACGCCAGAGGTAGCGACTTTGGTCCAGCGGGTGACCGCATCCAGCATCAGTGCGGCAAACAGCGCGAAGACAAAGGCGTTGGCGGAAATGAACCACTGATCGGGAATGCCGGGAATACCAATGCCCAGCACAATCGCCAGCGCGGCACCAAAAGCGGCGGCGGAAGAAACGCCAAGTGTAAACGGACTGGCCAGCGGGTTATTGAGGATGGTCTGCATTTCGGCACCGGCCAGCCCCAGCGCAAGACCCACTACCACTGCCATCAGCGCATACGGCAGGCGGATATCCCAGACGATAACTCGGGTACCGGCATCGACGGATTCAGGGGAAAGCAGAGTTTGCCACAGCGCGTGCAGCGTCAGGCCGGACGGGCCAAGGGTAAAATCAAGGATTAATGAGGCAACAATCGCCAGAAACAGCACCCCCATCATCAGAAAGCGATGCTTCAGTACCCGATGATAGCGCCCCATTGCACTGTCGGGCGGCGTTACTTCGGATAACTTTACGGGATCGTGGGTCACACTCATCTTCAATACCTGTTCGGGAAAGCCCCGGATCGTTCCCTGGCCGGGAGAAAGGCAAGATTGTAGAAATTATGGAGAGAAAAATAAAGCTAATGATAATACTTATCAATAATATTTGTACCACCGCGAGGGATATAAAAAAGGCGCGAAATTCGCGCCTTTGGAGTTATTCAGCAATATTACTTATCTAATTTTGGAAATTCCATCTCGCTGTATTTCACAAACCGCGTCTTGCGCGTCAGCTTATAGCCGAACCAGATAATCAGGAACAGAGGAATGCCGATATAGGTTGCTGCTGCACCGTACCAGTCAATGGTATCGGAGAGAAACGCCTGATAGTTCTGACCCAGAGTGATGATCAGGCACAGCACGAAGGCGAAAATCGGCCCCAGCGGGAAGAAACCGGAACGGTAAGGCAAGTCTGCCACATCGCGGCCCTGGGCGACGTAGCCCTTACGGAAGCGATAGTGGCTGATGGCAATTCCCAGCCAGGCGATAAACCCGGTCATCCCGGAGGTATTCAGCAGCCACAGATACACGGTCTGATTACCAAAGATTGAGGTCAGGAAGCACAGACCGGCAATCA
The DNA here is from genome assembly GCF_016624545.1 of Erwinia sp. S38. Lineage (NCBI taxonomy): Bacteria > Pseudomonadati > Pseudomonadota > Gammaproteobacteria > Enterobacterales > Erwiniaceae > Erwinia > Erwinia sp. S38. The sequence continues at coordinate 187,878 of NZ_JACVTS010000011.1, read as the reverse complement.
CGGTGGTCGCGTACAGCGCGTTACGCGGCACCCCGCCCTTCGACAGCTTGCTGAAAATGCGCGGTGCTTTGCCTTCACAGGCCAGCGCGTAAAGCATGCGCGTGGAGGCGTACATACCGGAGTTACCCGCCGACAGCACCGCCGTCAGGATCACCGCATTCATCACTGCCGCCGCCGACAGCAGGCCCGCATGCTGGAAGACCAGGGTGAACGGGCTGACGCTGATATCTTTAACATCGTTACGCAGCAGGCTTGGATCGGTGTACGGGATGATCAGGCTGATCACCAGAATCGCAAAGACGTAGAACAGCAGGATACGCCAGAACACCTGACGCACCGCACGCGGGATATTTTTACCCGGATCTTCAGATTCACCCGCAGCAATACCGATAAGCTCGGTTCCCTGGAAGGAGAAACCGACAATCATCGCCACGCCGATCATCGCCGCGAAGCCCCCGGCGAACGGCGCATCGCCAATCTGCCAGTTATGCCAGCCGGCGCTTTCGCCGCCGCGCAGAATGCCGACGATCATCGCGACGCCGACAATAATAAAGATAATTACGGTCGCGACTTTAATCAGCGAGAACCAGTATTCCGCCTCACCGAAGCCTTTCACCGAAATATAGTTAAGCAGGAAGATCACACAGAGGAATAAGGCACTCCAGATCCACCCCGGGGTGTCCGGGAACCACCAGCTCATCACCAGCTGCGAGGCCACCAGGTCAACGGCGATAGTCACCGCCCAGTTGTACCAGTAGTTCCAGCCGAGCGCGAATCCGAAGCCTTCTTCTACGTATTTTGCACCGTAGGTGGAGAATGAGCCGGATACCGGCATATACGCGGCAAGCTCACCAAGGCTGGTCATCAGGAAGTAGACCATCAGGCCAATCAGCGCGTAGGAAAGCAGCGCTCCGCCCGGTCCCGCCTGAGAGATGGTCGCACCTGAAGCGACGAAGAGACCGGTACCAATTGAACCGCCAATGGCGATCATCGTTAAGTGACGAGCTTTGAGTTCACGCCTTAACCCAGGCTGTTGTGTTGTTTTTATGTCATGATCCATGTTTAATCGCTGTGCTTTTCTAAAATGAGGCGCGATTGTAACAAACTACCGGGGAGCGTATAGCGATAACGCGACGTTATAAGTTAGCTTCATGATCGTCCGGCGATCATTAGAATAAGACGTGATGACAACGGCAACGCTGCGACGGTTTTCCCGCCGCACCAGCAATGACAACTACCTGTTACTCTTTGCAGTAGCTGAGAAAACGGCTCAGGGCTTTTGATACATGCTTCTGCCGGTGGCAGATCCGGTACAGGGTGCGTTTCAGCTTCGGCAGCGGCAGCGGGACTTCCACCAGCGTTCCCAGCTCCAGCTGTTCGGCAATGGTCCGGCGTGACAGACAGCTGATGCCCATTCCGTGCCGCACCGCATTTTTAATCGCCTCGGAATTACCCAATTCTAGCGCCAGGTCGAACTGCGGCAGGTGGGAAAGCAGCAGATAGTCGACGATTTCGCGGGTCCCGGAGCCCTGTTCGCGTAAGATCCACGGTGCCGCCGCCAGGCTTTGCAGCGTCACCGGATGGCTCAGAATATCCGCACCCGGCGCAGCAAACACCACCAACTCATCTTCCATCCACGGTTCGGTAATCAACTCGGGCATGTGGCATGGCCCCTCAATCAGCCCGATATCAACACGGAAATCAGCGACGTCATTGATCACCTCCTGGCTGTTCCCCACGCTAAGTTCAAGCGGCAATAATGGAAAATCACGACGGTAGTGGGCGATCATCCCCGGCAGCAGGTAGTTGCCGATGGTGCTGCTGGCGGCAATGCGCAGGGAGCCATTGTCTTCACGAAATAGCTGTTCGATCTCCTGCGCCTGCTCCAGCAGGCCAACCGCACGCGGATACAGCAGGCGTCCGTGCTCATTGATCACCAGCCGTTTGCCAACGCGATCGAAAAGCTTAACGTCAAGCTGGCCTTCAAGATCGGCCAGCGCGGCACTGACCGCGGACTGGGACAAGGCCAACACCAGAGAGGCCTGGGTTGTTGACCCGCTTTTGAGTACCTCGGTAAAGACTTCCAGCTGGCGTAAAGTGATGTGCATAATGCTTCCTTAATATAAAGATACAGCCTTGCAAAACGTGCCGCGATTCCAGCCCTCCGCCGACGCCGCTTAACACTAATAGTGGTTTATAATAAAAATATTATCAATTTCTCTTTTAAGCCGAATTCTTACATGATCGACGTGGCTTTTAAGGAGAAACCGATATGACCGACATGACTTACACCAAACCGCTCCCTGCTCCCGTTAAGTTTATACCCGGACTGGCGCTGGTGGCAGGGATTGCCACCCTGGCGATCGCCGCAGGGAGCAAGCCACAGCTTTCAGGACTGGGGCTGGGCGCACTGACGCTGGCTATTGTCTTCGGTATCCTTATCGGCAATACGGTTTATCCCTATATTACCCGGCCCTGTAACGATGGGGTGGCTTTCGCCAAACAAAAACTTTTGCGTGTGGGGATCGTTCTGTACGGTTTTCGTCTGACCTTCCAGCAAATTGCCGACGTAGGCATCAGCGGTATTGTGATTGATATGCTGGTTCTCAGCTCGACGTTTTTCCTTGCCTGCTGGCTGGGACGCAAAGTTTTTGATCTCGATCGCGAAACCGTCTGGCTTATCGGTGCGGGTAGCAGCATCTGCGGCGCGGCAGCGATTCTGGCAACCGAGCCGGTGGTAAAAGCCGATCAGGCCAAAGTCACCGTCGCCGTTGCCACCGTGGTCCTGTTCGGCACCCTGGCTATCTTTCTTTATCCTTTATTGTACCCGCTGGCAGCAGCACTGTTCCCATCGGTTACCGCAGAAAGCTATGGCATTTTTATCGGCTCCACCCTGCATGAAGTGGCACAGGTTGTTGCCACCGGGCATACCCTCGGTACGCAGGCGGAAAATACGGCTGTGATTGCTAAAATGCTGCGGGTGATGATGCTGGCTCCCTTCCTGGTGCTCCTCAGCTGGCAGATCCGACGTCTGCGTCCCGCCTCTGACCACGGTATTCAGAAGCCAAAGGTGAGCTTTCCGTGGTTTGCCCTGTTGTTTATCGCTGTTGCCCTGTTCAATTCTTTGCATCTGCTACCGCAAGAGATGATCGGCACCATTAATCAGTTGGATAACGTGATGCTGGCGATGGCAATGGCTGCACTGGGCGTCACCACCCGCTTTGACCATTTGAAACGTGCCGGGCTGCGGCCGCTGCTGCTGGGCCTGCTGCTGTTTATCTGGCTGATTGTGGGCGGCGGTGCGATTAACCTGCTGGCCGACCATTTGATGGCATAATCTGGCCGCGTTTCCGGTTATCATAGCCGGGAATGACCCAGGCCATTAACAGGAGAACGGCATGAAATTTATCGGTGCTCACGTCAGCGCAGCGGGCGGCGTGGATCAGGCAGTTAAACGCGCCTTTGAACTGGAAGCAACTGCCTTTGCGCTGTTCACCAAAAATCAGCGCCAGTGGCGCGCGGCACCGCTGACGGACGAGGGGATTGCCGCCTTTCGCAGCGCCTGTGAGCAATACAACTACGGCCCCGGCCAGATCCTGCCACACGACAGCTATCTGATTAACCTTGGGCATCCGGTTGAGGAAGCCCTTGAAAAATCACGCGCCGCCTTCCTTGATGAAGTCACCCGCTGCCAGCAGCTGGGTCTGACGCTGCTGAACTTCCATCCCGGCAGCCATCTTCAACAGATTAGTGAAGACGAGTGCCTGAAGCGTATCGCAGAGTCGATCAATATCGTACTCGACGAGACCGAGGGTGTTACGGCGGTGATCGAAAACACCGCTGGCCAGGGCAGTAATCTTGGCTTCCGCTTTGAGCACCTGGCGGCAATTATCGATGGCGTGGAGGATAAGTCCCGCGTCGGCGTCTGCATCGATACCTGCCACGCGTTTGCCGGCGGTTACGATTTGCGTACCGAAGAAGAGTGCGTGAAAACCTTCGAGGAGTTTGAGCGAATTGTCGGCTTCCGCTACCTGCGAGGGATGCACCTGAACGATGCGAAGAGCGAGTTTAACAGTCGCGTTGACCGCCATCACAGCCTTGGCGAGGGTAATATCGGTAAGACGGTATTTAGCTGGCTGATGAAAGATGCGCGATTTGACGGTATTCCAATGATTCTGGAAACCATCGATCCGGAAATCTGGAAGGATGAAATTGCCTGGCTGAAGTCAGAGCAGAAGTAAAAACGCAGACGTAGAAGTCAGACGCAAAAAAACGGCCCCGCAGTAGCGAGGCCGTTTTGCTATCGGTACCAGGCGTATTACCCGGCCCGACTGGAGATTACGCTTTCGCCGTTTCCACTTCCGGGCGCTTCAGCACCGCGTAAGCCAGACCTGCCACCAGCGTACCGACGATAATCGCCATCAGGTAACCCAGTACCGGAGTGATTGCACCCGGGATCAGCAGAACAAACAGACCGCCGTGCGGTGCCATCAGTTTGGCACCAATCGCCATGGAGATAGCGCCGGTTACCGCACCACCCACGATACAGCATGGCAGTACGCGCATCGGATCGCGGGCCGCAAACGGAATCGCACCTTCAGAGATAAAGCACAGACCCAGAACCAGCGCCGCTTTGCCGCCTTCCTGCTGACCTTTGTTGAACTTTTTACGTGCAACAATCGTCGCCAGACCCATCGCCAGCGGTGGCACCATACCGGCCGCCATAATCGCCGCCATCGGTCCGTAGGTTGAGGAGCTGAGCAGACCCACACCGAACGCGTAAGCCACTTTGTTCACCGGGCCACCCATATCGGTACACATCATGCCGCCCAGAACCGCACCCAGCAGTACCGCGTTCGCCGTACCCATGTTAGCCAGCCAGGTGGTCAGGCCGGACATGATACCGGCAACCGGTTTGCCCACCACGTAGATCATCAGCAGACCGGTAATCAGGCTGGCGACCAGCGGAATAATCAGAATCGGCTTCAGTGCTTCCATACTGGTTGGCAGCTTCACCTTCTGACTGAGGAACTTCGCCGCATAACCGGCAATGAAACCGGCAATAATACCGCCGAGGAAGCCTGCGTTAATGCTGGTGGCGATCATACCGCCAATCAGACCCGGAGTCAGACCCGGACGGTCAGCAATGGAGAAGGCGATAAAGCCTGCCAGTACCGGCACCATCAGCGCAAATGCGCTGCCGCCACCAATCTGCATCAGTGCCGCCGCCAGCGTGCCCTGCTCTTTAAACGCGGTGATACCGAACGCGAACGACAGCGCGATGCTCAGACCACCGGCCACCACCATTGGCAGCATGTAAGACACGCCGGTCAGCAGGTGACGGTAAGCACCGGTTTTCTCTTTCTTGTCTTCACTCTGTGCGGAAGACTGGCCGCCCTGCGGCTGATAAGGCTTGGCTTCCGCCACGGCTTTATCCAGCTCCTGCGCGGTTTTCTTCAGCGCCAGACCAGTAGAGGTACGATACATTGGCTTGCCGGCAAACTTGGCCAGGTCCACTTCGATATCCGCCGCAACGATAACCAGATCGGCCGCCGCGACCTCTTCCGGAGTGATGGCATTGCCTGCACCGACGGAACCACGGGTTTCAACCTTCACCCACCAGCCGCGTTTTTTCGCTTCGGTGTCGATGGCTTCCGCCGCCATAAAGGTGTGCGCTACGCCAGTTGGACAGGCGGTCACCGCAACAATACGTTTCGGGCCAGCGGCAGGCGCAGCCGCTTTCGCTACGGAAACCGGTGCCTGGTAAGGCTGGGCATCGGTCTGCGCTTTCGCCAGCACGTCAGCAGGCTGGCGCAGCAGCTGTTCGATATCCGCCAGATAAATGGCTTTACCGTTCAGCGTGCTGTCGGCCGGAATGTTTTTACCGGCAACAATGACCTGGTCTGCTTCTACCGGGTTATCGGTCAGCGTCAGTCCGGCACTTGCCGCAGCGGCGGTAGTGATGTTTTTTGCCAGATAGCCCGTTGCCAGCCCCAGCGAAGAATCTATGATCAGCAGCGTTTTCATTATGCGTCTCCTGCTGTTAATTATGGAAAGGTTGTAGGTCGACACGCGCCATCATTGCGGCCAACTGGGTACGATCGGTAACGCCCACATTGCTCTGGCTGACGGCCATTGCCGCCACGGCGGTTGCAAGACGCAGAGTGTGCTCGCTGGATTCGCGCATCAGCAGGCCGTAGATCAGCCCGCCAACCATTGAATCACCGGCACCCACGGTGCTGACAACTTCACAGGCAGGTGGTTTTGCAATCCATTCGCCTGAAGCATTCACCCACAGCGCCCCTTCGGCACCGAGTGAGATCACCACGTGAGCAATACCCTGCTCGCGCAGCAAATGTGCTGCTTCAATCACATCTTGTAATGTCGGTAACTTGCGGCCAGCCCAGATTTCCAGCTCGCGGCGGTTAGGTTTCACCAGCCACGGCGCGGCTTTCAGACCGGCAACCAGCGCCTCGCGGCTGCTGTCGAAGATGATGCACGGGCAGTGAGTGCGTAACGTGGTCATCCACTCGGTGAAGGCTTCAGGATCGACGCCCGCCGGCAGGCTGCCGCTGACGCAGACCATGTCGAACTGGCCCAGCCAGGTCAGAGAATCCGCGGTGAAGCGATCCCAGTCCTGTCCGGTGACTTCAAAACCGGAGAAGTTCAGGTCGGTAACATCGCCGCCCTTCTCGGTCAGCTTGACGTTAATACGGGTGCGGCCTTCAACCACCTGGAAGCGGTTGGCAATGCCGAGGTCACTGAACAGGTGCTGGAAGCCATCCTGGTTTTCTTTACCGAGGAAACCGCCGACGGTCACGTCAATGCCCAGATCTTTCAGCACCTTAGCAACGTTAATCCCTTTACCGGCCGCGTGCAGCCCGGTGGTTTTCACCAGGTTTACTTCACCGCGTTCGATTTCTGGGGTGTAACCCACCAGATCGTAAGCCGGGTTCAGGGTAATAGTGGCAACGCGTCTGCTCATGCTGCCCCCTCGCCCAGACCGGCGGCGATGGCTTCACCAATCGCGTCCAGCGCGGCACGCGCATCTTCGCCGCTGGCGGTAAAGCGCAGGCGATGGCCTTTTTTCACACCCAGCGCTACGACTTTCATCAGGCTGCGGCCGTTAGCCGGTTTGCCGCTGCCGTCGAGGTTGGTGACGGTCACGTCGCAGTTGAACTGCTTGATTACGCTGACCAGCGCGGTGCCCGGACGGGCATGCAGGCCATGTTCGTTACGAATGGTGAACTCTTCGGTCAGTACGTCAGCCTGTTCGGACACTTCGCTGGTCAGCAGCGCGAGGATACCCGCAGCATCGGCCTTCAGCAGACGTTCAGCTTTCTGGGCAATCAGCAGATCGCTCAGGTAGTTCAGCACGGTCAGCGGCTGGTCGTCGGCGACGGCCACGGTGATCAGCAGCGAAGCGCTTTCACCATTGACGTCGATCGGTGCAGCGGCACGGCTGACGGCCACGCCGCTACCCAGGTTACCGGTGGTGCTGTCGCTGAGCCAGATGCCCTGCCCCAGATTCAGCGGCTTCGCGCCGATGACGCTGCTCACGAAGGACGCATCAACCGCGCCAGCCTGCTGCAGACGACCGGCGTTCAGCGCCTGAAGGGTCATCAGATCGCTGGCAGCCACGTCGGTGGCAATCAGCGAGGTATCGAATTTGAACTCAGCGCCCTGCTTTTCGCCCATCAGCAGGCTGCGCAGCGTTTCCGCTGAATCGGTGGTTTTCAGCTGTTCAGCCACGCTGTCATCACTCAGGACATGAGTCAGCTGACGCAGCAGCGCCAGGTGCTCATCTGATTTGGCGGCGATACCGATGACCACGTAGGCGGTCTGATCGTCGCCCCAGGCAATGCCCTGCGGGAACTGGAACACCTGCACGCCGGTTTTCAGGACCAGATCGCGGGTATCGGTGGTGCCGTGCGGGATGGCAATACCGTTACCCAGGTAAGTAGAGGTCTGCTGCTCACGGGCCAGCATACCGTTAACGTAGCCTTCGCCCACGTTACCGGCAGCGGTCAGCGCTGCGGCAACCTGACGAATAGCATCTTGTTTGTCGGACGCCTGCGCACCGGGCTTAATGGCGTTGAGTTCTAACTGGAACATGGTTCTCCTCGCTGCTGAATTTGAATCGTTTCAGCTAATTTGAGAAAAAAAGCGCTATCCCTGAGCAAACAACCTGCGGAGACAACGCTGAAACGTTTCAAGGATTGTGGTCGTTATTGATGTGTTGTGGCAAGTTTTACTGCAAACGGCATAGCAGATTTTTGACGGTCCGCACATTTTGTTGAGATTTGTCACAGAAAACCCCCGGCGTTAAGGCTTTAGCTGAAGGGGTGCTGAAAGCAGGGGAATTTATCGGGAAAAGTGCTGAAGAGAGGTTAAGCAGGGGTTTGATAGTCAGAAAAATCGATCGGAGAGCGCGGGCTAAAAGACGATGTCTTTGCGCAATTAAGTCAAAGAATGAGACGAACCTTAATTAAGGTGCCGTTGCGGCTTCCAGATTCACCAGATAGGTCATCGCGTCAAGACTGTTTGTGCCGCACATATCCCGCGAAGGCTGTAATCCACCGCACACCTTCGGTCGCAGCGGCGAGCCAAAAATATTGCACAAATTGCGATCGTTAAGCTGAATACAGCGGGTGTTGGCCGGCTTGCCGTTAGGCATGCCCGGGATCGGACTGGAGATGGAAGGCGCAATACAGCAGGCTCCACAATCAATACGGCATTCCATCAGATAATCTCTACGCTAAGTTACAGGGCGCCACATTAGCAGAACGCTCTTGGTTACGATACAGAATGTCGCGAATGTCAGATTAAATCGTGAAGTGTGGCCTTATCCGCTGTAAACCACCGACGATCGGGATATCCTCATAATTACAATTCCCGCTTTTTTCCGCTTAGCCATGCAGGCAGATCTTGCCTGAAAGCCCGGGCGCGAGTACCTTGTCGCGATAAATTTTCCTCTCTTCCACGTGAGATCCGTTTTATGCCAAGAGCGAATGAAATCAAAAAAGGTATGGCCATCAGCTACAACGGCAAACTGCTGTTGGTAAAAGATATTGATGTGCAAAGCCCAAGCGCACGCGGTGCGTCCACGCTGTACAAAATGCGCTTCACGGATGTACGCACCGGGCTGAAGGTTGAAGAGCGCTTCAAAGGCGATGACATCCTCGACACGATTTCCCTCAGCCGCCGCCAGGTTACCTTCTCTTATATAGACGGTGACGAATACGTCTTTATGGATGACGAAGATTACACCCCGTACAACTTCAAGCAGGATCAGATCGAAGACGAACTGCTGTTCCTGCCGGAAGGCGGCATTCCGGGCATCCAGGTGCTGACGATGGATGGCCAGATCCTGGCGCTTGAGCTGCCGCAGACCGTGGATATGGAAATTGTTGAAACCACGCCGGGCATTAAAGGTGCCTCTGCCAGCGCCCGTACTAAGCCCGCAACAATGAGCACCGGTCTGGTTATCCAGGTACCGGAATACCTCAGCAACGGTGACAAGATCCGCATTCATATTCCCGAGCGTCGTTATATGAGCCGTGCAGACTAGTTCTGCCGGACAAGGGCGATGTGCAATGACATCGCCCTTTTTGTTATGTTATAACAAAAAGAAAACGCATTAACTGGAGCAATGATGACCCGGGTAAATTTGATCACCGGCTTTCTTGGCAGCGGAAAAACCACCACGCTGCGGCATTTACTGGCGAATAAACCCGACGGTGAAAAGTGGGCGGTACTGGTCAACGAATTTGGTGAAGTGGGTATTGATGGTGCGCTGCTGGCAGAAACCGGTGCCGTGCTGAAAGAGATCCCCGGCGGCTGTATGTGCTGTGTGAACGGGCTGCCCATGCAGGTCGGACTGAATATGCTGCTGAAGCAGTCAAAACCGGATCGGCTGCTGATTGAACCTACCGGTCTGGGTCATCCGAAACAGATCCTCGATATGCTATCGGCCAGCGTGTACGAACCCTGGATCGATCTGCGCGCCACGCTCTGCCTGCTCGATCCGCGCCAGCTGCTGGATGAACGGGTGGTGGATAATGAAAACTTCCGTGACCAGCTGGCCGCCGCCGACATCATTATTGCCAATAAACAGGATCGCTGGGACGACGCCAGCCGCCAGGCTCTACTGAACTTCCAGCAGCAGTCAGCCTCCGGCCGCACGCTGGTTACCACCCAGCACGGCGAGATTGATGCAGCGCTGCTGGACACCCCACGCCGCAATCTGCGCGAATTACCCCATCCCGCCCATCATCATCACAGTACCGCACCGTCGCGGCTGTCGGCACTCAAGCCTGACGACAACATGCCGTGGCGGCGAGCGCTGAATGAGGGCCAGGGATACTATGCCTGCGGCTGGGTTTTCAACGGCGATACGGTGTTTGATACCATCGGCCTGCTGGAGTGGGCAAGGCTGGCACCGGTTTCCCGGGTGAAAGGCGTCATGCGGATTGCGGAAGGTATGGTCAGCATTAATCGCCAGGGTGCAGACTTCCATATTGAGACCCGCAGCGCCGAGCCCCCGGACAGTCGCATCGAACTTATCGACGATGCGCGCGCGGATTGGAACAGTTTGCAAACTTCTTTGTTGAAACTTCGTTTACACTATCAGAGATAACCTACGCCGCGACCTGGCTAATGACACTCTGGTATTTATGACAACTAAACGCTTACTGACCATCCTTTTACTCAATGCGCTGGGGCTAATCCTCTTTTTCTCCTGGTATCTTCCCGCAGGCCACGGCCAGTGGTTTGCCATCGATAAAGGGATATTCTACTGGTTCAACGACCGCATGGTGACCAGTAAACTTCTGCTGTGGCTGGTAGCCATCACCAACTTCCGCGCATTTGACGGCGTCTCTCTGTTGGCGATGGGCGGTCTGTATCTGCACTTCTGGCGTCGTGAAACGCCGCAGGGCCGCCGCAGAATGCTGGCCATCGGCATCACCATGCTGATTACCGCCGTGGGCCTGAACCAGCTCGGCCATCTGATCCCGGTTTCACATGCCAGCCCGACGAAATATTTCCCGGACGTGCATCATGTCTCACAGCTGACCGGTATTCCGACCAAAGACTCCTCGGCGGACAGTTTCCCCGGCGACCACGGTATGATGCTGATTATTTTCGCCTGCTTTATGCTGCGCTATTTCAGCCGCCGCGCGTTTGCCGTGGCGGTGCTGATCGTACTGGTGTTTGCAATGCCGCGCGTGATGATTGGCGCCCACTGGTTTACCGACATTGCCGTCGGCTCCCTTTCCGTGGTACTGGTGGGAATGAGCTGGTGGCTAATGACGCCGGCCAGCGACTATCTGGTGAACTGGCTCTACCGTCATTTACCGGGTAAATATAAACCGGCCAGGTAATTCCCCTTATAAACCTGCTGTACATTCCGCATTAAGGATAAATATTTTTCTTATCTTTAATGCGGATGAGAAATTAATTAGCAGGCTAACATAGTGAATCACGCAGAACATTTCATTATGCCCAGGCAGGTGAGCTCGACAAGGTAACCAACTGTCATTCTTTGAGATTATTCCTAATCTCGCAGCCGCTATGCCTTCTGTCACAAAGCTGTGCTGTCTGTCACGCTAAAACCTCCATTATTGTCCGTTCTCTAACCAAATGCGTATCTGGTTATTTCACATCAAAAAAACCTATAAAAAAGTACTTAAAACCCCTCGCCATGGGCGTTGTAATGGGGTAACCTCGTTTCCGGTTAGGCAAAATGGGTAAAATATTTCGGTCTGTTACATTTTAAAACGTGCTCGCTAACACATTTTAAAGATTCCGAAATTGTCATCTTGTGATGCGCTAATTAATCTCGTTTCGTTTCGCATTTTAACTAACGACTCTGTCGTTAAGGACTTCAAGGGATTACAAACATAATGGTCAAGTCTCAACCTATTCTGAGATATATCCTGCGGGCAATCCCCGCCGTCGCATTCGCGGCACTTTTGTCAGCATGTAGTTCGAACAGCGGGCACAATGTACAAACTGATACTCATGCAGTTAAAGACCAGAATGGTTTTTTACTTCAAGCGTCTCAGGATGAATTCGAACAGATGGTTCAGAACGTGGATATTAAATCCCGTTTAATGGATCAGTACGCAGACTGGAAAGGCGTGCGTTATCGTTTAGGCGGTACCAGCAAACGTGGCATTGACTGCTCGGCCTTTGTTCAGACTACGTTTCGTGAACAGTTTGGTTTAGATCTTCCTCGCTCGACTTATGAACAGGAAGACAGCGGAAAGAGTATCCAGCGCGCGAAACTGCGCCCGGGTGATTTAGTTCTGTTCCGCGCAGGCTCTACGGGGCGTCATGTTGGTATTTATATCGGTAATGACAACTTCGTACATGCATCGACCAGCAGCGGCGTGATGATTTCTAATCTCAACGAGTCGTACTGGAAAAATCGCTACCGCGATGCACGCCGGGTTCTGAGCCGAACTCAAAGCTGATTTCCTCCGTTGAAGTCTGCGAAACACGAGAGAAAAAGACGCTGCCACGGCAGCGTTTTTTTTTCGCCTGTTTTCCAGCAAAAAAACTATTGATAATCAAAAGAATATGAAGACAGAAACCCGCCGCCGTTATATCCTGCATTGCTTACACCAGAGAAGCTGTTTGTTACTAATAAATAATAAAAAACCGGCTATAACGGGAGATATCACCCTATGCCACTGCCAACAAACGTCACGCGACTGGTCCCCCAGCAGCGCAAGATAGTCTGTCTGAGTGCCGCCATTGGTTTTATTTTTTTTCTGTTGTTTATCGTTATTACCCTGAGTATCACCTGGAACCGCCATTCCGAAAGCCATAACCGGCTGGCTGGCTACACGCAAAGCTATGTCATCAACCTGTTCGGTGAACTTCAGCAAACCTTACAGCCTTTACAGGCCGCCGCCAGTATTGCCAGCTGCGACCAGGTTCGTAATGATCTGATTCAGCGCGCCGCATTCGCTCCTAATATTCGTGCCATTTTGCTGGTCAAAAACGGCGTGGCCTTCTGCTCCTCCGCCACCGGGCCAATGTCGCTGGCGGTAAAAAGCATTTCCCCCTTAACCGACATCGCTAAACCACTGGATGTTCGCCTGATCCCCGACACGCCAATGGTTCCGGGCAAACCCGCAATCGCCATTTGGCTGTCCGATGCAAATCACCCGTCCTACGGCGTGTTTGTCACTTTGAACGTTAACCTGACCCCTTACCTGCTGCTGACCTCCCGTCATCTGGAGATCGCCGGAATGGCGATAGCCACAAAAGATAACGCGTTAACCACCTGGAATGACGGAGTGGTTAACCTTGCAGATTTGCCGCAGCATCCGCTGCGCACGATTTCCATTCCCGGTTACCCCATGACGCTCTATTTCTACGGGGAAACGCTTCCTGCGCGCGATGTTCATGTCATCCTTCTCGCCGGACTGTTGCTCAGCATCATCGCCGCCTTTGCCTGTTTCCTTGCGCTTTTACTGCGTCAGCGCCAGGGAAAAGAGATCCAGCTGGGTATGAAGCGTGGAGAATTTCACGTCGAGTACCAGCCGGTAATAGAAGCCAGCACCGGGCGAACTTACGGGCTTGAAGCCCTGTTGCGCTGGACACATCCGACCGAAGGCCGTATACCACCCGATGCGTTTATCAGCTATGCCGAAGGCCAAAATCTGATCGTTCCGCTTACCCGGCATTTATTCCAGCTTGTGGCACGCGATGCGCATCAGCTGCGCCAGATTATCCCTGCCGGAACGCGTCTGGGTATTAATCTTTCCCCACTGCATTTAAGCTATCCGACTTTTCGCCAGGATGTGCTCGATTGGCTGGAAGCCATGCCGCAAAATCATTTCGAATATATTTTCGAAATTACCGAACGCGCTATGGTGGATGACAACAGCGCGGATGAAATCTTCCATTGGATTCGCCAGCAAAATATTAAAATTGCGATTGATGATTTTGGCACCGGCCACAGTGCGTTAATCTATCTGGAAAAGTTTAAATTTGATTACCTGAAGATCGATCGGGGTTTTGTTCTCAGTATTGGCACTGAAACCGTTAACTCTCCGGTACTGGACGCCGTGCTGAATCTGGCGCAGAAACTGAATCTGAATACGGTAGCCGAAGGCGTGGAAACCGCCGAGCAGGCGCTGTGGCTGATCAATGGCGGTATTACCCATATGCAGGGCTATTTATTCAGCCGGCCGCGAACAGTACCCCAGCTGGTGGATTATTTTATCGACCAGTCCGTGTCAAACGATCGCACGGTACTGGTTGGTTAGCATCAACTGTCAAAACGGGTAAAAAGGCTTAACTATCATTGCGCCCGGTTAGCTTTACTGTCAGTCTGACTTGCCTGTCTTTTTCAATAACCTTCGGGAGCCTGTTAAACCATGATTGTGCGCGTTGTTGCCCTTGCTTTATTCAGCCTGACCGCAGCCTGCGTGCAGGCTGAAAAAATTAATGAGGGCTACAGTTTCGCCCAGCTTGGTACTGCAAAATACGCCACAGGCTTCACACATTTTGATTACACCAACCCCGCCGCGCCAAAAGGCGGCAGTATTACCCTCTCGGCGATTGGCACCTACGATAACTTTAACCGCTATGCCATGCGCGGCAGTCCCGGTGCGCGCACAGAAGCACTGTATGACAGCCTGTTCACCTCTTCCGATGATGAAGCCGGTAGTTTGTATCCACTGATTGCAGAATTCGCCCGCTACCCGGATAACTATCGCTGGGTGGAAGTGAATATTAATCCCCAGGCACGATTCCAGGATGGTTCGCCGATTACCGCTGCCGATGTTGCCTTCACTTTCAATATGTTTATGACCCAGGGCGTGCCGCAGTATCGCGTCTACTATAAGGGCGTAACGGCAAAGGCCATTTCCCGTCTGACGGTGCGTTTTGAACAACCGCAGCCCGATCGTGACAAGATGCTATCGCTGCTGTCATCGCCGGTGTTCCCGGAGAAGTTCTGGAAAAACCGTAATCTGGGTGAGCCCCTCCCCTACCCGCCTCCGTCCAGTGGGCCCTATCGCATTACCGCCTATAAAGTCGGCCAGTCAATCACCTACTCGCGGGTAAAAGATTACTGGGCAGCAAACCTGCCGGTGAATAAGGGGCGTTTTAACTTCGACAAAATCCGCTACGACTATTATCTCGATGATAACGTGGCATTCGAGGCATTTAAGGCCGGCGCGTTTGATTTCCGGGCGGAAGGTTCGGCAAAAAAATGGGCCACGCAGTACAACGGCAATAACTTTGAACGCGGCTATATCATCAAAGATCCGGTGCCGAATACCGTCGCTACCGACACCAACTGGCTGGCCTTTAATATTCAGCGCCCGCAGTTTAGCGATCCGAAAGTGCGTGAAGCGCTGTCGCTGGTGTTTGATTTCGACTGGATGAACAAAGCGCTGTTTTATAATGCCTATAAGCGGGTCGACAGCTATTTCCAGAATACAGAGTACGCTGCACGCAACTACCCTGACGCCAGCGAACTGGAAATACTTGCCCCGCTAAAGGGGCAGTATCCACCTGAAGTTATTGATAAAATCTATCAGCCACCGACAACTGACGGCAGTGGCTACGACCGGGGCAAACTGCTGCAGGCGCTCGATCTGTTAAAACAGGCCGGTTGGGAGCTGAAAAACAAACAGCTGGTCAACGTTAAAACCGGCAAAGCAATGCGCTTCGAACTGCTGCTGCGCAGCGGCGGCAGCGACCAGTGGGTGCTACCGTTCCAACATAATCTGGCGCGTATCGGTATTACCATGGATGTACGTCAGGTGGACAGCTCGCAGTATCTTTCCCGCCTGCGCAGCCGTGATTTCGATATGCTGCCCTCGCCCTATGCCGCTTTTGCCACTCCCGATACCGGCCTGCAGTTTTACTGGGCCAGCAGCTATATCAATTCCAGCTACAACAGGCCGGGCGTCAATAGTCCGCTGGTCGATAATCTGATCGAACAGATTAACCAGCATCAGGGCGATAAACCGGCGCTGATCGCTCTGGGACGAGTGCTGGACCGGGTGCTGCTGTGGAACTACTACATGATCCCCATGTGGTACAGCGCTAACGATCGTTATGCCTACTGGAATAAATTCTCGATGCCGACCACTCGCCCAACCTATTCGCTGGGCTTTGACAGCTGGTGGTACGATGTCAACAAAGCCGCACAGCTGCCGGCGCAGCGTCGTTAAGGAGCCTGACTGTGGGTGCGTATATTCTTCGTCGCTTACTGCTGATTATTCCCACCCTGTGGGCGATTATCACCATTAACTTTTTTATCGTGCAAATTGCACCAGGTGGCCCGGTCGATCAGGCCATTGCCAATATTGAGTTTGGACAGACCACCGGCCTGCCGGGTGCTGCCGGCGAAAACGCCTCCCACTCGCGAAGCTCGCTGAATGCCTCCCCCGCTGACGGTCAGTATCGCGGTTCCCGCGGTCTGGACCCTGAGGTGATTGCTGAAATCACCAAGCGCTACGGCTTTGATAAACCGCTGCACGAGCGTTATTTCACCATGCTGTGGAACTATCTGCGCTTTGATTTCGGCGACAGCCTGTTCCGCAGCAGCTCTGTTATACAGTTGATCAAAGAAAGCCTGCCGGTGTCGGTGACGCTGGGACTATGGAGCACGCTGATTATTTATCTGGTTTCGATTCCGCTGGGCATCAAGAAGGCGGTACGCAACGGCAGCGCGTTTGATATCTGGAGCAGCACGGCGATAATCATCGGCTACGCCATTCCCTCTTTCCTGTTCGGTATCATGCTGATTGTGCTGTTTGCCGGAGGCAGCTACCTCGACTGGTTCCCACTGCGCGGGCTGGTCTCACCGCAGTTCGACAGCCTGCCGTGGTATGGCAAAATCACCGACTATCTCTGGCATATCACCCTGCCGGTGCTGGCGACGGTAATCGGTGGCTTTGCGACGCTGACCATGCTGACTAAAAACTCGTTTCTTGATGAGATCCGCAAGCAGTACGTCGTTACCGCCCGGGCCAAAGGGCTGGATGAGGAGAAAATTCTTTACCGCCACGTGTTCCGAAACGCCATGCTGTTAGTGATCGCCGGTTTCCCCGCCACCTTTATCAGCATGTTCTTTACCGGCTCGCTGCTGATTGAGGTGATGTTCTCGCTTAACGGCCTGGGTCTGCTGGGCTACGACGCGACCATTCAACGCGATTATCCGGTGATGTTTGGCACGCTGTACATTTTCACGCTGATCGGGTTACTGCTGAACATTATCAGCGATATCACCTACACGCTGGTCGATCCGCGTATTGATTTCGAGGGGCGCTGATGAGCCATTTAAACCCGATTAATCAGGCCCGCTGGGCGCGGTTTAAGCATAACCGCCGCGGATACTGGTCGCTGTGGATCTTCATGGTATTTTTCGTGCTTTGCCTCGGTTCCGAACTGCTGGCGAACGATAAGCCGCTGGTGGTGCACTATCAGGATCGGACCTATTTCCCGCTGGTGGTGAACTATACCGAAAGTGACTTTGGCGGGCCGCTGGACACCCCGGCAGATTATCAGGACCCATGGCTGAAGCAGCGGCTGGACAGCGCGGGTTGGGCTATCTGGGCTCCAATCCGCTTCGGCGATAATACAATTAACTTTGCCAGCACCCGCCCCTTCCCTTCCCCGCCCTCGCTGGAAAACTGGCTGGGCACCGATGCTAACGGTGGCGACGTGCTGGCGCGCATTCTCTACGGCACGCGGATTTCCCTGATGTTTGGCCTGATGCTGACGCTGTTTTCCAGCGTGATTGGCATTATCGTCGGCGCAACCCAGGGCTATTTTGGCGGTAAAGTCGATCTGTGGGGACAGCGTATTATTGAGGTCTGGTCGGGCATGCCGACGTTATTCCTGATTATCCTGCTCTCCAGCGTGGTACAGCCCGGCTTCTGGTGGCTGCTGGCCATTACCGTGATTTTCGGCTGGATGAGCCTGGTCGGCGTGGTTCGCGCGGAATTTCTCCGCACGCGTAACTTCGACTACATCCGCGCCGCACAGGCGATGGGGGTCAGCGACTGGCGCATTATGTCGCGGCATATGCTGCCGAATGCGATGGTCGCCACGCTGACCTTCCTGCCGTTTATTCTTTGCGGATCGATCACCACGCTGACCTCGCTGGATTTTCTTGGCTTCGGGCTGCCAATGGGTTCGCCGTCGCTGGGGGAGCTCCTGCTACAGGGTAAAAATAATCTACAGGCTCCGTGGCTGGGGCTGACCGCCTTCTTCTCGCTGGCGATCCTGCTGTCACTGTTAATTTTTATTGGTGAAGCCGTGCGCGACGCCTTTGACCCGAGCAAGGTACACTGATATGGCGCTACTTTCGATTCAGGATCTGAGCATTGCTTTTCGCCAGGGCGGCGTTGAACGGCGCGTGGTGGACGGGCTTTCGCTTTCGGTGGATGCCGGTGAAACCGTGGCGCTGGTCGGCGAGTCAGGCTCAGGTAAAAGCGTGACGGCGCTGTCGGTGATGCGGCTACTGCCTTCACCGCCGGTGGTTTACCCGCAGGGTGATATCCAGTTTGCCGGTCAGAGCGTGCTGCATGCCGATGAACGCACGCTGCGTGGCCTGCGCGGTAACCGTATAGCGATGATTTTTCAGGAACCGATGGTTTCGCTAAACCCACTGCACAACATAGAAAAGCAGCTTTATGAAGTGCTGTCACTGCATCGCGGGATGCGCCGGGAAGCCGCACGGGCCGAAATGCTCAGCTGCCTGGAACGTGTGGGCATCCGCAATGCGACCAGCCGATTAAATGATTTTCCCCACCAGCTTTCCGGCGGCGAGCGCCAGCGCGTGATGATTGCGATGGCGCTGCTGACTCAGCCCGAACTGTTAATTGCCGACGAACCCACTACCGCGCTGGATGTGACGGTACAGGCGCAGATCCTCACCCTGCTGAAGGAGCTGAAGCAGGAGCTGAATATGGGCCTGCTGTTTATCACCCATAACCTGAATATTGTGCGCCAGCTTGCGGATAGCGTAACTGTGATGCGCAACGGCCAGGCTGTGGAACATAACAGCACACAGCAGCTCTTTGCCGCGCCGCAGCATCCTTATACTCGCCAGCTGCTGGATGCTGAGCCAGAAGGTCGACCGGAACCCGCGGATACAGAACAGGCACCGTTGCTGAAAGTGGATAACTTACAGGTAGCGTTCCCGATTAAAAAGGGGCTGATGCGCCGCACGGTGGGCTATCACCATGCATTAAAATCGCTGAGTTTTAGCCTGCATCCGGGTGAAACGCTCGGTCTGGTTGGGGAATCCGGCTCCGGTAAAAGCACCACCGGACTGGCGCTGCTGCGGCTGATTGCGTCCGGTGGCGATATCTGGTTTAACAACCAGCCGCTGCACCAGTGGAACCGCAAGCAGATGCTGCCGGTGCGCCGTCAGATCCAGGTGGTGTTTCAGGACCCTAACTCGGCGCTGAATCCGCGGCTTAACGTGCTGCAAATCATTGCAGAAGGGCTACAGGTTCACCACCCCGAGCTGGATGCCGGGCAGCGGGAAGCAAAGGTGATTACCGCAATGGAAGAGGTCGGCCTGGACCCCGAAACTCGCCAGCGCTATCCGGCAGAGTTTTCCGGCGGTCAGCGCCAGCGTATCGCCATCGCCCGCGCGCTAATCCTGCAACCGCAGCTGATCATTCTGGATGAACCAACCTCGTCACTGGACCGTTCGGTGCAGAAACAGATCCTCGCCCTGCTGAAAAAGCTTCAGCAACAGCACCGGCTGGCCTACATCTTTATCAGCCACGATTTGCAGGTGGTGCGTTCGCTTTGTCATCAGGTCGTGGTACTACAGCAGGGAGAAGTGGTCGAGCAGGGAGAATGTGAGAAGATTTTTAATACGCCACAGCAGGAATACACTCGCCAGCTGCTGATGCTGGCCTGATCGCGAGATCGACGTGCTGCTACGGGTTTAGTTATGACGTTCTGCGGCCGGGTCAGGCTTAATCAAAACGTCTGGCGGTGGGGACAAGCTTGTTCAAATGTGGTGAGACTCAGCCTGACCTAATCGCGGCGTTCACCGGCAAAGGTTTCAGCAATACCGACGCCGAAATTCTTCAGGCGGCAGGTGGTGGTGCATTCATCCTGTCGATGAACAAACAGGCAGGGCTCACCTTCCAGCTCCAGCACGGAACACTCCAGCTGCATATCAGCCAGTGCCAGTTTGATGTTCTGCATAATTTCCCATGCAGAATCACCGTTGTGGCTCAGCAGGCGCAGCCCGATCAAGTCGTCATCGCTGTTTAACACATTGGCAGCTTGCGGTTCTACGGTGAAGCCGACAGGCCCACCGCAGCGTCGATAACTGGCTGGCAAACGATGTACCACTGAATGTTGTAATGTATTCAACATAGTCCCCCCCAGAGTGACCTTTAAACAATTTTTTCACAATTATTTTACAAGGTAAATCATCAATTGTGGAAATAACTTTAACGTGCTGATAAACAGCATTATTTATCTCAGGCAGTTTTAATTACCTGACTTATCCACATTTTTTATAGTCTTTTTTTGAGAGGTAACTCTCATTTATTCGCTATATTTACCGCGTTACCCTCGGGATCACAACCGTTTTCGTAGCAATATTGTTACTTTTTCAGGGTTAGCATTTCACAAATAATCAACAGAACGGTAAGAATGTCCGGTACTTGATCAAATGCATCGCTGCCCGGCTACAGTCAGGCGTGCCCGGGTACGGAAGAGAAACAGCCCACGAACAGGCTGGATGAACGATTCGAAGATTGATGTCTGAAGCGGATTAACGGATGGCAGCAGAGACCCTGTACCTGAGCACCGGGGATTGGGGATTGGGTATTACTACCGGGCCAAAAGCGGCCCGGCCGCAGAATCAGGCGGACTGAGCGTGACGCGGCCGCGCCGCATAAAGGAACAGAACAACCGATAGCGTGGCGCAGATAAAGATCGCTGTGACCATCGGCCACGCGCTGTTAAAGGTCATGGTAGACAGCAGCGCCCCGGCCAGCGCGCCCACACCAAAACGCAGCGTGCCCGCCAGGGAAGAAGCGGTTCCCGCCATATGAGGGAATTCATCCAGGATCACCGCCATCGCATTCGATGACACCATCGCTACACAGCCGATAAACATCGCCACGCCAAACACCAGCGGCAGGAAGCCGAGATCCAGCGCGCTAACCAGCAGCAGCCAAACCGCCATAGTGAACTGGACCAGCAGACCAAAGCGGAACATCGCCAGCGGACCAAAACGCCGAACACAGCGGCTGTTCAGCAGCGTCATCAGGAACAGGAACACCACATTCAGCGCAAAGTAGTAGCCAAAATGCTGCGGCGAAATATGGTTCAGCTCGATGTAAACGAATGGCCCGGCGTTCAGGAATGAAAACAGCCCGGCAAACGAACAGCCGCTGGCCAGCATATAGCTGAACACCCGCTTATGGCGAAACAGCGAAAGGAAATTACCCAGCGTGGTACGCAAATTAAACCGCTGTCGCTTCTCCTTCGGCAACGTCTCCTTTATCTGGGTTACCACCAGCAGCGTGGTAATAATCGCCGCCACGGAAATCGTCCAGAAAATAGCGTGCCAGCTCCAGATCAGCAGCAGCCAGCCACCGACGATCGGCGCCAGCAGCGGTGCCACGGTGGTCACCAGCATCACGAACGACATCATGCGCGAGAATTCCTCTTTCGAGTAGCTGTCGCGCATCAAGGCGCTGATCACCACGCTGCCCGCCGCCGCCGACAGGCCGTGCAGGAAACGCATATTGATCAGCTGCTCAATACTCTGCGAAAGCGCACAGGCGGCGGCAGCCACCGCAAAGATCAGCGTGCCCACCGCAATCACCGGCTTGCGGCCAAAGCTATCCGCCAGCGGCCCATAGATAAGCTGACCAAGTGCAAAGCCAAGAATGTAGGCGTTGAGCGTCATCTGCACGCTGCCCGCCGACACGCCAAACTCGCGAGCAATCTGCGGCAGCGCAGGCAGATACATATCGATCGAAAGCGGCATCAGCATCGCCAACAGACCGAGGATCACCACCAATCCTGCGGAAGAATTCTTATCCTTTGACACTCACTGCCCCTTTGAAATTATTGTGCGCTAGCGCGCCAGCCCAACGCTGGCGACTTCTTCCTCAGTCAGCGCGCGGTACTCACCCGGCTCCAGATCGGCATCCAGACTGATATCACCAATACGTTCGCGATGCAGCTCCACCACGCGGTTCCCCACCGCGGCGAACATCCGTTTCACCTGATGGTAACGACCTTCACTGATGGTCAGGCGCACGTGATGTTCGTCGAGCGCTTCCAGCACCGCCGGTTTGGTCAGCGTCTTCTCATTGTGCAACTGCACGCCTTCGGCAAACTGCTGCGCCGTGTCGTCGCTCAGCGGATGCTCAAGAGTCACCAGATAGGTTTTCTCGCAGTGGTGGCGAGGAGAAGTAATACGGTGTGACCACTGACCGTCATCGGTCATCAGCACCAGACCGGTGGTATCAATATCCAGCCGTCCGGCGGCATGCAGCTTATAGGCGGTCGGCTCGGCGAGGAAATACAGCACGGTAGGATGATCGGGATCGTCGGTGGAACAGACGTAACCCACCGGCTTATTCAGCATGAAATAGCGCGGCCCCAGCTGCTGCTGCAGCGGATTACCGTCAAACTCCACCAGGCTTTCAGGGCTCAGTTTAAACGAGCCATCGCGCACGACTTCGCCGTCAACGGTCACTCTTTTTGCTCGCAGCTCACGTGCGGCGATGGCGCGGCTGACTTCCAGCTGCTGGGATAAAAACTTATCAAGTCGCATTAACTCTGCACTGCCTGTATTTTGGAATGAAAACTGACGATTAACGTCTTGTGATGTGGCGCGAAGCGCTCATCCAGAATGGAATGCACAGTATAGCCGCAGAAGTCCCTGCGTCACAGAGGGAATAGTCCTCATAACGCCCTTTCGTGGCATAATAGCCAAATATTTTTTCCGCAGTGAGTGTTCATGTCTTTTACCCTACGCCCCTATCAACAGGAAGCGGTGGATGCCACCGTCAGCTACTTTCGCCGCTCCGCCGAGCCGGCGGTCATCGTGCTGCCGACCGGCGCGGGCAAAAGCCTGGTGATTGCCGAACTGGCCCGCGTGGCGCGTGGTCGGGTACTGGTGCTGGCGCATGTCAAAGAACTGGTGGCGCAGAATCACGCGAAATATCAGGCTTATGATCTGGAGGCGGACATCTTTGCCGCCGGACTACAGCGTAAAGAGAGCCAGGCAAAAGTGGTGTTCGGCAGCGTGCAGTCGGTGGCACGAAACCTGGCGCAGTTTGACGACCGTTTTTCACTGCTGATTGTTGATGAGTGCCATCGCATCAGTGATGCCGACGACAGCCAGTATCAGCAAATCATCAACCAACTGCGTCAGCGCAATCCACAACTGCGCCTGCTTGGCCTTACCGCCACGCCTTACCGGCTGGGGAAAGGTTGGATCTATCAGTTCCACTATCACGGCATGGTGCGCGGCAGCGAGCAGGCGATGTTTCGCGACTGCATCTATGAGCTTCCGCTGCGCTATATGATTAAGCACGGCTTTCTGGTCCCGCCTGAGCGGCTGGACATGCCGGTGGTGCAGTATGATTTCAGCCGTCTGCAGGCGCAGGAAAATGGCCTGTTCAGCGAGGCCGATCTCAACCGTGAACTGAAACAGCAGCAGCGCATCACGCCGCATATCATTCAGCAGATCGTCGAATTTGCTCAAGAGCGTCAGGGCGTGATGATCTTCGCCGCGACCGTTGAGCATGCCAGAGAAATTCTCGGCCTGCTGCCGGACAGTAAAGCCTTAATCAGCGCCGGAACGCCCGTCGCCGAACGCGACGCGTTGATTACCGCCTTCAAGGCGCGTGAGCTGCTATATATGGTCAACGTCGCGGTACTGACCACGGGCTTTGATGCGCCCCACGTCGACCTGATTGCCATTCTGCGCCCCACTGAATCGGTCAGCCTTTACCAGCAGATTGTCGGCCGCGGACTGCGCCTCAGTCCGGGGAAAAGCGACTGCCTGATCCTCGACTACGCCGGTAATCCCCACGATTTGTTCACGCCGGAAGTGGGGACGCCAAAAGGGAAAAGTGACAATAAGCCGGTGCAGGTTTTCTGCCCCGGCTGCGGTTTCGCCAACACCTTCTGGGGGAAAACCACCGCCGACGGCACGATCATTGAGCACTTTGGCCGCCGCTGCCAGGGCGTGCTGGAGGATGATGAAGGCAACCGAGAGCAGTGTGACTATCGCTTTCGCTTCAAGAACTGCCCGCAGTGCAATGCCGAAAATGATATTGCCGCCCGTCGCTGCCGCGAGTGCGACACGATTCTGGTCGATCCCGACGATATGCTGAAAGCCGCGCTGAAGCTGAAGGATGCGCTGGTACTGCGCTGTGCGGCCATGGTGCTGGAGGCCGGCGCTGACGAGCACGGCGAATGGCTGAAGGCCCGCTACTTCGATGAAGAAGCCACCGAGGTGAGCGAGCGTTTCCGGTTGAAAAGCCCGGCGCAGCGCACCGCCTTTGAGCAGCTTTTTTTACGCCCGCACCAGCGCGCACCGGGCGTGCCGCTGAACTGGAAAACGGCTGACGATATCATCAGCCTCCAGCCGCTGCTGCGCCATCCCGATTTTGTTGTCGCCCGCAAACAGCGCCATTTCTGGCAGGTGCGGGAAAAAGTCTTTGATTACCAGGGACGTTTTCGCCGGGCTAATGAGCTGCGCTGAGTTTATTACGTTGCCCACAGCGGCAAACGAGGCTATAATGCCGCCCGCTTTTGCTATGCAAAAGCTGAACAATCCGCCTGCTGCTGGGTCGCCTGTAGCAGGGACAAAAACTGAAGAGACTTTAAAATGTTCACTATCAATGCAGAAGTACGTAAAGAGCAGGGTAAGGGTGCGAGCCGCCGCCTGCGTGTAGCTAACAAATTCCCAGCTATCGTTTACGGTGGCAAAGAAGAAGCTATCGCTATCGAACTGGACCACGACTCCGTAATGAACATGCAGGCTAAGCCTGGTTTTTACGAAGAAGTGCTGACTCTGGTTGCAGATGGCAAAGAAATCAAAGTTAAAGTGCAGGCTGTTCAGCGTCACCCGTTCAAGCCAAAACTGCACCACATCGACTTCGTTCGCGCTTAATCGCTCGTTCGTTACAGATGTAAAAGAAACGCCGCATATGCGGCGTTTTTTTTATGCTGAATTCGGGCAGACCTGAAATCAGATCCGCCCTGTGCGGCTACTTACCGCTGGTGCGGCGCTGCAATTGATCGCGCAGGTTGGGCGGCGTGCCCTTAATGGTCAGCGTATCGGTGGTCGGGTCCCAGAAGATACGCTCGCCCAGCAGCATAGCGTCAAAATTCAGAGTTAAGCCACCGCCGCTGCCGGCAAACTTGGTCAGCTGACGCAGAGTGCTGCGATCGGCCGGGAAGCTCTCTTCCAGCTCGTAGCCCTGCTCGGCGGTAAACGCCTGGAAGGTTTTTTCACCCAGCGGCGCCAGCTCTTCCGACAGCCCCTGAAGTTCGATCTCTTCACCCGCCTGCAGCTGCTCGTTGCAATAGCTGTAAACCTGCTGACGGTAGTTCTGCCGCTCGTTTTTATCGAGGCTGGCTTCCGCGCAATAGTCATCCACCGCCTGCAGCAGGCCGCGGTTCTGCGCTTTGGTATCCAGACCCACGCTGGCACCGAGGAAGTCCATAAAGAAGTCGGCGACTTTGCGCCCTACCCGCCCGCGCAGGAAGGTCAGATAACGGGTCGACTCCGGGTTAGCTTCCCACTCGGTCAAATCGACGCGCGCCACGATATCGGCATGATTAATGTCCAGGAACTGCGTGCTGCTGATATCCAGCTCTTCGTTCACGCGCATACTGTTCTGGCTGCTCAGCACCGCGATCAACAGATAGTTCACCGCCAGGTAGCGGTACTGGCCAAACAGCACAACGCCGCTTTCTGCAAAGGGATATTTACCCAGTTCATCACGCAGGCGACCGGTGGCGGCACGGCTGAAAGCCAGAAAATCATCCTCGCCTTTGCGGCAGTTGCGCAGCGCCTCGGCCAGCTCGCTCTCTTCGTTGAACAGGCCATAGGCTTTACTTTTGGCGCTGTAAACGCGGTGCAGCTCTTCCATCATGGCGGTAACCGCCGGGGTTGACGGCAGCAGCGAATCACGCAGAACCAGATCCAGCGTCTGTTCATCACGTTTGATCAACTGATGAAGGGCAATCTGGTCGATATCCAGACTCATGGTAAACTCTCCTCTTGGCACAGGCGCGTATTCAATCACCGAGTGCTATTTCGATCAACCAATCAGCAACAACATTAACCCGTTGCTGACGATAAAAATGCAGAAAAAAACGTGCTGTTACGGTAAAATGACGCCTTTTAAATCTCAGTAAAATAGACGCTATGGCACAATCATCCCGTTACAGTAACGAACGCGTGGAAAAAATCCTCGCAGAACTGGTCCAGGTACTGGAAAAAAACCAGACTCCTACCGATCTTTCCCTGATGGTTTTGGGAAATATGGTGACCAACCTGCTCAATACCAGCGTTGCACCTGCGCAGCGCCAGACTATGGCTCGTTCGTTTGCCGAAGCGCTTAAGGCGTCGGTACGCGAAGATAAAGCCCACTGATGAGACGACTCTGATCCCGTTATGGTAACAAATCGGCAGCGCTACCGTGAAAAAGTCTCCCAGATGATAAGCTGGGGGCACTGGTTCGCCCTGTTTAACATCATTTTTGCGTTCATTCTGGGTAGCCGCTACCTGTTTGTTTCCGACTGGCCAACCTCGCTGGCCGGTCGGATTTATGCGTTTAGCAGCTGGATCGGGCACTTCAGCTTTATCGTCTTCGCCGCGTATCTGCTGATCGTTTTCCCGTTGACCTTCGTGGTAATGTCTCAGCGGCTTTTGCGCTTCCTGTCGGCGATTATCGCCACCGCGGGACTGACGTTGATTCTGGTCGACGGCGCGGTCTTTGAACGATTCCACCTGCACCTGAACCCCGTTGTCTGGGAACTGGTGATTAACCCCGATCAAAGCGAACTGGCGCGCGACTGGCAGCTGATGTTTATCAGCGTGCCGGTGATTTTCCTTGTGGAGATGCTGTTTGCCACCTGGAGCTGGCAAAAGCTGCGCAGCCTGAACCGCCGCAGCTTCGGCAAACCGCTGGCGGCCCTGTTTATCAGCGCCTTCTTTGCCAGTCATCTGATGTATATCTGGGCGGATGCTAACTTCTATCGCCCGATCACGATGCAGCGTTCGAACCTTCCGCTTTCCTATCCAATGACAGCGCGACGCTTCCTGGAAAAATACGGTCTGCTGGATGCGCAGGAGTATCAGCGCCGCCTGGTGCAGCAGGGGAATCCTGAAGCGCTGTCGGTCGCCTATCCGCTGAGCGATATTACCGTCAGCGATCGCGGTACACGCAACAACCTGCTGGTCATCACCGTGGACGGGCTGAATGAAGCCAGCATGCCTAAAATGCTGCCGAATCTGACGCGTTTCGCCGAAAGCAATGTGCGCTTTAGCCAGCACTTCAGCTCCGGCGGCACCGATGACACCGGTCTGTTTGGGCTGTTTTATGGTATTTCCCCGAGCTATATGGACGGCGTACTCTCATCACGCATTGCTTCAACGCTGATTGGCACGCTGGGCCAGCAGGGGTATCAGTTTGGCCTGTTTGCCAGCGACGGCTTCAATTCGCCGCTGTATCGCCAGGCGCTGCTGTCTGATTTCTCTCTGCCGGAAGCACGCGAACAGAGCAACGATCAGACGACCACCCAGTGGCAAAACTGGCTGAACGGGCACAGAAACGATAGCAATCCGTGGTTCTCCTATCTGTCATTAACCACCGCAGATAACAGCGGCGGGGATAGTTCCGATAAGCAACGCCTTCGTCGGTACAGTCGGGCCGCTGCCAATGTCGATCAGCAGATACAAAGCGTGCTGGCTACGCTGGAACAGAAAGGGCTGTTAGACAAGACAGTGGTGGTCATTACCGCTCAGCACGGCGTGGTGCTGGAAGGTGATGACAATCCGGGCAATCGCGCAGCGCTACAGGTGCCGATGATCGTGCACTGGCCACAAACGCCCGCACAAACGGTGAATAAACTCACCGATCATCAGGACATTATGGCAACCCTGATGCAGCGTCTTCTGCATGTGAATACGCCGCTTGCTGACTATTCGCAGGGGGAAGACTTGTTTTCTGCGAAGCGTCGTCATAACTGGGTGGCAAGCAGTATCAGCAACCACCGCCTGGTCATCACCACCGCCGATGAGACACTGCTGCTGGATAACAACGGTAGCTATACGGCGTGGAATTCGCAGGGTGAAGAGCTGAAGAATCACAAGCCACAGCTGGCGCTGCTGCTTCAGGTGCTGACCGACGAAAAACGTTTTATCGCTAACTGACTGTATAAATATAACGCAGTCAAGATGTTAGCTACTTGCATTCGAAGGCCAGTTCAGTAAACTATGCTGCAAATATCGGCACGTAGCGCAGCTTGGTAGCGCACGGTCATGGGGTGTCCGGGGTCGGAGGTTCAAATCCTCTCGTGCCGACCAAATACCTAAAAAAAACCAGCCTCTTACGGCTGGTTTTTTTGTGCCTGAATTTTGTCAGCATCATCACGCCGACGCCCTCTCCACCAGCGCGGGCGGCACGATAATATTCTGCACTTCCAGATTCTGGCCGCCGATGCGCAGCAGCAGGCGCCGCGCCGTGGCGTGGCCGATTTCACGGGCGGAGTTAGCAATTGAGGTTAGCGGGGGTTCGGTCAGTTCGGATTCGGGGGCGTCTTCCATGCCAATCAGGGCGATTTTTTGCTGGAAGAAACTGTCAACTGCGCCGCCGCCAACTTCAGCGCCGGTGCGCAGCACGCCAAAATAAGCCCCGAGCGCCACGGAAGATTTATGGCAGACGATGGCGCTGATTTTTGGGTATTGGGAGAGCAGCAGTTCCGTCGCATCCGCCGCACACTTTTGCTGATAATCGCATTCGATAATCCATTCCGTGCGGAACGGCAGGCCGTATTGCAGAAGCGTGGCGCAAAAACCGCCGAGCCGTTCGGCGCGGGTCAGTGAATTACTAAGCCCTCCGAGATAGGCGATCTGCTTGTGCCCCTGCCTTATCAGGTATTCCGTGGCCATTTTTGCCGCCAGCATATTGTCGGGGCGGACCACGTCAACGCCGTCAATACCGCCGGAACGGGTGGCGCAAATCAGCGGCACGCCCTGCTCTTCGGCCTTTTCCTTCAGGCCGCTCATTGCCCCTTCACCACCGGCAATCACAATGCCGTCCACGCCGTGCGTCAGCAGCGTATCGAAGCAGCGCATCAGACCTTTTCCCGACGCTCCGCTTTGCAGCAGGAACAAAACTTTGCCCTGCGCTTCAAACATTTCGCTCAGACCCGCGGTCATTTCGGCGTAAAACGGCTCGCAGATGTCGCGGACAATCAGCCCGACCACGCCGGATTCGCCGCCGCGCAGCGTACTTGCCTGACGATTACGCACAAAACCCAGTTCATCCACAGCGCGGTTAACCCGCTCAGCCGTCGCCTGAGAGATACGCCCCTTGCCGCCCAGCACCAGTGAAACGGTGGTGACAGACACACCGGCATGGCGGGCCACATCGATAATCGTGATCTTTTTATGGTTCATCGGACTTTATCGTTCATACCGGACTCCACGAAACGGCATCGCTCACGGCCGCCATTATACGTACCCGGAAGCAAAAAATTAGCCTGGTCAGAGAGTTATATATTATTAAGCAATTTTAGTAAAACGTTAAACCTTTTTTAAACCCCGTTATGTCTGTAATGATCGGATAGTGTGAGCTTGAACACGTATTGTTTTGGTAAAACGTTTTATCTTAGCCGCCAACAACACAGAGCCTAACAACACCATTGGGGAGCGGGTATGCCTGCACATAAAAAACAACGTTTCACACTCTGGGAGTTCTTCCAGAGCCTGGGTAAAACTTTCATGCTGCCGGTCGCGCTGCTGTCATTTTGCGGCATTATGCTCGGCATTGGCAGTTCACTGAGCAGCCGCGATGTCATCACCCTGCTACCGGTGTTGGGCAATCCCGTTCTTCAGCTGATTTTCGTCTGGATGAGTAAGGTTGGCTCTTTCGCCTTCAGCTTCCTGCCGGTGATGTTCGCTATTGCGATTCCGCTGGGGATGGCGCGCGAGAATAAAGGCGTTGCCGCTTTCTCCGGCTTCGTCGGTTTCACCGTGCTGAATCTGGCCGTTAACTTCTATCTGACCGCCAACGGTACGCTGCCCACTACCGATCCGGCGGTGCTGAAAGCCAATAATATCCAGATGATTCTGGGCATTCAGTCTATCGATACCGGCATTCTGGGTGCGGTGATCGTTGGCATCATCGTCTACCGACTGCACGAGCGCTTTAACACCATTCGCCTGCCGGACGCACTGGCGTTCTTCGGCGGTACCCGCTTCGTGCCGATTGTCACCACCGTGGTGCTGGGACTGGTCGGTTTACTGATCCCGCTGATCTGGCCGTTCTTCGCTGCCGGGATTACCGGCCTTGGCCGCCTGATCCAGGGCGCGGGCGTATTTGGCCCGATGATTTTCGGCTCCGGCGAGCGTTTCCTGCTGCCGTTCGGCCTGCAGCACATCCTGGTCGCGCTGATCCGCTTTACCGAAGCGGGTGGAACGTTAGATGTCTGCGGCCGCGAGGTCAGCGGCGCGCTGACCATCTTCCAGGCACAGCTCTCCTGCCCGACCACCCACGGTTTTTCTGAAAGCGCAACACAGTTCCTGTCGCAGGGTAAGATGCCGGCCTTCCTCGGCGGTCTGCCGGGCGCTGCACTGGCGATGTACCACTGTGCGAAACCGGAAAATCGCCATAAAATTAAGGGACTGCTGATTTCCGGCGTGGTTGCCTGCGTGGTCGGCGGTACCACCGAACCGATCGAATTCCTGTTCCTGTTCGTGGCACCTGCGCTGTACGTGATCCACGCATTCCTGACCGGGCTGGGCTTCACCGTGATGTCGGTACTGGGCGTGACCATCGGTAATACGGACGGCAACATCATTGACTTTGTGGTCTTTGGCATCCTGCACGGCACCGCCACCAAGTGGTATCTGGTCCCGGTTGTCTCGGCCATCTGGTTCGCGGGTTACTACGCGATCTTCCGCTTCTCAATTACCCGCTTTAATATCAAAACCCCCGGCCGCGAATCGGACAGCCTGCCTGCTGCCGCCGCCGTGCCGTCTTCCAGCAAATCGGGCTACAACGTGCCGGCTATTCTGAGTGCGCTGGGCGGTGCCGGTAACATCGTATCGCTGGACAACTGCATCACCCGCCTGCGCCTGTCGGTAGCGGATATGACGCTGGTGGATGATGCCACGCTGAAGGCTAACCGGGCGATTGGTGTAGTGCATCTTAATGAACACAACCTGCAGGTGGTAATTGGCCCACAGGTGCAGTCGGTGAAAGACGAGCTGGATGTGCTGATCCGAAGCGCTTCCAGCCCTGCGGCAGCGGAACCGCTTACCGTATAAACCCCAAGTGGGCGGCTCAGGCCGCCCTTTTCAGCTTTGTTCAGGGAGTGAAGCGCATGTCTTTTGATTTCTCCACCGTCACCGACCGTCACGGAACCTGGTGTACCCAGTGGGATTACGTCGCCGATCGCTTCGGTAGCGCCGACCTGCTGCCGTTCACCATCTCAGATATGGATTTCCCTACCGCGCCGTGCATTCTTGAAGCGCTGCAACAGCGGTTGCAGCACGGTGTGCTGGGCTACAGCCGCTGGCAGCATGATGATTTTCTCGGTGCAATTGCCCACTGGTTTCAGCAGCGCTTCAACAGCCGTATTGATAGTGAAACGGTGGTCTACGGTCCTTCGGTCATTTATATGGCGGCACAGCTGATCCGCCTGTGGAGCCAGCCGGGTGACGGAGTGGTCACTTTCACTCCGGCCTACGACGCGTTTTATAAAGTGCTGGACGGCAATCAGCGCCGCCTGCTGCCCTGCCCGCTGATCAAAGAGGGTAACGACTGGAGACTGGACGCAGCGCTGCTGGAAAACCTGCTAAGCCAGCCAGACTGCTCGATACTGCTGCTGTGCAGCCCGCACAATCCGACCGGAAAAGTCTGGACGCGTGCGGAACTTACGCTGATTGCCGGGCTGTGCGAGCGGCACGGCGTACGAACGATCAGCGATGAAATCCACATGGATATGGTCTGGGGTGACAATCGGCACACGCCGTGGAATGAAGTGGCACAAGGCGAATGGGCGCTGCTGACCTCCGGCTCCAAGAGCTTTAATATTCCTGCACTGACCGGCGCTTACGGGCTGATTGGCAGCAAAACATCTCGTGACGCCTACCTGCACCAATTGAAAGCCTGCGATGGCCTGTCTTCCCCGGCGGTGATGGCCGTTCATGCCCACGTGGCGGCGTATCGTGCCGGAGAACCGTGGCTGGATGCGCTACGCGACTACCTGCAGGCTAATCTGCGCTACGTGGCCGAACGGTTGAATCACGCCTTTCCGCAGCTGGACTGGCAGCCTCCGCAGTCGACCTACCTGGCCTGGATCGATCTGCGCGTGTTAGGGATTGACGATCGTCTGCTGCAAACAGAGCTGATCGAACGACAGAAAGTCGCGATCATGCCGGGGTATACCTACGGTGAAGAGGGCAACGGCTTCCTGCGGCTGAATGTCGGCTGCCCAAGATCGAAGGTTGAGGCGGGGGTGGATAAATTGATTGCTGGCATTGAGGCACTAATCCAGCACCGTTCGGGTTAACCGCTCCGGCCGAATGGTGCGTCTGAGAGTTAAGCTGAAAGGGTGATACCGGACGTCATCAGCCGCGCCCTCCCGCTGAATTACAACACGTTGCAAAATTTTGCGGGTTATATCGCATATTGTCAGCAACCCGTTCTGGTGAAACAAAACTGTCACACAAATATCATACGCTGTGGATACACTTTTCATCGCACTGTGTAAAACAGGATGACTAACATGCCGACAGTAAAAGCGACAAACTTCAAAGATGCAGAAGAACTTCTTCACTCGGGTATCCATAAAGTAGAATTGGCCTACGACATCGGTAGCGACGATTTTTTCCGTCTCGCCAGCCACTGGTGTGACCGTGGTGCCAAAATTTCCAAGGGCAATGAACATTTCGTGGTATCGATTAAGAATCTCGCGATCCCGCCTAACCACTGATCCCGCCTGCCCCGCTTTGATCTCTGGCCACTAACCTGTTTAAATTACGCATCATCTTTCAACCGGTTAGTGGCTATGCTTTTAGTAAACTTGCCCGTTCTGCCTCCGTTTATTGTCAGTGCGATAGTTAGCCCGCTCGCCGCTTATCCCGATGTGTTACTGCTCGACGTGCAGTTTAACGAAGCGCATTTCACCCCTGAACTGTTTGATTCGCTGAATATCCCCTTCCCTGCCAGGCTGCAAAAAGCGGTGAACAAACGCCGCGCGGAGTATCTTGCCAGCCGTTACTGCCTGCAACAGGCGTTGACCAGGATGGACGTTACGCAGTTCATTCTGCACAACGATGAAGACCGTGCTCCGCTGTGGCCGGAAGGCATACGTGGTTCGCTTTCGCACACCCATCGTCGCATCTGCGCGCTGCTGACCCGCCGCAATAACGTCCTGCCGGGCATCGACTGCGAACAGATGATGACGGAAGAACACGCGTCAGAAATGGCACATATGATCGTTAATCCTGCAGAGAAGGCACTGTCAGAACGACTTGAACTGCCTTTTGCCTGTGCGTTGACAATCGTTTTTTCGGCGAAAGAGAGCTTATATAAGGCGATATGGCCCGAACTGCGGCGTTTTATGGATTTCAGTGCGGCAGAGGTGGTTGCCTGGGATGCGCAAAACACGCGGCTCACGCTAAGGCTGACTGAGACGTTTTCCGTTGAGTTTTATGCCGGAAGGGAGTTTACGGTAGAGGTCGAATTACAGCCCGATACGGTATTAACCTGGGTTATCGGGCTGCAGAAAGAGTCTGCATAGCTTATTTACCGTCGCGCGGGCTGCGGTCGTTCAGCTGCGGCAGGTCGTGCAGATCCACACCATACAGTTCCACCATTGGAATCATCGCTTCAACAACCCGGCAGCTATCCAGCGTTGCCATACCGGCAGGCACCTGGAAAAAGCGGGTAAAATGCAGCCATAAACCTTTCATACGTTGCTCCTCTGTGTTGTGAAAGGTTAGTAAACCTTATTTTATCACCTCCGCAAAATATCCATTTCGCACAGCCTTTGCCAGCCGCTGGTAATAGCCGCTTATCCCATTTGATGAATGATATATGCCAGATTTGTTGTTTTACTCCCCCCGCAGCTCCCTTCAATAATTGCCAGCAACTGAAGCACATTAAGGATTAATTATGGCTTATCAATTGAGCCTGCTGGATAAAAGTCCGGTAGCAGAAGGTGAAACGCCTGCCCAGGCACTGGCAAGGACATTACTGCTGGCGCAAAAAGCCGAAGAGTGGGGCTTTCACCGCTTCTGGCTGGCTGAACACCACAATACGCAGGCTCTGGCCAGCCCGTCACCGGAAGTGCTGATCGCCTGGATTCTGGCCCATACCCGCCATCTGCGCGTCGGTTCCGGCGGCGTAATGCTGCAGCACTACAGCCCTTATAAAGTGGCGGAAAACTTTAACCTGCTGGCCTCTCTGGCTCCGGGCCGCGTCGATCTTGGCGTGGGCAAAGCGCCTGGCGGCCTGCCGCTGTCTACCCGCGCATTGCAGCACGGCATTAACGCCGAAGCGAAAGGCGATTTCTCCAGCCAGCTGCGGGCGCTGGAAGGCTGGCTGAACGCCACCACCAGCGACAGCCAAACCGAAGACCAGCTGCTGGCGACCCCGGTCCCTGCCCGCCCGGCTCAGCGTTTTCTACTGGGTGCCAGCGAAGGCAGCGCGCAACTGGCCGCCGAGCTGAACTGGCAGTTTGTTTTTGCCGCGCATCTTAACGGTAACCGCCAGGAGCTGGAGCAGACGCTGGCAACCTATCGTCGTCTGAGCGGCGGGCAGTCGGCGCTGGTAGCGGTGCAGGTGATTGTGGCTGAGTCAGCGGCAGATGCCGACCTGCTTGCCGCCGATCTGCAGCACTACCGTGTTCATGTAGAAAATGGCCAGAGCGTCACTGTTGGTACGATTGCCCAGGCGGAAGCCTTTATTCGTCAGGCGAACGCCACGAATTACCGCATCGAACCGCGCGAAGCTGCGGTCATTAAAGGCACAGCCGAACAGGTTCATAACGAGCTGGAAGCGCTGCATCAGCAGTACGGCATTGAAGAGTTTGTTATTGATACGCCGGTCAGCAGCGGCGCGGCGCGGGTGAAATCGCTGGAACTACTGGCCAGCCATCGCCTGGTCGCCGCCTGAGGAGCAGAGCACAATGAGTCAGAATCTTGGACAACAGTTAATCGCATGGCGACGTGAACTGCATCAGTTCCCCGAGCTGTCCAATCAGGAATTTGCCACCACTGAACGCATTCAGGGCTGGCTGCGCAGCGCTGGCATCGAGCCGCAGCCTTACGGGCTGAATACCGGTGTCGTGGCCGAGATCGGTCAGGGTGACGCACTGATTGCGCTGCGTGCCGACATCGATGCACTGCCGATCGAAGAGGTGGTCCCGGTTGAATTTCGCTCACAGAATCCCGGTGTGATGCACGCCTGCGGTCACGATGTACATACCTCGGTGATCCTTGGTGCTGCACTGCTGCTGAAAGCGCGTGAGAAAACGCTGCCAGGCCGGGTACGTCTGCTGTTTCAGCCAGCGGAAGAACGCTTTGGCGGGGCGAAAACGCTGATCAAAGCCGGTGCGCTGGAAGGCGTAAGCGCGATTTTCGGCATGCATAACGCGCCGGAACTGCCGGTTGGCACTTTCGCCACGCGCGGCGGGCCGTTTTATGCCAACGTCGATCGCTTTGACTTCGAAGTCACCGGTAAAGGTGCCCACGCCGCCCGTCCGCAGGAGGGCATTGACGCGATTGTGATTGCCAGCCAGATCGTTACCGCACTGCAAACGCTGGTCAGCCGCAGCTACAGCCCGCTGGAATCGGTGGTAGTCAGCGTCACCCGCATTGAGGGCGGCAATACCTGGAACGTGCTGCCGCAGACCGTGGTACTGGAAGGGACGGTGCGAACCCACAACGACGCCATTCGTGAATCATTACCGCAACGCTTCCAGCAGCTGATTAGCAGCATCGCCGAAGGCTTCGGTGCAACGGCGAAGCTCAACTGGCATCCGGGGCCTCCGGCGCTGGTAAACACCGAGCGCTGGGCAGAATTCAGTAAAGGGGTCGCGGCGGAAGCCGGTTACACCGTACAGCACGCCGACCTGCAAATGGGCGGGGAAGATTTCGCCTTCTACCTGCACAACACCCCTGGCACCTTCGTCAGTATCGGCAGCGCCAGCGAATTCGGTCTGCATCATCCCGGATTTAAACCGGATGAAAGCCTGATCGAACCGGCCGCCCGTTATTTCAGCCAGCTGGCGGAAGCCGCGCTGCGTGAAATTAGTTAGCCACAGCAAACTGCGTTTCCACCTGCACATTCAAATAATAAGAGTAAACATTATGCTTAAAACCTCATTACTGTCAGGACTGTTCGTTGCTACCGCCCTGTTGACCAGCGGAGCCTGGGCCGAAACCGTCACCGTGAACGGCACGGGGATCAGCGTGGAAGCCAATGCCGCGCCGATCCATGCGCCGGTGAACCCTGAAGCCGTGGCGCAGATCCCTAAGGATCACCGCTTCGCCGTGCCGGGTAAATTTACCGTGGCGGTAGCCGCGCTGAACTCACCGCCGCTGACGCTGTTCTCCGATGACAACAAAACCCTGCAGGGTAGCGAAGTGGATATCGCTCGCCTGGTGGCTGATAGCCTGGGTCTTGAGCTGAACGTAGTACCAACTTCATGGGAAGACTGGCCGCTGGGCGTCAGCTCCGGCAAATACGACGCGGCGATCACCAACGTGACGGTCACCAAAGAGCGTAAAGAGAAGTTTGACTTCGCCACCTACCGCCAGGATTCACTGGGCTTTTACGTGAAGTCCACCAGCAAAATCACCTCGCTGAAAAAAGCGGAAGATATTGCCGGCCTGCGGATTATCGTCGGCTCCGGCACCAACCAGGAAGCGATCCTGCTGGCCTGGGATGAAGCCAACCAGAAAAAAGGCCTGAAGCCGTTTACCCCAATCTACGTGAAGGATGATGCCGCGCAGACGCTGGCACTGCAGTCCGGCCGTGCGGATGCCTTCTTTGGTCCAAACGTGATCGGCGCATGGAAAGCGGCGCTGACCGGCCAGACCAAACTGGTAGGCAGCGTTGACGGCGGCTGGCCGAAGGCGGCACACATCGCGGTGACGCTGAAGAAAGGTAATGGCCTGGTAACACCGGTGAACACCGCGCTGAACGGCGTGATTAAAAGCGGCGAGTACGACAAGGTACTGAACCGCTGGGGCGAAGGCATTGAACGCCTGGATCGCTCCGAGATCAACCCGCCGGGTCTGGGCGACTAAGGAGTTCGTGATGAGTCAAGCACAGTTCCGCCAGCTGTCACCGGAAGCCCCGGAGCTGGCACCGATTATCGAAGGTCTGTTTGGCGAATACAGCGCCCGCTACGGTGATTTTTTCGCCCGCGACGCGGAAGTCGAGCTGACCGAATGGTATCTGCCGCCACGGGGTACATTTGTGGTGCTGGAGCGCGATGGGGAGATTATTGCAATGGGCGCCTACAAGGCGCTCGACGCGGAAACCGCCGAGCTGAAACGCATCTGGACGCGCAGCGATCTGCGCCGCCAGGGGCTGGCACTACAGGTGCTGGTTGAACTGGAGCGACGCGCCGAGCTGGCAGGTTACACAGGCGTGTTCCTCACCACCGGTTTCCGCCAGCCGGAAGCCGTCAGGCTCTATCTTTCCCACGGCTATCAGCCGCAGTTCGATATCACCCGTAACCCGGAAGAGTACAGCCTGCCGCCCCATGATGGCCGACTGCGCTTCCGCAAGCTGCTGAATCAGCATGTTACCGCAGGAGCCGCTCATGAAACACAATGAAACGGAAACCCTGCGCGTGGTCCCTGCCCGCTATCCGCTCAGAGTGCTGGGCGGGTTTATTGCCCTGTTTGTGCTGGCGGTCGTGATTCAGTCGGTGGCCTTTAATCCTCGCTGGGAGTGGAAGGTCTTCGCGCACTGGTTCTTCCACCCGGCGATCCTCAGCGGCCTGGGCCAGACCCTGCTGCTGACGCTGATCGCCACGGTACTCAGTATTTTCTTTGGCGGCCTGCTGGCGCTGGCCCGCCTTTCGCCTTCGTGGCTGCTTTCAGGACTGGCTTTCGGCTACATCTGGCTGTTCCGCTCGCTGCCGCTGATTGTGGTGCTGATTATTCTCTACAACTTCTCTTACCTCTACGACACACTGTCGATTGGTATTCCGTTTACTCCGCTGACCTTTGCCGAATACCAGACCATTGACGTACTTGGCCAGTTCAGCACCGCCGTAATCGGCCTGACGCTGGTGCAGTCGGCCTATACCGCTGAGATTATTCGCGGTGGCATACTCGGCGTCGATCAGGGTCAGTTTGAAGCCGCCGCCGCGCTGGGCCTGCCGGGCTCGCGCCGCACGCTGCGCATTATCCTGCCGCAGGCGCTGCGCTCAATTATCCCGACCGGCTTTAACGAAATTATCAGCCTCGCCAAAGGCACCGCGATGGTGTACGTACTGGCGATGCCGGAACTGTTCTACACCATTCAGATGGTCTACAACCGCACGCAGCAGGTTATCCCGCTGCTGATGGTGGCCGCCGTCTGGTATCTGCTGATCACCACCGTACTGTCGATTCTGCAGCACTATGTCGAGCGCTGGCTGGCCCGCAGTGCAACCCGTGAATCTTCTACTCCGCGTCCACGCTGGCGCTTACGCCGCCAGACTGCGGCGATCACCCCGCTAAGGAGCTAACGATGTCAGAAGCCCTCGATCTGCACAGCCACGCGGTGCGCGGCCATATTTCGATTACCCACGTCAGCAAAAGCTTTGGCCGCTTCAAGGCGCTGGATAATGTGTCGCTCGAGCTGCCGCCGGGTTCGGTGACGGTGATCCTCGGCCCTTCCGGCTCCGGTAAATCCACCCTGCTGCGGGCGATTAATCATCTGGAACGCGTCGACGAAGGCTTTATCCGCATTGACGGCGACTACATTGGCTATCGTCGTAAAGGTGACAAGCTGTACGAACTGAAGGAAAAAGCGATTCTTAAGCAGCGTACTGAAGTGGGCTACGTCTTCCAGAATTTCAATCTGTTCCCGCATCTGACGGTGCTGGAAAACATTA
This sequence comes from Erwinia sp. S38, assembly GCF_016624545.1. Taxonomy (NCBI): domain Bacteria; kingdom Pseudomonadati; phylum Pseudomonadota; class Gammaproteobacteria; order Enterobacterales; family Erwiniaceae; genus Erwinia; species Erwinia sp. S38. The sequence goes on along the minus strand of NZ_JACVTS010000011.1, from coordinate 148,524 downwards.
TTGAAGCGCCCATTGTGCATAAAAGATTAACGCGGCAGCAGGCGATAGAACGCGCCGGAGAGCTGCTGGATACGGTGGGATTACGTCATAAGGCGGATGCCTGGCCGCGCCATCTTTCCGGTGGTCAGCAGCAGCGCATCGCGATTGCTCGTGCACTGGCGCTCGATCCACGAGTTATTCTGTTTGATGAGCCGACCTCCGCGCTGGACCCGGAGCTGGTTGGTGAAGTACTGGATACCATTAAAAAGCTCGCCCGCTCCGGCACCACGCTGGTGGTGGTCACCCATGAAATCGGCTTTGCGCGCGAGGTGGCCGATAATGTGGTCTTTATGGTTGACGGTAAAATCGTTGAACAGGGCAGCGCACATCAGGTGCTGAACAACCCGCAGCATCCGCGCACCAGCCGCTTCCTCGCCAAAGTTCTCTAATCTCTCCCCCTCTCTGATGCATAAAAAAACGGCTTATCATAATGATAAGCCGTTGCAACCATTTGGTAAGACGACGAGAAAGTTCAGGGAAGTTAACGGCGGTACTCAACCGTTGCAATCAGCTTACCCCTGTACTAACCCGTTGACTAATAACAATAGTAGCTGAACTTATGCAAAGCGCCCTGCCCGGTCAGCCCGCGGTATCGGTGCGTTTTACCGCGTCCAGCGTGGCCATATCCCGCTCGGCCCCGGTCAGCTCACTGAGATGCCCCTGACGCATTTCCAGCAGGCGATCGGCATGCAGGAAATAGTGATCGTCATGGCTGATAGCAAAGACGGTTTTACCCAGCCCCTGTAGCCACGGCAGCAGCTCGCGATAGAAGATACGACGGAAGTGCGGGTCCTGATCCGCCGCCCACTCGTCAAGCAGCAGAACGTCGCGCTGTTCGGCGGTGGCCAGCAGCAGCGCCAGCCGCTTGCTCTGCCCTTTCGACAGCTTCAGATTCAGTATGCGGTTGCCGTCGAGCTGGATCTTATCCTGCATCTGTAGCCGTTCCAGCCACGCCTGTACCCGCTCGGGATCGGCCGGCTGGCCGCTGTCATCGATGAGCCGATCGAACAGATGCACATCGGTAAATACCGCCGAGAACAGCTGCCGGTAATCATCCATCGATTCGGGCTGAATCACTTTGCCGTCGAGCAGGATCTCGCCGGAAACCGGCTGATATAGCCCGGTCAGCAGCATCGCCAGCGTGGATTTTCCGCTGCCGTTACCGCCAATCAGAAACACCAGCTCGCCACGGTTGAGAACCATATTGATCGGTCCGACGCTGAATCCGCTATCGCCGTAGTGGAACACCAGGTTGCGCAGCTCCAGCGTCTGCCACGCTTTTTTACCGCGCTGCGCCGGGAATTCAGCCTGGTAGTCGGCCAGCTTAAAGGTATTGAGCTTGTTGAACGCCACCTGCGCGGTCAGCAGCGTCGGCAGCGCGCCAACGGCAGACAGCATCGGCGTACGCAGGAACAGCAGCGTCAGCGAATAGGTGGCGGCCACGGCGGTATCGGCCCAGCCCAGGCTATTGGCCAGATAGAATGCCAGCCCGATCGCGCCGAGCATCATAATATTCGACCAGTTCACGGCGCTGAGATGGTAGGTATCCGCGCGCACGATATGATGGCGATAAGTGCGGGCATCCTCACCGTAGACATCGTCAAAAATCTGCTGCGCGCGCTGGCGGTTCAGCGCCAGTTCTTTGCGGCCTTCAATAATGGTCTGGAAATCGGCATACAGGCGTTCTTCGGTATTTCGCAACACTTCCAGATGGCGGTAAACGCGCGATACCAGCAGCCAGCCGCCGAAAATCGTGATAGCAACCCAGATGGCGGTGACCACCAGCATTTTCGGTGACAGCCAGCCCAGATAGGCCGCCGATCCCACGGTTAGTATAATCCCCTGGATCAGTTCGGGCAGACGCACGAAAGCGATGGTGATATTACGCACGTCGCTGGTCAGCGCCGCCAGCAGCTGGGCGTTACCAATCTGCTCGATGCGCTCGACGCGAGTATCCAGGATCCGGCGGATAAATTCACCGCGCAGGCGATAGACAAAGTGGTGTCCCAACAGGGTCAGCGCCAGCTGGGACCCCAGCGTCACCGCCATCAGCAACAGCAGCAGGCCAAGGAACTGCGGCAGCACCATCAGTGAAGAGTTGAGAGTAACGATCAGTTCGCGGTTGATAAAGGCGATAAGGCCAATACCCAGCACGGCGCTGAGCAGGCTAAGCAGGATCACGCCGATAAACGACCAGCGATACTGCTTATAAACAACGTGGAGCAACTCCATGAAAACATCCCGGCAGGTAAAAAAGCAGCTAGCAGTGTAATGAGATAGTGGGCTATATCAATACTAATTCTCATTATCACCGCATTGGCTGCGTGTTAAGCCGGGGTTAATGCGCGCGGCGGAAGGTCAGATTAAAGCGGAACGCTCCGGCCTGAGGGTGAATACCGGGTTTAAGCGGCAGAATTCCGTGATAGCGCAGCCGTGAAGGCCCGCCCCACACCACCACATCACCGTGCTCCAGCAGCACCCGCGTGGTGGCGTCACTCCGCTCAAAACCACCAAACTGGAAGACCGCAGGCAGCCCGAGCGAGACGGAAACGATCGGCTGGCGCAGGTCGCGTTCATCCTTATCCTGATGGAGGGTCAGTTTGGCCCCCGGCTCATAGCGGTTAAGCAGGCAGGCGTCGGGATTAAAATGTGGGAAACCGGCTTCGGCGGCGCAACTGACGGCAAGCTGGCGAAACAGCGTCGGCATAGGCGGCCAGCGGGTTCCCCCGGCGTTATCCTGCTCGCTGTACTGATAGCCGCGCGAGTCAGTGGTCCAGCCCAGACCCCCGCAGTTGGTCATCGCCACCGACATGCGGTGGCCGCCGGGCGTGATGCGATGGTGAAAGGGGTTCTGTGCCGCAATCTGCGCCACCTGTTCAAGCAGCGCATCGGCATCGCTCAGTGCACGTCGGCGCAGGATCACCGCGCCATCGGCCAGCGGTTCGCTCCAGGGTTCCTCTTCGGCAAACAGATCGAGCATAGCGACTCCTCAGGGTTTATCACTGCCGGTATCAGACTGTATAAAGGCCTTAAACTGCGGCGACATCCAGCTGGCAAAGCCGTCGCCCTGTTTATAGATCAGATAGACCGCCAGCTTATCACGCAGCGCCAGCGCTTTGGCTTTCTCCTCGCCCAGTACCATCAGCCCGGTATCCCAGCCGTCGGCCTCCAGCGCCGTGGTAGCAATCACCGTGGCGGACACCAGGCGATGCTGGATCGGCTGGCCGGTGACCGGATCGATCACGTGAGAAATACGCTTGCCGTCCAGCTCATAGTAGTTGCGATAGCTGCCGGAGGTGCTGATGCCGTGTCCCTGCAGATCGACGATGGCCTGTACCGCATTTTCACGATCGGTCGGTTTCTGAATCGCCACCTGCCAGGCTTTGCCCTGCGCATTTTGCCCACGCGTCAGCACCGCCCCACCTACCGACACCAGGTAGTTGTTGATGCCCTCTTTTTCCATCAGCCGCGCCAGGTGGTCGGTGGCGAAACCTTCACCCACGGTTGAGAGGTCCACGTACAGTCCGGGAAGATCTTTTTGCAGATATGCCTGCCCGGCACGGTTGATCACCTGCAGGTGCTGCAATCCGGTCAGCGCGCGGGCGGCATCGATCTGCTGAATGTTCGGGGTGCTGACGGGCTGTTTGTCCGGGCCGAAGCCCCACAGATTAACCAGGGGTCCAATAGTGATATCCATCGACCCGCCGGTTTGATGACCAATTCGCAGTGCCAGGGTAACGATATCGGCCATATTGTCGCTGACCGGCTGCGGGTCGCTGCCGCGATACTGGTTGAATCGGGAAAGGACGGAATCATTTTTCCAGGTTGAAAGCTCATGGTCATCGTTATTCAGCTGCTGCTGGATGGCGTTTTGCAACGCTTCGCGGCGCGAGTTATCCACGCCCGCCAGGCTGACGCGCCAGTAGGTTCCCATCGTTTTCCCTTCCAGCACCATGGCATCCTGCTGCGCGGTGGTTTGCGGGTTGTCGCAGGCCACCAGCAAAAATGCGGCCGCCAGGCTGATAAAGTGTCGCCAGTTCGCTTTCATTTTCTTTCTAACCTTTTTGCTGCCGTTACGCCGTTAGCCAGAGCTACAAGGACTGCGCCATTTTTAAATACTGTATAAAATTTGTGGCGATGATTATCTTTGCCAGAGGCGGGAATGACAAGGGAAGCCGGTGTGGCGATTCAGGGGCGGTTTAGAAATAAGGTGCCATCACTTCGTTTGTTAGCCTGTCGGACCGGTACAGAGTGGCATTTGTTCCGGGTCGTTTGCAAAGTCAGGCGCTGGCGGGTTATGCCTGGCTCGCTCAAGCCACAGCCACAGCCACAGCCACAGCCACAAACGGTTAGCTGCTGATAACAAAAGCACAAGTGCACTTTAATTGCGGAAAGGATGACGTTAAGAGAGGGTTATGCGGCTACCGATGATAAAAAAGCCGCCATCTTGAAAAGATAGCGGCTCCGTTACTTTCAACTTACAGGCATCAGGGGATATCCTTCAGCCCGTCTGTAGTAGCAAGACTTAGAACTGGTAAACCAGACCAACTGCCACTACATCGTCGGTATTGATACCGGCTGCGTTGGTGAAGGCGCTGTCGTCCAGCAGATTGATCTGGTAATCAACGTAGGTGGACATGTTTTTATTGAAGTAGTAGGTGGTACCCACATCAATGTAGCGTTTCAGGTTCTGAGAACCGTAACCTTCGATCTGTTTGCCACGTGAGCTAACAAATGCCAGAGATGGGCGCAGGCCGAAGTCAAACTGGTACTGCGCAACCAGTTCCCAGTTATCTGCCTGGTTTGCGTAACCGTAAGCGCTGGAGTCAATGCTGCCAAAACGGGTCGCGTTGTACGCACGAGTATACATGGCGGCCAGGTAAATGTTGTTAGCGTCGTATTTCAGACCGCCTGAGTATGCGGTCGCGTGGTCACCGTGACCCAGCGCTGCGCTGTTGTTCTGCTCGTCAGTACGGTCAGAAGAGAACATAGCGGCACCGATACCAAAGCCTTCACCGATGTCATAGGTGGTTGACAGACCCCAGCCATCACCGTTCTGGCCGAGAACGTCGCGACCGTTGTTGCTTTCTTCCGGGCTGCCGTTTTTGCCCTGATACTGGATAGCAAAGTTCAGGCCGTCAACCAGACCGAAGAAGTCATTGTTACGATAGGTCGCAAGGCCGCTTGAACGCTGGAAGAGGAAGTTATCCGCACCGTAGGTATCGCCACCGAACTCAGGCAGAACGTCGGTCCATGCGCCAATGTCGTACATAACACCGTAGTTACGACCGTAGTCCAGAGACCCCGCATCGCCAAATTTCAGACCCGCGAAACCGACACGCGTGTAGTTGTCAGCAGTCCCCTGAGACTCGGTGTTGTTCAGCGCAACCTGATATTCCCACTCACCATAACCGGTCAGTTGATCGGTCACCTGAGTTTCGCCCTTGAAGCCAAAGCGCAGGTAAGACTGGTCACCGTCGGTACCATTGTCATCGGAGAAGTAGTGCAGACCGTCAACTTTACCGAACAGATCCAGTTTGTTGCCGTCTTTATTGTAGATTTCAGCTGCGCCAGCAGTACCAGCTACCAGCAGAGCTGGAATCATCAGCGAAAGAACGCGAAGTTTCATGTAATTACCCTCTCATTTTATTTATCTTATTTGCCACTGCGTACTGAATGTATTAATTCAGCGTTGAAGGTCATATTAAGGAACTACAGGCAATAATCTACGAGGAAAATGATACCAAACACAATAATATGTTTCAGAACATATTACATATATTTCAAAAAGTAAATTCAAGGGAACTTTTAAACGGCATTTATTGATAAATAATACAGCATCAATAATCAAAAAATAATTAAATTCATTAAAAACAATAACTTAAAACAGTTATTTTGCGCACTGAATGATAAATATCGCCATCCAGCAAAAGCTATAATAATTACGCTATCATCATTTAATTTCATTATTACCTTCATTCACCCCGAATGATTTGTGTCACCCCAAATATTTCCGCCGGGCCTTGTTGCCCGGTTTTTTTTGCTTTTAATTCCTGCGCGAATCTCCGTAAAGTTAATTTCCCCCGTAAAGTAAACGTTCTCTCCCCGTCACTCCGTCTGAAGGAAACAAATAGCCGCTACAGTTATGCTTCTGAAAAGCGCCAGATAGCGCAGATTGGCGCATTACCGATTTAAACCACGGCCCAGGACTCCTCTGGAAAATCGCCGCTAACCGACGATTCCGATTCACAGGTGTGACCTTTCAGGTTATTAAGATTGGCTGAATGATCAGATAGCCCGGCTATCCGCTTGAACAGCGCCCCCCACGCAGCGTTGCGCTTCTTTACTCATGGCAATTGTGGTAAAAAACGGGGTTAACTTTGCACGGGCTGAATGGATAAAATGACAACACTGGAAACGCAGATCTCAGCGAATGTAGCGCGGTTAAATCAACGAGCCACTCGTGTCGTTTTTTTAATCGCCGGGATTGGTATGGCAGCCTGGGCACCGTTGGTGCCTTATGCTAAAGATCGTGCTGCGCTAAGCGATGCTTCCTTTGGTACGCTGCTGCTGTTTCTCGGGCTGGGATCGCTGATTGCCATGCCGGTAACCGGCGTTCTGGTGGGACGTTATGGCTGTAAGCGTATTATTACCTGCGGCAGTGCTTTTTTACTGGTGTTGCTGCCCCTTCTGGCCCTGTTCTCTTCCCCTTTTTCTCTGGCGCTGGCGCTGATGGCCTTCGGTGCATCGATTGGATTAATTGACGTCGCCATGAATATCCAGGCGGTAGAAGTCGAAAAAAGTTCGGGCAAAGCGATGATGTCCGGCTTTCACGGTTTCTTCAGTATGGGCGGTATCGTCGGAGCCGGACTGATGAGCCTGATTTTGGCTCTGGGCATGACCCCGGTGCATGCGGTACTGGTGATTAATCTGCTGCTGATCGCACTGTATCTTTATTGCCAGCGCCATATCCTGAACGAACGCCTGCATCAGCCCGATACCCCCATGTTTGTTCTGCCGCGCGGCTGGGTGCTGTTCCTCGGTGTATTGTGCTTTATTCTGTTTCTTGCCGAAGGTGCCATTCTCGACTGGGGCGCACTGTTTCTGACTCATAGCCGTGATGTGCCCGCCGCGCAGGCAGGGATGGGCTATGCGGTGTTTTCCGTCGCCATGACCATCGGCAGATTATGCGGCGACTGGGTTGTGTTAAAAGCGGGCCGCACAGCAACACTGTTCTTTGGTTCGCTTTGCGCCGCAGCAGGGCTGGTACTGGCGGTAACCATCAACGACTCAACGATGACGCTGGTGGGCTTTTTACTGGTTGGTTTTGGTGCATCGAACACCGTGCCGATTATGTTCAGCGCAGCCGGAAACCAAAAAACCATGCCGGTGAACCTGGCTATCTCCGCGATGACAACGATTGGCTATGCAGGCATTCTTGCCGGCCCGGCACTGATCGGTTTTATTGCTCAGTGGTCAAGTCTTTCGGTCGCCTTCAGCGCCGTTGCTGCACTGCTGTTAGTCGTTGCTGCCAGCGCGAGATTGATCACCCGATGAGCGGTGCCAACGTATGACGACCTATAAATTCCCGTTGACATCCGCTAACGTCACGCGATTTTTCGTGCTGTTTATTCTGCTATTGCTGCTGGCATCCGGCTTTATGATTCAGAATGCGGTGAGTGCCTGGCTTACGGCCAGGCACTACGTGATGAATGATATTACTCACGCCATGCAGAAACGCATTGATACTTATCGTTTTGCTACCTGGCAGATTTATGAAAATCTGGCGGCGACCGCAGCGGGCACAGCGCCTTCCGAAAGCTTACAGGAAACCCGACTGCGTCCTGATGTCTACGCACTGGAAAAGAACCGGCGCAAAACGGAGGCGCTGATTTTCGGCTCGCACGACAGCAGCACGCTGGATATGTCGCAGCGCATGTCCAACTATCTGGATACCCTCTGGGGGGCTGAAAACAGTACCTGGTCAATGTATTTCCTGAATGGTCAGGACAACAGCCTGATTCTGGTTTCAACTCTGCCACTGAAGGATATGGCAACGCGCTACAAAGATAACGCCATCAGCAATATCGTTGAGGCGCGCCGGGCGGAAATGCTCCAGCAGGCGAATGCACTGGATGAGCGCGAAAGTTTCTCTCCGCTACGGCGGTTAAGCTGGCAAAACGACCACTACTTTACTATGCGCACCACCTTCAATCAGCCCGGTCACCTGGCAACGGTAGTGGCCTTCGATCTGCCGGTGAATGACATCATTCCTGAAGCCATGCCGCTGGAAAACTTCCAGCTGCGGCAGGATACTGCGCCGGTAGCTGAAGGTAGCGACAGTGAGGATAACAGCAGTAAAGCGCGCATTAACTGGGTGAATCCCAATATAGAAATTGCGACATCGCTCTCCGGAACCCCTTTGCAGCTGGTGTATCGCGTGCCGGTGACCGAACTGGCGCTGGATACGCTGCACAATTTACTCTGGCCGCTGCTGGCGAATCTCAGCCTGCTACTGCTGTCGCTCGCCGGCTTGTTCCTGCTCCGCCAGCAGTCGCTGCGGCCGAGTGAAAATCAAAGTGCCGAACTGGAATCACTGCGTCAGCTTAACGAGGAAATTGTCGCCACGCTGCCGGTCGGCCTGTTGGTTTACGATTTTGCGAACAACCGCACGCTGCTCTGTAACAAGATTGCGGAACACCTGTTGCCGCATCTGAACCTGCAAAAAATTATCAATATGTCCGATCAGCATCAGGGCGTTTTGCAGGCGACGGTCAACAATGAAGTCTATGAAATTCGCCACGCGCGCAGTGCAATCTCTCCGCATACGCAGCTGTTTATGATGCGCGATCAGGACCGTGAACTGCTGGTTAATAAAAAACTGCAGAAGGCGCAACAGGTTCTGGATAAAAATCATCAGTCCCGGCAGCAGCTGTTACAGAATCTGGGTCATGCCCTCCAGCGTCCGCTCAGCGATGTGATTCAGCGCCTGCTGACCCTGGGCAGCGATTACGATGTGGAATCGCTTAATCACTCCCTGGAATCGGCACAGTCTCTTGAACGTCTGATCGACGATATCGTACTGCTGAATCAGCTTGAAACGCTGGACTGGGCTCCGGAAGTGGGCCTGTTTAATGTACAAACGCTGCTGGATGAACTGGCTCAGGACGTTCTGCCGATGATGCGGCGTAAAGGCTTAACGCTGATGATCGCTAATCATCTGAGCAGCGATGAACTGCGGCTGGGCGACCGTCGCGCCATGGCAAAAATCCTCTCCACGCTGATGTACTATGCTATTACCACAACAACGTGGGGGCGAGTCAGTTTGACGGTCAATACCGCCACGGATAATCGGGAACGGCTGGTGATTGATATTGTGGATACCGGTTCCGGCCTGTCGGCTGACGAAATGGCCAACACCGATTTCCCGTTCCTCGGTGAAACGCATAAAGATCGCTTTGGTCAGGCATCCGGTATGGCCTTCTTCCTTTGTAAACAGCTTTGCAAACAGCTTGGCGGCCAGCTCGATATTCATGCGACGGCGGAAATTGGCTCCCGATACAGCATTCAGCTACCGCTGCCATCCGAGCCGCAGCAGGAACAGGAAGAAAAACTGCTGGAAGGTGTGAATGCCCTGATTGATATCACTGTTGATGACGTGCGTAAAATTGTGGTGCATCAACTTGAAGACTGGGGTGCCAACTGCATTACGCCAGATGAGCGCTTCTCCGGCCAGCAGCATGATGTGCTGGTTACTGACGATCCGTCACGACTGACGCCGTGGTCATTGCTGCTTGCAGACGACGAGCCCGGCTTTACGCTGCTGGCTCACGGCCAGTATCGGGTTAATTTCAATATCAGTAGCGCAATGCAGGATGCACTGTTGCAGCTGATCGAACAACAGCTGGCACAGGAAGAGTCGGCTGAAGAAAGCACGGAACCGCAGGATTTGGCACAGCTATTCGCCAGCGGTTATTTCCAGCTATTTGTGGACACAGTTCCGGATGATGTCAGGAGGTTGTATAATGAGGCAGCAAACAGGGAATACAGTGCGCTTGCTCAGACAGCACACCGGCTTAAAGGTGTGTTTGCCATGCTCAACCTGCTCCCCGGCAAGCAGCTCTGCGAAACGTTAGAGCAGCACATCCGCGAATGTAACGATTCAAACATTAAAAATACCACCAGTGAAATTGACCATTACGTCAACGAGCTGCTGCAGCAAGGTAACCCATAAAATGAATAACCTGAATGTAATCATTGCCGACGACCATCCCATTGTCCTGTTTGGTATTCGTAAATCCCTAGAACAAATTGAATGGGTCAACGTTGTAGGGGAATTTGAAGACTCCACAAGTTTGATCAACAGCCTGTCTAAGCTTGAGGCCAACGTACTGATCACCGACCTGTCTATGCCTGGAGATAAATACGGCGACGGTATTACGCTGATCAAATACATCAAACGCCACTATCCTGACCTGTCGATTATCGTTCTGACCATGAACAATAACCCGGCAATACTGAGCGCCGTGCTGGATCTGGACATCGAAGGAATTGTGCTGAAACAGGGCGCGCCGACCGATCTGCCTAAAGCTCTTGCCGCACTGCAGAAAGGCAAAAAATATACGCCAGAGAGCGTGGCAAAGCTGCTGGAGAAAATCAGCGCGGGCGGTTACGGTGATAAACGCCTGTCGCCAAAAGAGAGCGAAGTACTGCGCCTGTTCGCAGAAGGCTTCCTGGTCACTGAAATCGCCAAGAAACTGAATCGCAGTATCAAAACCATCAGTAGCCAGAAGAAGTCAGCAATGATGAAACTGGGCGTGGAAAACGACATTGCCCTGCTGAACTACCTGTCATCCGTCAGCATGTCCTCGGTTGATAAAGAGTAAATCCTCGATGGGGCGACAGATTCAGGTCGCCCCACGTACTTTACCCCGCCCTGCCCTTTCTCACCCGCTCGGCATAAAACGCCAGTGCCTGCTGTAAAACATCCATCGTCACCGGCTTCGACAGGCAGTTATCCATTCCCGCTTCCATACAGCGCTGTTTTTCTTCTGCCAGTGCATTGGCGGTAACGCCGACCACCGGGAAGGTTTGACCCAGCTGGCGTAAACGCTGAGTCAGGCGATAGCCATCCATATTCGGCATATTAACGTCGGTTAGCACGATGTCGATTTCGCTGCGGCTGATAACGTTTAGCGCGTCGACGCCATCCTGCGCGGTTTTCACCCGATACCCCAGCGATCCCAGCTGATCCGACAGCAACATGCGGTTAATGGGGTGATCGTCTACCACCAGAATCAGAATATCGTCATTGCTCACCGCCTGCTGATCGGCTACAACCGCCTGCGACAGTTCAGCGGGAAGCTCCACCTCAACGCGGTAAATGCGCCCCAGCAGGGACACCAGCTCGTGAGGTGCGATGGTGCTGTAGATCCATCGACCGGCAATCAGCTCCTGCGGTGCTCCGTTGTGCCTGGCATCAAAGCGTATCACCGCGCGAACGTCGCTGTCCGGCTGGAAATCATGGTCGGTGATAACGACATCATCCGCTGCGTATTCGCCTTCATAGCGATGCACCTGAATACCCTGCTGCGGCAGCGAGCGGCAGAGGAAATCCGCCAGCGTGTCGTTACGTATCGCCAGCCAGCAGTGTTTATCCTGCAATCCGTCATGCAGGACCGGCGCAGCAACGTTGCTGTTATAAAGAGGGATACGAATAGTAAACTGGCTTCCCATACCCGGTTCGGAATCCACCTCAATATCGCCATCCATCATATTGATTAGTTTTTCACAGATCGCCAGCCCAAGCCCGGTTCCCTGGAAATTACGCTGCACGCCGCTGCCGACCTGGAAGAATGGATCGAACAGCTTGATGACTTCTTTACCCGGTATTCCCACACCGGTATCACGCACGCGGAATGCCAGATAGCCATCGCGCACGTATACATGCAGGATGATGCCGCCGGTATGAGTGAATTTAATGGCATTATTGAGCAGGTTTGAAAGCACCTGTTGCAGACGCATCGGATCGCCGTTCAGCGTTACCGGAACATCATTGTCGATAAAACACCACAGCGTCAGGCGCTTCTTAATCACCATCGCCAGATAGTTAGAGGTGATATGGGTGACCACTTCGCGTGGGGAAAACTCACGCGGTTCAATTTTCAACTGTTCCGATTCAATTTTGGAGAAGTCCAGGATGTCGCTGATGATCTTCAGCAGCAGACTGGAAGAGTTGTTCATCGCGGTGACCAGCGACTCCACCCCCTGTGGCAGACTTTTGGTTTGCAGCAGATCGAGGTTGCCGATAATGCCATAAAGCGGCGTACGCAGTTCGTGGCTCACGGTGGCCAGGAACATCGACTTGGACTGGCTGGCCTGCTCCGCCGCCTGCGCCATCTCCTGCAGCGACTCTTCCATTTTCACGCGTGCGCTGACATCCACCAGCACGCAGATGGCGACGTTCTCGTTACGGTAGCGAGAGTGAACGAAGCTAATTTGCAGGTTGGTATTACTGCCGGTCAGTACATCCACCAGATTGGCCTGCTGGCCGCAGATAATTTCAGTCAGCCGCTGGCGATCTTCCTGCGTCAGGATAGTGAGATAATTATGCGCCAGCTCGTTACTGAGGATGTTGGTGCCGTCGCTGGTCCGCAGGATACAGATCCCTACCGGGGCGGAAGCCACAATTTTACGGTTAAACTGCTCGTGTTCTTCCAGCCGATGGGCGTTATCTTCCGCCGGTAAAAACATCCGCCGCTCAAGCAGCCAGGCCAGAGTAAACAGCAGCAGTGCGCTAATCAGATTCAGCAGCACGGCATTAACGATCAGGATTTTAAGCTGCTCCACCATCACATCGGTGGGAACGGAGTACACGACGCTCAGCGACGAAGGCGGCAGGCTTTTTTTCATGATCAGCTGCTTATAGCCCTGAACATAGCCGAACCAGGCATCATCGTCCGGTAAATCGTCGGATGAAAACGACGGGCCGCCACGAGCGGAAGAGAGCACCCGCTGATTATCTTCATCAACCAGAGTGACCGTCACCGGCAGGCTGCCCGGAGTGATAAAATCTTCCATACGAATAGACTGCTCAATGCCAAGCAGCGCAGCAACTTTGTTCGCGATGTAAACCGGGGTAATCATGTAGTAATAACCCACGCCGGGCTGAGCTGTCGGAGCTACCCAGAAGACGCTGCTTTTCCGCTCGTCTTCATTACCATTGCGGTACTTAAGAATACGTTCATTCAGCAGCTTTAATGCTCTTTCACGGTCTACCGAGGCGTTACCGACGCCAAAGTCCGCCAGACACTGGCTTTCGCCCCCCACGAAGAACACCCGGTTCAGATCGTAGGCCGTCGCAAAATTATCCTTCCAGTAGTGCAGGAAGTAGCTGAGGGATTCAAGCGAACTGCGCCACGTGTTACTCATCGCACTGCAGTCAGAGTCGGCATACAGCGGATAAAATTGTGGCGTGGCGGTTTTACCGGGAAACACACCGCTTAACACATCAAGCCCGTTATTGGCGGCATTAAGCCGGTTCTCAGCAATAAACTTCAACTCGCGGGTCACATCTGCGGAGTGCCGGACATACCACTGCGTTTGATCGTAGCTGGTATTAAACTCCTGACGGACCTGCGATTCTCTTTCATGCAGTACGTTGATAATGTAAAACGCGGTCAGCAGCGCGCCGAGCGTCCACAGCATCAACGCCAGCGCGCGGAACAGATAGCGGGAAATGCGTAACGTGGTGCGGAAAGAGACGAGATATTTCAAATGGAACCCACTGACGTCCAAAACAGGCTGATGATAGCAAACGTGCCGATACAGTAGCGCCAGCCTGCTAAAAAAGCCAGTTTGCACCGCAGGCTCAGCGCGTTAATTCAGTCTGTTCCGAGGCGGATTTACGCCACTCCGATGGCGTTGTGCCACAAACGCGGCGAAATTCACGATTAAAGTTGGATTTTGTCAGAAACCCGACCTCTTCCATAATCTCAATCACGGTTCCGTCTTCCCGGCGCAGGTGCTCGCAGGCCTCCCTAATCCGCCAACCGTTGACATATTGCGACACGCTTTGCTGGCGTAGCGCATTAATCGCCGCCGAAACGCGCCGCGCCGGGATGCCGGCTTTACGCGCCAGCAGCGCCAGATTCAAATCTGTCCGCCGGTAAAGACCTTCCTGCATCAGCCGCTCAATGCCGATAAAAATATCATGGTCACCGGTATCGGGCTGCCTCGGCAAAACGGGTTCTGGCTGCATGGGGTTGGCCGGGGCCAACACCAGCGACAACGATAAAACAGCACAAACCAGCAGATTACCGCAGAACAGCAACAGCTGGACCCCTGCCCCACTGGCAAAGTTAACCAACAGTGAAACGGCCACATCCAACAGCGCCACCGCGATAAGCATGATTGCCAGCCAACGCCAGGTTTTAACAGTAGGAACACTGCGCTCCAGCGCCACCGTTGGCAGCACGTCGCTGCCCGCTTTGAGGGAAGTTAACATCAAACCAGCACAGGCGAACCAGATAACCGGCATCAGTACATCAATCGCCTGCGGGAAACCGGTGACGGTCGCCGCCATCAGCAGTGCAGGCAGCAGGCTCAGCCCGTATCTCAGCGGTTTAGCCTGCTGCTCCCGGAGCGCCAGCAGGCAGGCAAGCGGCAGCATGGCACCGGTAACCGGTTGCAGCTTATGCCAGATAGCGCTATCCAGGAGCGTACTGATTCCGGCGTTCAGACTGTGGATCAGACACAGCAGCAACAATCCACGCCACACCCAACCGGCCTGCCAGCGTTTAACCAACAACAGCAGACAAATCAGACTCAGAAAAAAATTAATCGGTATCAACATAGGACTCTATCGCGATCGAGGACGCCAGGCGCCGCTAACAAGCTGATAATCAGACCTTTATACACAAGGAGAAAAATTAATGCGCCTGTTTATTTACCTGGTACTTTTACTTATTCCCGTTAGCGGCTGGAGCTACAGTGTGGGAAACCGGCTGGAAACGCTGGAAAACGTCTCCCCGGGGCGGGATCTGAAAGTACGAATATTTTATCCCACCACTAGCAACGGCGAGCCACAGCTGCTGGGCAGCAATAGGGTTTTTACCGGCTATAAAGCGATCCCCGATGCCCCGATAGCCAGCGGCCGTTTCCCGCTGATTTTATTAAGTCACGGCAGCGGGGGAAATAATACCAGCCTTGCCTGGCTTGCTACGGCGCTGGCAGAACGCGGCGCTATCGTCGTGGCGGCCAGTCACCCCGGAAGCACCACCGGGGATTCGCGGCCTGAAACGGATTTGACGCTGCAAACCCGCGATTTGTCGTTGATGCTTGACCACTATCTTGCAGCTGGCGTCTGGAAGAACAGCATTGATGTAAGCAAAATAGGCGCGACAGGCCACTCCAAAGGCGGTTACAGCGTGCTGGCACTGGCGGGCGGATTGATTAACCGCCAGCGCTTAACGCATTACTGCGAGGATATGCCGCAGATGCCGGACTGTCGTTTTTACAAGCAAAACGGAATACAGCTGGAGAAAACTGAGGATGCCCGCCTCTCGGCCAGCTATCGCGATTCGCGAATCACCTTCGCTATCGCACTCGATCCGGGGATGAGCTATGTCTTAACGCCGGAAAGCCTGGAGGTCATTTCCATTCCGGTACTGACCCTTGCCGCAGGCTATTACAGTCGGCCAACGGGAAAAATGACGCTGGGGACAGAGGAAATACACACGCCACGCCAGATCATGCCACAGGCCGGGCACTTTGATTTCCTGCCGGTCTGCCAGCCGACGGCGGAGAAGATTCTGGCCGAAGAGGGAGAAGCGTTTATCTGCGATACTCCCGCCGCAGAGCGGGAGCGGATTCACCAGCAGACGATAACCGCAGTCACGGAATTTATACAGCAGGCGGGGATTGAAACTAACGCAACACAGCCTTAACGGCTAAATGCAGAGGGGTATTTCTGCGTAACGTCTTCCAGTCTTAAATTTTTGGCAATAAAAAAGCCGGTTCATCTGAACCGGCTTCTCAAATAACTACAGCATCAACGATTACTCGTCATCTGCCTCAGTAGCATCATCGTCATTATCCACTTCCGGGGCGATCTCATCATCCCCTTCCGCAACGCTGCCGTCGATGGCATCCAGCTCTTCTTCCGCAACCGGCTCGGCTACACGCTGCAGCCCCACCACGTTTTCTTCTTCCGCAGTACGGATCAGAATAACGCCCTGAGTGTTACGGCCAACCACGCTGACTTCCGAAACGCGCGTACGCACCAGCGTACCGGCATCGGTAATCATCATGATCTGATCGCTGTCGACAACCTGCACTGCACCGATCACCGGTCCGTTACGTTCGGTCACTTTGATCGAAATAACACCCTGCGTTGCGCGCGACTTGGTTGGATATTCGGTGTTCGCTGTACGCTTACCGTAACCGTTCTGGGTCACCGTCAGAATCGCACCATCATCGCGAGGAACGATCAGAGACACCACGCGATCGCCTTCGGCAAGCTTGATGCCGCGCACGCCGGAAGCGGTACGACCCATGGCACGCACGGCGCTTTCCGCGAAGCGCACCACTTTACCCGCGGCGGAGAACAGCATCGCTTCATCGCTACCGTTGGTCAGCGATACGCCGATCAGTTCGTCATCATCACGCAGGTTGACGGCAATAATACCGGCGCTGCGAGGACGGCTGAATTCGGTCAGGGCGGTTTTCTTCACGGTACCGCTGGCGGTAGCCATAAAGATATTCCAGCCTTCGGCGTATTCACGCACCGGCAGAATCGCGGTGATACGCTCATTGGCCTCAAGCGGCAGCAGGTTGACGATCGGACGCCCACGCGCGCCACGGCTGGCTTCCGGCAGCTGGTAAACCTTCATCCAGTAGAGACGGCCACGGCTGGAGAAGCACAGAATGGTATCGTGCGTGTTGGCCACCAGCAGACGGTCAATAAAGTCTTCTTCTTTGATGCGCGCGGCCGATTTACCTTTACCACCACGGCGCTGAGCTTCGTAGTCGCTTAGCGGCTGGTACTTGACGTAGCCCTGGTGCGACAGGGTGACCACCACATCTTCCTGAGTGATCAGGTCTTCGATGTTGATGTCGGCGCTGTTAGCGGTAATTTCGGTACGGCGCTTATCGCCGAACTGATCGCGGATCAGCTCCAGCTCTTCGCGGATCACTTCCATCAGGCGCTCGGCGCTTTCCAGAATGCGCAGCAGTTCAGCGATCTGCATCAGCAGCTCTTTGTACTCATCCAGCAGTTTTTCATGCTCAAGGCCGGTCAGTTTCTGCAGACGCAGATCCAGAATCGCCTGAGCCTGCTGCTCGGTGAGGTAGTACTGACCGTCGCGAATACCGTACTGCTCTTCCAGCCATTCCGGACGCGCTGCGTTGTCGCCGGCGCGTTCGAGCATGGCGGACACATTGCCCAGCTCCCACGAACGAGCAATCAGCCCCGCTTTTGCTTCAGCAGGCGATGCCGCACGACGGATCAGTTCAATGATCGGGTCGATGTTGGCCAGCGCCACGGCCAGCGCTTCAAGGATGTGCGCACGATCGCGAGCCTTGCGCAGTTCGAAGATGGTGCGGCGGGTAATCACTTCACGGCGGTGACGCACGAAGGCTTCGAGAATATCCTTCAGCGGCATAATTTTTGGCTGGCCCTGATGCAGTGCCACCATGTTAATGCCGAAGGAAGTTTGCAGCTGGGTCAGCGAGTAGAGGTTGTTCAGAACCACTTCACCGACCGCATCGCGTTTCACTTCGATCACGATGCGCATGCCGTCTTTATCGGACTCATCGCGCAGCGCGCTGATACCTTCAAGACGCTTTTCTTTCACCAGCTCGGCAATTTTCTCGATCAGGCGCGCTTTGTTCACCTGATACGGAATTTCGTGCACGATGATGGTTTCACGGCCGGTTTTGGCATCGGCTTCTACGTCAGCACGTGCGCGGATGTAGATCTTGCCGCGACCGGTGCGGTAGGCCTCTTCAATGCCGCGACGGCCATTGATGATTGCCGCCGTCGGGAAGTCCGGCCCCGGGATGTGCTCCATCAGGCCTTCAACGCTGATGTTTTCATCTTCAATAAACGCCAGGCAGGCATTGATGACTTCGGTCAGGTTGTGCGGCGGAATATTCGTCGCCATCCCCACGGCAATACCGGAAGAACCGTTTACCAGCAGGTTAGGCACTCGCGTTGGCATCACTTCCGGGATCTGCTCGGTGCCATCATAGTTTGGCACAAAATCGACGGTCTCTTTTTCCAGATCCGCCAGCAGCTCGTGGGCGATTTTAGACATGCGCACTTCGGTATAACGCATCGCTGCAGCGGAGTCGCCGTCGACGGAACCGAAGTTACCCTGACCATCTACCAGCATATAGCGCAGGGAGAACGGCTGTGCCATACGCACAATGGTGTCATACACGGCGGTGTCGCCATGCGGGTGATATTTACCGATAACGTCGCCGACAACACGGGCGGATTTTTTATACGGTTTATTCCAGTCGTTACCGAGAACGTTCATGGCGTAAAGCACGCGGCGGTGAACCGGCTTCAGGCCATCGCGAACGTCTGGTAATGCGCGGCCAACGATGACCGACATGGCATAATCAAGGTAAGAGTTCTTTAACTCTTCCTCGATATTAACCGGTGTGATTTCTCTGGCTAGGTCGCTCATGGAGCCGCTATCCCTCTAGATTATTCCCGGATTCAAAGGTGCGAAAGTATATCACACTGCGCCCAGGTGGTGAACGGAAAGCGTCAGTTTGGCCGCTTTATTGCATTCTCAGGTCGCTCTGGCCCGCAGTGGTGCCCACAGGCACGGCGAAACATGTATACTGCAGCAAACTTTGGCTGGAGTAATAACCCAATGAATAAAGAACAAAACGGGGCCGCGCAGAACGTTGATAGCGGTGAAATTGCTAAATTTGAAGCCGTTGCTTCGCGCTGGTGGGATCTGGAAGGCGAGTTCAAACCGCTGCACCGCATCAACCCGCTGCGCCTGGGCTATATTGCGCAGCATGCCGGGGGCCTGTTCGGTAAAAAGATCCTCGACGTCGGCTGCGGCGGCGGCATTCTTGCGGAAAGCATGGCGCGTGAAGGCGCGAACGTTACCGGCCTGGATATGGGGGCCGAGCCGCTGCAGGTTGCTCGCCTGCACGCGCTGGAAAGCGGCGTAAAAATTGATTATATCCAGCAGCTGGTTGAAGAGCATGCCGAACAGTTTGCCGGACAGTACGATGTGGTGACCTGCATGGAGATGCTGGAACACGTCCCCGATCCGCGCTCGGTGGTTCACGCCTGCGCTAAGCTGGTGAAGCCGGGTGGTGAAGTGTTCTTCTCGACGATTAACCGCAACAGCAAAGCCTGGCTGATGGCGATTGTCGGCGCGGAATACATTTTGCGCATGGTGCCGCGCGGCACGCATGATATCAAGAAGCTGATTCGCCCCGCCGAGTTGCTGAACTGGGTGGATGAAACCACACTGCGCGAACGCCATATGATTGGCCTGCACTACAACCCGCTGACTAACCACTTCAAGCTGGCCCCGGGTGTGGATGTTAATTACATGGTCCATACGCACCGCGTGGAGTAAAATTTCTACCCCGGTCGATTGGCCGGGGCTGTTTACCTTTCATCCTCTGCCTGAAATCCCGCACTATCGCCACAACTTCAGAGCCAAAAAAATCTGGAAATTTCAACGCTGGACAATATTTCCGCGCTCGATCATATTTCTAAAAAAAATCTTTTTCCATTGACATGGACCCTGGGCCTTGAGAAACGCGGACTTAGCCAAAAAAGGTGCCAACGGACAGTAATTTTTCGTGAAAATCAAGCCTTGTTAACCACACGAAAGTTACTAGAATACTCACCATATTGTTATCCAGTCTTCTCTCACCCCCTATATGTAGTGTTTATCCACAGAGTTACTCACAACGAGCAAGCTGTGCATAAACGTGGGGATTATTTGTTTAAAACAGGTAAAACGCGACATGAATCAGAGTCTGCTTGTCACTAAGCGCGATGGCCGTACCGAACGCATCGATCTAGATAAAATCCACCGTGTGCTCGATTGGGCTGCCGAAGGGCTGCAAAATGTCTCCGTCTCCCAGGTTGAACTGCGTTCGCATATCCAGTTCTACGAAGGTATTCGCACGTCTGATATCCATGAAACGATTATCAAGTCTGCGGCCGACCTGATTTCCCGCGATGCGCCTGATTACCAGTACATGGCCGCCCGCCTGGCGATTTTCCACCTGCGTAAAAAAGCCTACGGCCAGTTTGAGCCGCCGAAGCTGATCGACCAGGTGACGCGTATGGTTGAGATGGGCAAATACGATCGCCACCTGCTGGAAGACTACAGCCGCGAAGAGTTCGAGCAGATGGACGGCTTTATCGACCACTGGCGTGATATGAACTTCTCCTACGCCGCGGTTAAGCAGCTGGAAGGCAAGTATCTGGTGCAGAACCGTGTGAGCGGTGAAATCTATGAAAGCGCCCAGTTCCTTTATATCCTGGTTGCTGCCTGCCTGTTCTCCGGCTATCCGCGTGAAACGCGTCTGGACTACGTTAAGCGTTTCTACGATGCGATCTCTACCTTCAAGATCTCGCTGCCAACACCGATCATGTCCGGCGTGCGTACCCCAACCCGTCAGTTCAGCTCCTGCGTGCTGATTGAGTGCGGCGACAGCCTGGATTCGATTAACGCCACCTCCAGCGCAATCGTGAAATACGTTTCTCAGCGTGCCGGCATCGGCATCAACGCGGGCCGTATCCGCGCGCTGGGCAGCCCGATCCGCGGCGGTGAAGCCTTCCACACCGGCTGTATTCCGTTCTATAAGCACTTCCAGACCGCCGTGAAGTCCTGTTCTCAGGGCGGCGTGCGCGGCGGTGCGGCGACGCTGTTCTATCCAATGTGGCATCTGGAAGTGGAAAGCCTGCTGGTGTTGAAAAACAACCGCGGCGTGGAAGGCAACCGCGTACGTCATATGGACTACGGCGTGCAGCTTAACAAGCTGATGTATCAGCGCCTGCTGAAGGGTGAAGAGATTACCCTGTTCAGCCCGTCCGACGTGCCGGGCCTGTACGATGCTTTCTTCGCCGATCAGGATGAATTCGAACGCCTGTACACCAAATATGAGAAAGACGACAGCATCCGCAAGCAGCGCGTCAAAGCGGTCGACCTGTTCTCACTGATGATGCAGGAACGCGCGTCTACCGGCCGTATCTACATTCAGAACGTTGACCACTGCAACACCCACAGCCCGTTCGATCCGGCTATCGCGCCTGTCCGCCAGTCCAACCTGTGCCTGGAAATCGCGCTGCCGACCAAACCGCTGCTGGACGTTAACGACGAAAACGGTGAGATTGCGCTGTGTACGCTTTCCGCATTCAACCTGGGTGCGATTGAAAGCCTTGACGACCTGCGCGAGCTGGCAACTCTGGCGGTACGTGCGCTGGATGCCCTGCTGGATTATCAGGATTATCCAATCCCGGCGGCTAAACGCGGTGCCATGGGTCGCCGTACCCTCGGTATTGGCGTGATCAACTTCGCCTACTACCTGGCGAAAAACGGCGTGCGCTACTCCGACGGCAGCGCAAATAACCTGACGCATAAAACCTTTGAAGCCATTCAGTACTGGCTGCTCAAGGCTTCTAACGATCTGGCGATCGAACAGGGTGCCTGCCCGTGGTTTAACGAAACCACCTATGCTCAGGGTATTCTGCCGATTGATACCTACAAGAAAGATCTCGATGCGATCAGTAACGAACCGCTGCATTTGGACTGGGAAGCGCTGCGTGAGTCGATCAAAACTCACGGCCTGCGTAACTCCACGCTGTCTGCTCTGATGCCGTCTGAAACCTCTTCGCAGATTTCTAACGCCACCAACGGTATTGAACCACCGCGCGGCCATATCAGTATCAAAGCGTCTAAAGACGGTATTCTGCGCCAGGTGGTACCGGAGTATGAGCGTCTGAAAGACAACTATGAACTGCTGTGGGAAATGCCGAACAACGATGGTTATCTGCAGCTGGTGGGTCTGATGCAGAAGTTTATCGATCAGGCGATTTCATCCAACACCAACTATGACCCGACGCGCTTCGCTAACGGTAAGGTGCCGATGAAGCAGCTGCTGAAAGATCTGCTTACCGCCTATAAGTTCGGCGTGAAAACGCTGTACTACCAGAACACCCGTGATGGTGCGGAAGATGCGCAGGATGACCTGGCACCTTCAATCCAGGATGACGGCTGCGAAAGCGGCGCCTGCAAAATCTAATCTTCAGGGGGCCATCTGCTGGCCCCCTCCCTGATTTCCTGTAGCACGACTCAGCTACCACGACGGATTATTATTTATGGCTTACACCACATTTTCGCAGAACAAAAATGACCAGCTGCTGGAGCCGATGTTTTTTGGCCAGTCGGTCAACGTTGCCCGCTACGATCAGCAAAAGTACGATATCTTTGAAAAGCTGATTGAAAAGCAGCTCTCCTTCTTCTGGCGTCCGGAAGAAGTGGACGTTTCGCGCGATCGCATCGACTATCAGGCGCTGCCGGATCACGAAAAGCATATTTTCATCAGTAACCTGAAGTACCAGACGCTGCTGGACTCGATTCAGGGACGCAGCCCGAACGTGGCGCTGCTGCCGCTGATCTCGATCCCTGAACTGGAAACCTGGGTAGAAACCTGGGCGTTCTCAGAAACGATCCATTCACGTTCCTACACCCATATCATCCGCAATATCGTTAACGATCCGGCCGTGGTCTTTGACGACATCGTCGCTAACGAGCAGATCCTCTCCCGCGCGAAGGATATCTCTGGCTACTACGACGATCTGATCGAGATGACCAGCTACTGGCATCTGCTGGGTGAAGGCACCCACGAGGTTGCCGGTAAAACCATTACCGTCAATCTGCGCGCGTTGAAAAAGCAGCTGTATATCTGCCTGATGAGCGTTAACGCGCTGGAAGCGATCCGCTTCTACGTCAGCTTCGCCTGTTCGTTTGCCTTCGCCGAGCGCGAGCTGATGGAAGGTAACGCCAAAATCATTAAGCTGATTGCCCGTGATGAAGCGCTGCATCTGACCGGCACCCAGCATATGCTGAACCTGCTGCGCAGCGGTGAAGACGATCCGGAAATGGCAGAGATTGCCGAAGAGTGCCGCCAGGAATGCTACGACCTGTTCGTACTGGCAGCCGAGCAGGAAAAAGAGTGGGCGGAATACCTGTTCAGCGGCGGCTCGATGATTGGTCTGAATAAAGATATTCTGTGGCAGTACATTGAATATATTACCAATATTCGTATGAACGCCGTGGGTCTGGACCTGCCGTTTAAGACCCGCTCAAACCCAATCCCATGGATTAACTCCTGGCTGGTATCGGACAACGTGCAGGTTGCCCCTCAGGAAGTTGAAGTCAGCTCCTATCTGGTTGGACAGATTGATGCGGAAGTGAATACCGACGATCTCAGCGACTTCGAGCTGTAAAATGCCCCGTTCGATTATTACCCTGCGTGCTTCCGGCACGCAGCTGGAGTGCAGGGAACATCATACTTCCCTGCTCGCCACACTTGAGGCAAACAAAGTCTGCGTTGAGTATCAGTGCCGGGAAGGTTACTGCGGTTCGTGTCGTACCCGCCTGCTGAAAGGCGAAGTCAGCTACGCAAGTAAACCGCTGGCGTTTATTCAGCAGGGCGAGATCCTTCCCTGCTGCTGCCAGGCTCAGGGCGATATTGAGATCGAACTGTAATTCTCCGGTTTCTTTGCGGAAAATACCGCCTTTCGGTTTCGGGCAGCCACCGCATCAGGCCGCCCGTTTTCCTCAACGGCTTTTACAGTGTTTCAACCACATCGATCCAGCCGTGACCGGTGGTCACCGTCTGGCCATTCAGCCAGCGGCGCAGCATATTCAGCGCCAGCATGGCAACCATATCCTGCCGCGCTTTCAGGCCGTGGCGGCTGACATTGAACTTCACCCGTTGTGCAAAAACGCCATCCGGCGTATTCAGCGCAAATCCCAGCGTATCCTCTTCGACACCGCCTACGATTAGCACCACCTGTGCATCGTTCTCCTGCGCCAGCACGCGACTGCGATCGGCCAGCTGCTTAAGGGACTCCGGGCGATTGGGTAAAACGTTGCCCGCATGCAGTTTTGCCCCGGCTGAAACCAGCTGCCACTGCAGCAGCCCGGCGGTGAACTGTTCGCTGACGCAGAGCGAGAGTTCACGCTCATCCAAACGCCGCGCCAGCTGCTCAGGCAGCCCTTCCAGCCCTTCGAAAATCACGCTATCACCGGCGATTTCACGCACCTGCTGCCAGAACTGTTCCATCTCGGCCAGCTTGTCCGCCGGGCCGTTGAGCTTTAGTTCAATAATCGGCATCGACGCGCGATAGCCCACCACCACACCTTCCGGCAGCGGCAGCGGCTCAATGGCAGAAGCCAGATCGCTCTCGCCGCGACCAAAAGTGGTCATTCGCAAACATAGTGGCGGTTCGGGCAGCTGAAAGCGGGATTTGAGGCGCGGCAGGATCTCGCCGTTAACCATGGTTTTAAACTCTGACGGCACGCCTGGGGTAAAGAAGATCCAGCAGCGATTCAGCTGAATAGCGAAACCACAGGCGGTGCCCACCGGGTTATCCAGCATTTCTGCACCAGCCGGGATCTCTGCCTGCTTACGGTTGCTGGGTGCCATCGGTTTGCCACGGCCGGCAAAGTACGCTTCCATTTTAGCCAGCCACTCCGGGTGGATTTGTAGCCCGACACCGGCTGCCGTTGCCGCAGCCAGCGAGCTCAGATCGTCGCTGGTCGGACCAAGGCCGCCGTTAACGATCAGCACATCGGCGATTTTACTGCGTTCGGTCAGGACATTGACCAGCTCCGGGAGGCTGTCTCCCACCGTCTGACGGCTGGTCATCGGTAAACCGTTTTCAAACAGCACGCCCGCCAGCCATGCTGCATTGGTATCAACGATCTGACCGTGCAGCACTTCGTCACCAGTGGCGAGCATTTCCACTCTTATCATTTTTATCTCCGGGTTTCTCAGGTCTTTACACTGTAAGAAGCCTGCCGGATAAAAACAATGTGATTTTCCCCTCTATTTCCGATCGCTAAGCCAGGCCAGCAGGCGGTGACGCGGCGGTTTAATGCCCTCTCCCGCAAGCTGAGGCAACGGAAGCCAGGCGACCGGATGCTGATAGTTCGTCAATTGAGGTGCCGCCCAGTCGGCAAGCTTCTCAAGGTCAATTTCCCCCGCCACCAGCGCGACCGGCCGGTGACCATATTCACTATCCGCCTGCGGAACCACGACCGCCTGAGTCACCGCCGGATGGCCCAACAGCACCCGCTCAATCAGCTCAGGCTGCACCGCCTCACCGCCGCTGAAAAACAGGTTATCACGACGACCGTCAATGCACAGTTCACCCTGATGCCAGTGGCCGAGATCGCCGGTGTGCAGCCAGCCGTCCTCGTCGGTCAGCGGCTGGAGCGCGCCCTCCCGCCAGTAGCCCTGCGCCAGCGTTGGTGAGCGTAGCCAGACCTCGTTTTCTACCAGTCTGACCTCCTGCCCGGGGAGCGGTTTACCGGCGCTGCCGGAACCATCCGCTCGCCCGGCGCATACCGTTGAGGCCGTTTCGGTCAGGCCATAGCCGCACCAGCAGCGGATTCCTGCCGCTTCCGCCCGAGTGGTTAGTTCGGACGGGATCGCCGCACCTCCCAGCAGTACGGCACGCAGACTCGTTGGAAGCGCGGACTGATTCAGCAAACGCCATAGCTGCGTTGGCACCAGCGAGGCAAAGCTACTGCGTGCCAGCGCCGCCGACAAATCCTGCGATTTATCGATGACCAGCGTGGCCCCGGCAGACAGCCATCGCCAGATAATGCCCATGCCGGAAACGTGAAACAGGGGTAACGACAGCAGCCAGCGATCCCGCGGGGTGAAATCCATCAGACCGATTACCGCCGCCGCACTGTGCAGGTGGGCGTCAAAAGTGTGTGCTGCCGCTTTCGCCAGCCCGGTCGTCCCCGACGTCAGGGTCAGCGTAGCTAACGCATTCCGCTGCCAGGGAGGGTTGGCGCGCCCGGCGGCCGTTGCCAGGTTTAGCGGAAGAGCCTGCGGAACCGGAGGTGCATCGATACTGAGCGCAAACGTCACGCCCAGACCGGGCATTAACGGATTCAGCTGCGCGTCGGGCAGCTGCGGATTAAGCATCAGCACCCTCGCACCACAGGCCAACAGGCTCAGCCAGGCCAGCACCGCCTGTAACCCGTTGCGGCTGCGCAGTGCGACGACCATTTCCGGCTGCACGCCCTGCCGACGGAAGCCGTTTGCGTGGCCGGTAATACGCTCGGCCAATTGTTGCCAGCTCAGCGTTTCATCACCGGTGTCGATGGCCGTCGCCTGCGGATAGCGCTGCTGCCAGTACAGCCAGGGCCAGTCATTTATTGCTGCCACAGACATTGGAGTCCCTCCTTCCCTGAAAGCGGTAATGTACTGCCGGGCCAGTGGCGCAGCAGCTGCTCTTGCATCAGCGACAGGGTATCCAGCCCGGGCACAATGCCTGGCGTGAGTTGCTGTGCCAGCCGCGCCAGCTGCGTCAGGCCCAGGCTGGACTCCAGCGCGGAGCTGATAACCGGGGTTAATCCCAGCCGCTGCGCCGCTGCAACCTGCTGCTGTACTTTCTGAATGCTGCCGGTCAGCGTGGGCTTGATCACAACCGCCCTGACGCCCTGCTGCGCGCTTAGCAGCGTGGCATCATCACGCAGGCTTTCATCCCACGCGATAGCAATCCCGGTCTGCCGCGCAAAGGCCATGCTCTCCGCCACCGTTCGGCACGGCTCTTCAATAAAGGCAATGCGCCCGCGCAGCTCGGTGGAAATATAGCGGGCAAACTGCAATGCTTTTTCCAGCGTCCAGCTGCGGTTCGCATCCAGGCGCAGGGTCAGATCGGGCAGTGCCTCCAGCAGCAGATTCACCTGCATACCGTCCCGCACCGCTTCGTACAGCCCTACCTTCATTTTTGCCAGCGGCGCGGACTGACGCTGTAAACGTTCGAACAGCGCGTCCGGATCACCGCTGCACAGCTGCGCACTCTGCCAGCAGCCTTCGGCAGGTAGCCGCCCTGCCAGTTCGGCCTGCGCACAGCTGATACCGAAAGCGACCGAAGGCAGCGGGCTTTCCGGCGGCTGTTCTCCGGCACACCAGCGCTCCAGCCACTTCACGGCCTGCAACCGAGCGAGTTCAGGACTCTCCACGCTGAACTGCGGCAGCGGGGCGATCTCCCCCCAACCCTCCCCTCTCTCATCGACCAGTTTCACCAGCATTCCCAAACGGCTTTTCAGCCGCTGCTCGCGCAACACGACGCCTGCATCCAGCGCAAGCTGATAGCCAAACAGCGTTGCGCCGCGCATTAGGGATTACGCCTGAACGGTGAGAAATCGGGCGGCCGCTTCTGGTTAAAGGCGTTGCGCCCTTCCTGCCCCTCTTCAGTCATGTAAAACAGCATGGTGGCGTTACCGGCCAGCTCCTGCAAACCGGCCTGGCCGTCACAGTCAGCGTTCAGCGCGGCTTTCAAACAGCGCAGTGCCATCGGGCTGTTCTGCAACATCTCGCGACACCAGCGCACCGTTTCCTGCTCAAGCTGCGCCAGAGGAACCACGGTGTTGACCAGCCCCATATCGAGCGCCTGCTGCGCGTTGTACATCCGGCAGAGGAACCAAATCTCGCGCGCTTTTTTCTGCCCGACGATACGTGCCATATAAGCTGCACCCCAGCCGCCGTCGAAGGAACCCACCTTTGGTCCGGTCTGGCCAAACTGCGCATTATCCGCCGCGATGGTCAGATCGCACATCATATGCAGTACGTGGCCACCGCCCACCGCATAGCCCGCCACCATCGCCACCACGGGTTTCGGACAGGTGCGGATCTGGCGCTGGAGATCCAGCACGTTGAGGTGATGTACTCCGGCATCGTCCTGATAGCCGCCGTAATCACCGCGCACTTTCTGATCGCCGCCGGAGCAGAATGCCAGATCGCCTTCCCCGGTCAGGATGATCACCCCAACGGCCGGATCTCGGCGGGCGTCATCCAGCGCCTGCTGTATTTCCGTCACCGTCAGGGGGCGAAACGCATTCCGCACCTGCGGACGGTTAATGATGATTTTAGCGATGCCATCCGCCGTCTTTTGATAACGGATATCGCTGAATTCCAGCGGTACCGGCAGCCACTGTGCCGGGGCGGTTAGCATGGATTCGTCGGGAGAAATCATCGAAGCTCCTGTTAGTTGTGGTTCAGCAACAGAGAAAGTTGATGGGCGAATGCCATCGGGTTTGCCAGGTGAGTGTTGTGCCCGGCATCGCGGATCACCACCGGAATCAGACCCGATTGCTGCGCCAGCTGTAAGAATTTAAGGTCCCATTCGCCGCACAGATAATGGAAGGGGATCGTTTTTTGCCGTAGCTCCGCCAGCAGATCCGGTTGGGCAGAGAGCGAGGTGGCTTCCAGCATGGTCGCCAGCCCCTCTGCACGATTGTTTAGCCGACGGTTAATCATCGCCTGCCGCTGCGGGTTGGTGAGTTCGGCAAACACCGGCTGTTGATACCACTGGCTCAGAACCCGTGGCAAAGGCTGCTGGCGGAAGCGCTGCGCCCAGCCAAAATCGTGCTCGCGGCGCGTTTCGCGCTCGCTTTGGCGGGTTAAGCCAAAGTGACCCGCTTCGGCCAACAGACCACCAAGCCTACCGTCGTCGTGGCGGCAGGCGTGATAAAAAGCCAGACGAGCCCCGAGGGAGTAGCCAATCAGCCAGTAGCGTTCAACCTGATGGTAGTTGAGCGTTGCCGTCAGCCGCTGCGAGAGTTCGTCAAAACCGCTGACGGTTTGCGCCTGTGAACCGCCGTGCCCCGGCAAATCGATGCTGAGTAGCGGCCAGTGTCGGAAGTAGTGCTGCACCGGCAGCCAGTCATCCGCGCTGCCAAGAAAACCATGCAGCCAGACCAGCACCGGCCTGATGCTACGATGATGTCCCTGCCACCGCGCATGGAGAATCACAGGGTCATTACCTCTTTGAGTAGACCAGCCAGGGCCTGCGCACCCGCATCGCCGTCACAAACCACTTCTACCAGCGTAACGCCGCGCGTGAATCCCTCCCTCACCGCGTCGGCCAGTGCAGGCCAGTTTTCCGCACGCCGGTAGTTCAGGCCAAATACCGCCGCCGCGTGGCTGAAATCCACCCGAGGCGGCATGGCGAAGAAGCGCTCGCGTTCGTGCTGCGGCGTCGGCAGCAGAGAAAATATTTGCCCGCCCTGGTTGTTCACCACCAGCACCACAACCGGGGCGGATGCCCGCTGCAGCAGCGCCAGGCTGTTCAGATCATACAGGGCGGAGAGATCCCCCAGCAGTAGCAATAGCGGCTGCCCAAGCCCGCGCTGAACGCCAGCGGCGGAAGCAATCAGCCCGTCGATACCGCTGGCACCACGATTGCTATATACCGGATACCCCACAGGCAGACGGGCAAGCGCATCCACCAGCCTGATTGCCAGGCTGTTACCGATAAACAGCGCGCCTTTCCCGGCCAGCAGCTCCGGCAGTCGGTGCGCCAGCTGCGCCTCGCCAAAGGCGGTCAGATGCTGCTTCAGGTAACGGTCGGTTTTGTCTGCCAGTTCCTGAAGCTGCGGGCACCAGGGCTGGCGCGGCATTGCCGGATGTTTTGCCAGCCACTCGCCCACGCGGGCCTGTACCCGAATCCCCTGATGAAAAGCGGGATCGCGCTGGCCGGGGAGCGGATCGATTAACCACCATTTACCCGGCCGGCACTGCTGCTGGAATTGCAAGAGGTTGCGGCTGGTCAGACTGCTGCCGAACTGTACCACCAGCTGCGCGTCATTCAGCGCCTGGCGGGCCTGAGGATGTGCCAGCCAGAGCGCGGAATGCGGTAGCTGCTGGCCGCTCTGCGACAGAACATCGGCCAGCAGCGGCCAGCCAAGCTGTTCAGCCCATTCGCTAATCTGCTGCCCCTCGGTGGCAGAGACTCTGCCAACGATGACCACACCACGCTGCTGGCGGGCAAAAAACCAGTCCGGCATGAGGGGGAGATCGGCGAGCGCTGGATAGCTGAGCCAGGGATGCGGACTGTGCCACCAGTCACCCAGCTCATTAACCCACGCCAGGTACTCTCCTTCATCCTCACCGTACAGCGGTTCGGCAAACGGGCAGTTAATATGCACGGCACCGCTTTTCTGCCCGGCCAGCAGCGTATCCAGCGAGGACACCAGCCAGCGCGCCGGAATATCGGGAGTCGGTCGGGGAAGATTCAGTGCGGCGGTGACGTGGCTGGCAAAAATACCCTGCTGTTCGATAGCCTGATTGGCTCCGCAGCCAATCAGCTCGCTCGGACGGTCGGCGGTAATCACTACCAACTTTTCACCGCCCTGACGGGCTTCCACAATAGCGGGATAGAGATTGGCCACCGCCGTGCCTGAGGTAACAATAACGGCCACCCGCTGCCCGCTGCTTTTTGCCAGCCCCAGGGCTAAAAAGCCAAGGCCGCGCTCATCGAAGTGGGTGTGGCAGACCAGTTTTTCATTGGCAGCAGCGGCCAGCACCAGGGGTGCCGAGCGCGATCCGGACGCAATGCAAACATGCCGGATATCGTGCCGGGTAAGCGCTTCAACAAGAACGGTAGCCCAGCGGCGATTGAACGTTGCGTGCGACATTGCCACTCCAGATCAAATTGACTGAAGTCATTATAAGCAGGCGTTTTTGCGATCTTTTTGATTTGAACCAGTATTACGCTGGTTTTCATCAGAGTAAAAACGGGGGGAACTACAGCAGGATATTTAGCAAAAATCAGGTGCCCGTAGAAGGGCACCAGTGCGTTATAAATTAACGACGAGCCAGCAGCAGTCCTATCACCAGACCCAGCGTGGCACCCACACCAATGCCCTGCCACGGTTTGTCGTGAACGTAGTCATCGGCACGAGAAACGGCCTGACGTGCGCGATAGTAATAGGTATCAGATGCATTGCTGATGCGCGATTTCACTTCATGCAGTGAATTTTCGGCTCTGGCCTTCAGTTCAACATATTTCTGGTCAGCCGGATCGCCCGATGACTTCAACACTTCTTCCAGCGTTTTGGTCAGCAAAGCCAGATCGTCATCCAGTCGAGTCTCTTGCGGTTCAGTCTGTGTAGCCATTGTCATCCTCCGTGGGCGAATTACACATTGCTTGCTGACTAACTATAGACCCTATTTTTCGGGCTGCATGGCAAAAAGGGCCAGTTATCCCTGAGAACTCTGCGTCCAGCCGTTGTCGATCCTCGTCAAAGATGCTGTTTATTGCAGCTTCCGCGCAGGTCAGCCGTGGAAATCACTGCGGTTTTTGGATTTATCTGATAAATTTTGCCTGAACTGAATTAGTCACCAGGCAAGCTGTCGTAACTCCCTGTAGTCGGGCCAAATCCGGCGACGCGAATGCGTGATGTACGCGCGACAGTCAACACAAGCTCCGTTCAGCAAAGGATATGATTTCTGGCATGAATCGAAGAATGTTTATGAAAGTGTCAATGGCATTCGCCACCTTAAGTGGAATGTCTGGTATCTCCACCCTGTTCTCCCAGGCCGCCTGGGCAGACAGCGAGATTGCCGACGGTACCGCAGTGCGATTTGATTTTGACGTGCTCAAAAAATTAGCCGCCGATCTGGCGAAAAAACCTTACGGTGGCGCGCCGGCTCCGCTGCCGCAAACCCTGGCCACCTTAACGCCTCAGGCCTACAACGAAATCCAGTACGATGCCAACCACTCGCTGTGGAACGGCATCGATAACCGTCAGCTTGACGTTCAGTTCTTCCACGTGGGGATGGGATTCAAACGCCGCATCCGCATGTTCTCCGTGGACAGCGGCAGCCGCGAAGCGCGTGAGATCCATTTCCGCCCCGAACTTTTCAACTACAATAATGCGCACGTTGATACCGCCCAGTTGGAAGGAAAAACCGACCTCGGCTTCGCCGGATTCCGTGCCTTTAAAAAGCCTGAACTGGCTCGCCGCGATATCGTCTCCTTCCTGGGGGCCAGCTACTTCCGCGCGGTGGATGAGACCTATCAGTACGGGCTTTCGGCTCGCGGCGTGGCGATTGATACCTTCAGCAACGGTAAAGAAGAGTTCCCTGACTTCACCGCCTTCTGGTTCGAAACACCAAAAGCCGATGACACCACCTTCACCGTCTACACTCTGCTGGATGGCGCAAGCTGCACCGGCGCGTTTAAGTTCATCATCCACTGCGAGGAAAAGCGCGTGGTGATGGAGGTGGAAAACCACATCTATGCGCGCAAGGATATCTGGCAGCTGGGTATCGCGCCGATGACCACCATGTTCAGCTGCGGCAACAACGAGCGCCGCATGTGCGACACCATCCATCCGCAGATCCACGACTCCGATCGTCTGGCCATGTGGACCGGTGCCGGTGAGTGGATCTGCCGCCCGCTGAACAACCCGCAGCGCCTGACCTTTAACGCCTACCAGGATGAAAACCCGCGCGGCTTCGGCATGTTACAGCTCAATCATGATTTCCAGGACTATCAGGATGTGATCGGCTGGTACAACAAACGTCCGAGTCTGTGGGTGGAACCGGTTGGAAAATGGGGCAAAGGCGCAGTCAACCTGATGGAGATCCCGACCACGGGAGAAACGCTGGATAATATCGTCTGCTTCTGGCAGCCAGCTGAACCGATCAAAGCCGGGAGCGAGCACAGCTTCCAGTACAAACTTTACTGGAGCGGCCTGCCGCCGGTTCGCAGCGGTCTGGCGCGGGTTAACGCGACCCGCACCGGCATGGGTGGCTTCCCGGAAGGCTGGGCACCGGGCGAGCACTATCCGGACGTCTGGGCGCGTCGTTTTGCCGTTGACTTCGTCGGTGGCGATCTGAAAGCCGCCGCGCCGAAGGGGATTGAGCCGGTAATCGAAGTCACCTCAGGGACGCTCAAACAGGTTGAAATCCTCTACGTTGAGCCAATCAACGGCTATCGTATTCTGTTTGACTGGTATCCGAACAGCGATTCAACCGCGCCGGTTAACATGCGCATGTTCCTGCGCACCAAAGATGACACGCTGAGCGAGACCTGGCTGTATCAGTACTTCCCGCCGCCGCCGGATAAGCGCAAATACGTCGACGATCGGATTATGACCGCCGGTTAATGACGCGGGCGTTTCCCGACAAGCCGGGGAATGCTACAAGGCGGCCTTTCATGGCCGCCTTTTTATGAAATCCGCGGTACATTTTCTCCGGGAACGCTTCTACCCGAGCGGCTAATATCCAGCGCTAATTCTGGGCTTAAGCCAGCCCGCCGATCCCTGCTTACTCTGCTGAACCCGCTGAGCCTGATTAACCTGCCCGTAGCATATCGACATGCGGAATATCATCTTCAAGATACTCATCGCTAACCGTCACGAATCCCAGACGGCCATAAAACCGTTGCAGATGCGCCTGCGCCGACAGGAAAATTGACCGCTTCGGCCAGTGACGTTCACAGCTGTCGAGCGCCTGCTCCATCAGCCTGCTGCCCAGATTCAAACCTCGCGCTTCCCCGGAAATAATCACCCGTCCGATCTTCACCGGCTGGTCGGCCTCCTTTGGTACGAGAATTCGCGCATAGGCCACCAGACGATCGTCAATAATTCCCAAAAGATGCCGGTTCTCGCCGCTGAGATCCGCCGCGTCGATATCCAGATACGGGCACTGCTGCTCAACAATAAAGACCGCATTACGCAGCGCCAGCAGCTGATAAAGCTGGCTGGTACTGAGTTCGCTATGGTGTAAATCGTACCAGTTCAGATCCATACAATTCCTCTGAGCAAAAAAAATCGGGCCACAAGGGCCCGATTATTACCTGGTTTGCCGTAACTTACATTAGTGGTTGTGCCAGGTTGACCAGCGAAATCAGCGGCTGAGGATAAATACCCAGCAGCAGCACCAGAATCGCAGAGATCAGCGCCACAATCCCGCCGGCGGTGAACGCCCAGTTAGACGGCGCATCGCGCATCGCGACTTCCGGCGGCGTCAGATACAGACTGACGGTGACGCGCAGATAGTAATACAGACCGATGGCGCTACCAAGCACTACCGCACCGGTCAGCCACCACAGGTCGGCGCTCACGCCCACGGCCAGCACGTAGAATTTACCGATAAAGCCTAGCGTCATCGGAATACCCGCCAGCGACAGCATCACCACCGTCATCACCGCAGACAGCACCGGACGATGCCAGAACAGACCGCGGTACGAGTAAAGCGAGTCCGCATCCGGCCCGCTGTATGGGCTAGACATCATGCTGACCACACCGAAGGCACCCAGGCTGCTGAACAGATAGCCGGCCAGATACACTCCAACCACTTCCAGCGACAGCTGGTGGGTCTGCACGGCAACCAGCGCCACCAGCAGATAACCCATATGCGCAATCGAGGAATAACCCAGCATACGCTTGATGTTGCTCTGCGAAATCGCCATCAGGTTACCGAACAGCATCGAGGCCACGGCAATGATACCCAGTACCGTGCGCACGCCTTCGCTGTCGGTCATCGGCGCGTACATAAACAGGCGCATCAGCACGGCAAAGATAGCGATTTTACTGGCGGTAGCCAGGAACGTGGTGACCGGAGCCGGTGCGCCCTGAT
This sequence comes from Erwinia sp. S38, assembly GCF_016624545.1. Lineage (NCBI taxonomy): Bacteria > Pseudomonadati > Pseudomonadota > Gammaproteobacteria > Enterobacterales > Erwiniaceae > Erwinia > Erwinia sp. S38. The sequence goes on along the minus strand of NZ_JACVTS010000011.1, from coordinate 113,811 downwards.
ACACGTCCGGCGTCCACAGATGGAACGGAACCAGCGACAGCTTAAAGCCAAAGCCAACAATCATCAGGCCAAGACCGGCCAGCAGCAGAGGCTGGTGAATCAGACCGTCAGTCAGGCTTTTGCCCAGTGCCACAAAGCCGAGGTTACCGGAATCGGCATACACCAGCGCCATACCGAACAGCAGGAATGACGACGCTGCGGCAGAGAGGATGGTGTACTTGATAGCGGCTTCCAGCGAGCGTTTCTGCTGGAAGGCGTAGCCCACCAGACCAAACAGCGGCAGGGAGATCAGCTCAATACCAATAAACAGCGACGCCAGGTGGTTGGCACTGGCCAGCACGATGCCGCCCAGTGCGGCAATCAGCACCAGCAGATAGAACTCTTCACGGTTATCCGGGTAAGTAGCCAGCCACGGATAGGCAAAAGTACAGGTCGCCAAGCTGGCAAGGATCACCAGGCCGGTATAGAGAATGGCATAGCCGTCCACCCGCAGCAGCGGGGTAACATCCATTGGCCCTGCCTGGCCGACAAAGTAAAGAGATAACAGCGCCAGGTTCAGGCCAATCACCGCCAGTGTTGCATTGACGAAATGGTTGCGTCGCCACGCAATGGACAGCATCACAACTACCACCGTCAATCCGACGATCAGCAGCGGCAGAAGTGCGATCAGTTGTTGAGGAGTTATTGTCATGGCGAATTACGGCCTTGTAGTTGAAATTGAAGCGGTAAACCACTGCTGGATGTTACTCATCGCAGCGTGGGAGGTATCCAGAATCGGCTGCGGATAAACACCCAGCAGCACCAGCAGGACAACCAGCACCATGATCATCAGGAACTCACGCGCTGACATGCCGCGCAGTGGCGTATCTGACTTCGGCGCACCGTAGTAAGCGCGCTGCATCATGATCAGTGAGTAAACCGACGCAAACACCAGTCCAAACGTGGCGATCAGAATGATCGTCGGCACGCTCTGGAAGCTACCGGTGAGGATCATAAACTCACCAACGAAGTTACCGGTACCCGGCATCCCCAGGTTTGCCACCGCGAAGAACAGCGACAGGCCCGGCAGCCATTTGATGCGCGACCACAGGCCACCCATCTGGCGCATATCACGTGTATGCAGACGCTCATACAGCTGACCACACAGAATAAACAGCGCCGCCGCAGACAGGCCGTGCGCAATCATCTGAATCACCGCGCCCTGGTAAGCCAGCTGGCTGCCGGTGTAGATGGCAATCAGCACAAAGCCCATATGGGAGATCGAGGTGTAGGCGATCAGGCGTTTAATATCGTACTGAGAGAACGCCATCCATGCACCGTAGAAGATGCCGATAATCCCCAGCCACATGGCAATCGGCGCAAACTCTGCGGAGGCATTCGGGAACAGCGGCAGAGCAAAGCGCAGCAGACCATAAGCGGCGGTTTTTAACAGAATACCTGCAAGGTCAACGGAACCTGCGGTCGGAGCCTGACTGTGTGCGTCAGGTAACCAGCCGTGCAGCGGCACCACCGGCATTTTTACCGCGAAGGCGATAAAGAAGCCGAGCATCAGTACATATTCAACCGTATGCGACATTGGCGTTTTCAGCAGATCTTCATAGTTGAAGGTCCACACGCCGGTGGCGTTGTAGTGAACGAATACCAGCGCCAGAATAGCGATCAGCATGATCAGGCCGCTTGCCTGGGTATAAATGAAGAACTTGGTTGCTGCGGTAATACGCGTCTTCCCGTCGGAGGCTTTATGGCCCCAGAGCGCGATCAGGAAGTACATCGGCACCAGCATCATTTCCCAGAAGAAGAAGAACAGGAACAGATCGACGGCAAGGAAAACGCCGATCACGCCACCCAGAATCCACAGCAGATTCAAGTGGAAAAAGCCCTGCCACTTCTCGATTTCGTTCCATGAACAAAGAATCGCCATCAGACCAAGCAGGCCGGTCAGCACCACCATCAACAGCGACAAACCATCCAGCGCCAGATGGAAATGAATACCGAAACGCGGAATCCACGGCACGTTGAATTCAGATTGCCACTGCGGCAATCCGGAAGCCTGGGTCAGTGAGTAGCCACCCTGCATCCACAGCTGCAGTGACAGCACCAGCGTCAGCCCCATCGCGATCAATGCAATCCAGCGCGGCACTTTGGGACCAAAGCGTTCGAGCTGCCAGCACAACAGACCACCGACGAAGGGGAGGATTATAAGCCAAGGTAATAACATGGCGGTTTGTTCCCTTTATTTCGAATTTTTCTACTGGGGTGAAGCTCGGCTCCACCCCAACTCACTAACCTTTACAGCACCATCAGCAGATACAGGACGACAACGGCACCGATGCTCGTCGCGGCAAGATACCAGCGCAGATAGCCGTTTTCGCTGATCACCAGGCCTTTGTTGCCTACACGCGCGAGAATCGCCGGAATATTCATCACTGAATTAAGCGGATCGCGCTGCAGCAGCCGGGCAATGCCGAGGTAAGGCTTAACGAAGACTTTGTCATACAGCCAGTCGAAGCCCCAGGCGGCAAACCACCATGTGGAGAAGAAACGGCCCGGCGCACTGTTAGCAATCGCCGTCACCAGCGTACGTTTGCCCAGCCACAGCGCGGCGGCCAGCAGAATACCGACAATCGCCACCACGCCGGAGGCAATTTCCAGCATCATCACGCTGCCGTGGGCCAGTTCAGTGGTCTCCGGCAGTACGCCTTTCAGCGGTGGTACGATCATCGCACCGATAAAGGTTGAGAGAACTAACAGCACAATCAGCGGCAGATGGTGCGTGATCCCTTTCCCTGCGTGAGCATGAATTTTTTCTTTACCGTGGAAGGTGATAAAGATCATACGGAAGGTATAGAGAGACGTCATAAACGCGCCCGCCAGGCCCGCAACCATAAGATTGATATGGCCGTTCGCCAGCGCACCCGCCAGAATTTCATCCTTACTGAAGAAGCCTGCGGTAATCAGCGGCAGCGCCGACAGTGCCGCACCGCCCACCAGGAAGCAGACGTACACCAGCGGAATGCTCTTACGCAGGCCACCCATTTTAAAGATGTTCTGCTCGTGGTGGCAGGCAAGGATCACCGAACCGGACGAGAGGAACAGCAGCGCTTTAAAGAACGCGTGGGTCATCAGGTGGAAGATAGCCGCATCCCACGCCTGAACGCCCAGCGCAAGGAACATATAGCCAATCTGGCTCATGGTTGAATAAGCCAGCACGCGTTTGATGTCGGTTTGCACCAGCGCGGCAAAGCCTGCCAGAACCAGCGTGATCGCGCCGATAATGCCGACCAGATGCAGCACTTCAGGCGTCAGCAGGAACAGGCCGTGAGTACGCGCAATCAGGTAAACACCGGCGGTAACCATCGTCGCGGCGTGGATCAGTGCAGATACCGGGGTTGGACCCGCCATCGCATCGGCCAGCCAGGTCTGCAACGGCAGCTGAGCGGATTTACCGACCGCACCGCCTAACAGCATCAGCGTGGCCCATTGCAGCATATGGTTGTCAGCCGCAAAGTGCGCCGGAGCCAGCTCGACCATCTCGCGGAAGTTCAGCGTACCCAGCTCGTTGTAGAGAATAAACAACGCAAATGCCAGGAACACGTCACCGACGCGGGTAATGATAAACGCCTTCATTGCCGCCGCGCCGTTTTTCGACTCGGTATAGTAGAAGCCGATCAGCAGGTAGGAGCACAGGCCCACGCCTTCCCAACCGAGATACATCAGCATCAGGTTGTCGGCCAGCACCAGAACCACCATGCTGGCGATAAACAGGTTAGTGTAAGCGAAGAAGCGCGAGTAGCCCTCTTCTCCACGCATGTACCATGAGGCAAACATGTGGATGAAGAAGCCAACGCCGGTCACCACCGACAGCATGGTCAGCGACAGGCCGTCCAGCGTCAGGTTAACGTCGATTTTGAAGTTGCCCACGTGCATCCAGGTCCACAGCGCCTGGTTAAACACCTGCTGTCCATTATTGAAAAAGTCGATCCCGGCATAAGCCGTGACCAGCGCCGCCAGTCCGACGGAACCCATTCCCACGGTAGCTGACAGATTTTCCGACCAGCGGCCACGAGAGAACGCCAGCAGAAGGAAGCCGATCAGCGGAAACAGGATTGTTAAATAGAGAAGGTTCATCCGCGCATCTCGCTCACTTTGTCAATGTTGAGGTTCTGGCTGCGGCGATGTAACTGCAGCAGCAGCGCCAGGCCGATACTGGCCTCGGCAGCCGCCAGGCTGATCGCCAGGATAAACATCACCTGACCGTCTGCCTGACCCCAGTAGCTCCCCGCCACCACAAACGCCAGTGCCGCAGCGTTAATCATGATTTCGAGGCCGATCAACATAAACAGCATATTGCGACGGATAGTGACGGCGGTCAGTCCAAGAACAAACAGCACGGCCGCCAGAATCAGTCCATGTTGCAGAGGGATCATACTCTCTCCTCCTTCTTACTTTTTAACGCGTCGTCCGGACGGTTGCTCAGCAATTCACCCGCACGCTGCTCGCGACCGATATGGAATGCCACGACCAGACCGGCCAGCAACAGCATAGAAGCCAGCTCTACCGCCAGTACGTAAGGCCCGAACAGGCTGATACCGACCTGCTTGGCATCGATCATCGTGCCGTCAATACCCTGGTCATTCACGGTACGGATGGCGTAAACCAGCACCACCAGCAGCACCAGCGACAGCAGGCCCGGCCCAACCCATGCACCCGGCTTCAGCCATTCACGCTCCTGCTGCACTTCCGCACCGCCGAGGTTCAGCATCATCACGACGAACACGAACAGCACCATGATCGCACCGGCATAAACGATGATCTCCAGCGCACCGGCGAAATAAGCCCCGAGCGAGAAAAACACACCGGACACCGCCAGCAACGAGACAATCAGGTACAGCAACGCATGTACCGGGTTGGTATGGGTGATAACGCGCAACGTCGCCAGCACCGCTACCAGTCCGCAAAGATAAAACGCAAATTCCATGCCTGGCTCCTTAAGGTAACAAGCCCTTGACGTCGATAGGTTTAGCTTCGTTTTCAGCAAAGCCTTTGTCTTTACCATCAATCGCCATACCCGCCATCCGGTAGAAGTTATATTCCGGATATTTGCCCGGACCGGAGATTAGCAGGTCGTCTTTTTCATACACCAGATCCTGACGCTTGAACTCGCCCAGCTCGAAGTCCGGGGTAAGCTGAATCGCAGTGGTCGGGCAAGCCTCTTCACACAGGCCACAGAAAATGCAGCGCGAGAAGTTAATACGGAAGAATTCCGGGTACCAGCGGCCATCCTGCATCTCGGCTTTTTGCAGCGAGATACAGCCGACCGGGCAGGCAACCGCACACAGGTTACAGGCAACGCAGCGCTCCTGGCCGTCCGGGTCACGCGTCAGCACAATGCGTCCACGGAAGCGCGGCGGCAGATAAACCGGCTCTTCCGGGTACATCATGGTTTCGCGCTTGGCGAAGGCGTTCAGACCAATCAGCCAGATACTGCGTACTGTCGTACCGAAACCAACGGCAATGTCTTTTAATGTCATGTTCTTAACCCCTTACTGCGCCGTGTACAGAATCACTGCGGCAGTCGCCAGCAGGTTCAACAGCGTCAACGGCAGACAAACTTTCCAGCCGAACGACATCATCTGGTCATAGCGCGGACGCGGTAACGCAGCACGGATCAAAATGAACATCATCATGAAGAAGCCCGTTTTGATGGCGAACCAGAAAATCGGCGGCAGCCACGGACCGTTCCATCCACCGAAGAACAACGTCACGATCAGTGAAGACACGGTAACGATACCGATGTACTCACCGACGAAGAACAGGCCGAATTTCATACCGGCGTATTCAATGTGATAACCGTCCGACAGTTCCTGTTCCGCTTCCGGCTGGTCAAACGGGTGGCGGTGACACACCGCTACGCCGCCGATGCAGAAGGTCAGGAAGCCGAAGAACTGCGGAATCACGTTCCACATGTGTTCCTGGCTGTTGACGATATCCAGCATGTTGAACGAGCCAGCCTGCGCCACGACGCCCATCAGCGACAGGCCGAGGAACACTTCGTAGCTCAGGGTCTGGGCCGAGGCGCGCATGGCACCCAGCAGCGAGTATTTGTTGTTACTCGACCAGCCCGCGAACAGCACGGCATACACCGCCAGACCCGCCATCATCAGGAAGAACAGCAGACCGATATTCAGGTCCGCGCCCATCCAGGTGGAGGTGACCGGCACGATAGCCATCGCCAGCAGCAGCGAGGTAAAAGCAATCATCGGCGCAAGGGTGAAGATCACCCGGTCGGTAAACGGCGGTATCCAGTCCTCTTTGAAGAACATTTTGATCATATCCGCCACCAGCTGCAGCGATCCGCCCCAGCCGACGCGGTTAGGACCGTAGCGGTTCTGGAACAGGCCGAGAATTCGGCGTTCGCCAAAGCTCATCAGCGCGCCGCAGGCCACGACCACCATCAGGATGACCAGTGCTTTGCCGACGGCAATCAAAATGTCGATAACTTCCGGTGTCAACCAGCTCATTGTGCCGCCTCCTGCAGATTGTCGATTTCAGCGCCCGACAGGAACGGAGGGATACCCGGTAAGCCCAGCGGCAGACCGACCTGCCCTGCCTGCAGGTGGCTTGAGAAGCGCACCGGCAGGCGCAGGGTTTCACCCTGGCAGTTGAACTGAACGGCGCTGTTGGCGTTAACGCCGAGTTTCGCCGCATCGTTCGGGTTAACCATCACATAAACTTCCGGCATACGTTTCTGCATAACCGGTGAGCGCTGGGTCATTTCTTCACTGCCAAACAGGTGGAAGTACGGCGCGACACGCCAGCGGTTTTCACTGCCCACAAACGCGGCAGGGATTTTCTCAAACCATCCCAGCTGCGACGGGCCCGCTTCGAACAGACGCACGCCCGGATCGCCGTTACGCAGGTTGCCGCCCACTTCGGCCTGGAATTTGTTCCACGCCTGCGGTGAGTTCCAGCCTGGAGCCCAGGCAAATGGGATCTGCGAACGTGCCGCACCCGGCTGGTTGTTACCTTCCATCGAGAAGGCAAACATCGTGTCTTTATCCTGCGGCTGACGCGGTTCATGCACGCTGATATTGGCACGCATCGCAGTACGTCCACTGGAGCGAATCGGTGAACGCGACAGTTTCTGTCCGCGAATACGGAAGCTGGCATCCGGTGCCGCATCTTTGATCGCCGCCAGCTGCGGCAGCGCAACCACACAGGAATCAATGACGTGATCCAGCTGGGTCCAGTCCGGCTCGCGGCTGTTAATGGTGCTTTGCAGCGCGTGCAGCCAGCGCCAACTTTCCAGCATCTCAACTTTGTTGTCGTAATAAGCCGGGTCATAAACCTGGAAGAAGCGCTGGGCGCGACCTTCCTGGTTCACCACCGTACCGTCACTTTCCGCGAAGCTGGCGGTGGAGAGAACCAGACCGGCTTTTTCAGTGGTGGCGGTACGCTGGTGATCGATAACAATCACGTTTGGCGTATTTTTCAGTGCCGCATCCACACGAGCTTTCGGCAGCTGACGATAGAGATCGTTTTCCAGCACGATAACCGCATCCGCAGAACCGCTTTCCAGCTCCTGCAGTGCCGCATCCAGCGAGTGGCCGCCGATCATGCCAAGGCCAATGCTGTTACTGGCGGTCGCCAGCAGGGTAATACCGACATCCTGGCCGCGGCCTTTCAGCGCTTTTGCCACGTTGGCAGCAGCCTGAATCACCGCTTCGCTGCCGGAGTTGGTACCGGAAACGATGAGCGGTTTCTTCGCACCGGCCAGCGCCTGCACGATCACGTCGATTTTGCCGTTCAGTGACTTATCCAGGTCGCTGACTGCCGGTGCGCTGGCATCCAGCTCGTGGGCAATCGCGAAGCCGAGACGCGCCTGGTCTTCAACCGGGGCACGGTAGCTCCACGCGGCAATATCGTCCAGACGGGTCTGGTCGACGTTAGTCACAAACAGTGGATGTTTAGCGTTCTGACCGATATTGAGGATCGCGGCGATCTGCCAGTCGGCCACTTTCTGCGCCGCTGCCATCTCACGGGATTTACCCTTCACCGCCTGACGGACGGCAAGCGCAACGCGCGCACCGGTCTGGGTCAGATCTTCCCCAAGCACCAGCACCGCATCGTAGCTTTCAATATCGTGCAGGGACGGTGTATGGATACCGCCGTCGCGCAGGATCTCCAGCATCAGATCCAGACGGGCCTGCTCTCCTGCCGGGATGCCGGTAGAGAAGTTTTCAGCACCGACCAGCTCGCGCAGTGCAAAGTTGCTTTCTACGCTGGCTCGCGGGGAACCAATGCCGATCACTTTGGAGGCCTGACGCAGCACGTCTGCCGCCCCCTGCATTGCCTGCTCGGCGTTCAGGACGATCCAGTCATCGCCACGGCGCTGCATAGGCTGGCGCGGACGATCTTTCAGATTAACGTAGCCATAGCCGAAGCGGCCACGGTCGCAAAGGAAGTAGCTGTTAACGGTGCCGTTATAGCGGTTTTCGATACGGCGCAGTTCGCCATAGCGCTCGCCCGGGCTGGTGTTACAGCCGATGCTGCACTGCTGGCAGATGCTTGGCGCATACTGCATATCCCACTTACGGTTGTAGCGCTCGGAGTGGGTTTTATCGGTGAACACGCCGGTCGGGCAGATTTCAACCAGGTTGCCGGAGAATTCACTTTCCAGCACGCCGTCTTCCGGGCGACCGAAGTAGACGTTGTCGTGGGCACCGTATACACCCAGATCTTTACCATCTGCATAATCTTTGTAGTAACGCACGCAGCGATAGCAGGCGATACAGCGGTTCATTTCATGAGAAATGAACGGACCGAGATCCTGATTGCGGTGGGTACGCTTGGTAAAACGGTAGCGGCGGAAGCTGTGGCCGGTCATGACCGTCATATCCTGAAGGTGGCAGTTACCCCCCTCTTCACATACCGGACAGTCGTGCGGGTGGTTGGTCATCAGCCACTCCACCACGCTTTCGCGGAACTCTTTTGCTTCGCCGTCGTCAATAGAGATGAAAGTACCGTCGGAGGCTGGCGTCATGCAGGACATTACCAGACGACCACGGGTATCTTCGGCATTTTGGAACTGCTTCACCGCACACTGGCGGCAGGCACCGACGCTACCGAGCGCAGGGTGCCAGCAGAAATAAGGAATATCTAAGCCGAGGGACAAACAGGCCTGCAACAGGTTGTTTGCACCATCAACATCATATTCTTTACCGTCTACATGAATTGTAGCCATAGTGAACATGCTTCCGTAAGGCCCGATAAAAAACGGGCGTTAAACTTTGCTTACCAGCGAGCCTTTAACAGGTTCGGCTGGATGCCGCTAATCGCGTGCGCGTTGCTGTATACCTGAGGTGCCATCCCCGCTTCGAACTCTTCGCGGAAATATTTGATGGCACTTTGCAGTGGCTCTACTGCACCAGGCGCATGCGCACAGAAGGTTTTACCCGGGCCAAGCTGACGACAGAGCTGCAGCAGGGTTTCGATATCCCCCGGCTGTCCCTGTTTACGTTCCAGCGCGCGCAGAATTTTCACACTCCACGGCAGGCCATCGCGGCACGGCGTACACCAGCCGCAGGATTCACGGGCAAAAAACTCTTCCAGATTGCGTACCAGCGACACCATATTGATTTCATGGTCGACGGCCATGGCCAGCGCGGTACCCAGACGACTACCGGCTTTACCAATGCTGGCAAATTCCATCGGCAGGTCGAGGTGCTGATCGGTCAGGAAGTCTGTCCCTGCCCCACCCGGCTGCCACGCCTTAAACTTCAGGCCGTCACGCATGCCACCGGCATATTCTTCCAGGATCTCACGCGCAGTCGTACCAAACGGCAGCTCCCACACGCCCGGATTCTTAACGCGGCCGGAGAAGCCCATCATCTTGGTACCGGCATCTTCACTGGTGGAGATGTTTTTGTACCAGTCAACGCCGTTAGCAATAATCGCCGGGACGTTTGAGATGGTTTCCACGTTGTTGACGCAGGTCGGCTTGCCCCATGCACCGGCTGAAGCAGGGAACGGCGGCTTGGAGCGCGGGTTGGCGCGGCGGCCTTCCAGTGAGTTGATCAGCGCCGTTTCTTCACCGCAGATGTAGCGGCCCGCACCGGTATGAACGATCAGTTCGAAGTCAAAACCGGTACCGAGGATGTTTTTGCCCAGCAGGCCCGCTTCGGTGGCTTCGGCAATCGCACGGCGCAGGTTCGCCGCCGCCTCAATGTATTCACCGCGCAGGAAGATGTAGCCACGGTAGGCTTTCAGCGCAAAAGCACCGATCAGCATGCCTTCCACCAGCTGGTGCGGCATCTGCTCCATCAGCAGGCGATCTTTATAGGTGCCCGGCTCCATTTCATCGGCGTTACACAGCAGGTAACGGATGTTCATGGATTCATCTTTCGGCATCAGGCTCCACTTCAAACCGGTGGAGAAGCCCGCACCGCCGCGGCCTTTCAGACCGGAGTCTTTTACCTGGCCTACGATCTCTTCCGGCGACATGGACTTCAGCGCTTTTTCAGCACCGGCATAGCCATTCTTACTGCGGTATTCATCGAAGAATACCGGCTGCTTATCGTCACGCATACGCCACGTCAGCGGATGCGTTTCGGCAGTACGAATAATCGTTTTCATTGATACTGCTCCAGTAAGTTGGCGAGGCCTTCCGGCGTCAGATGAACGTGGGTATCTTCATCCACCATCATCACCGGTCCCTTGTCGCAGTTGCCAAGACAGCAGGTTGGCAGCAGCGTAAAGCGCCCGTCAGCGGTCGTCTGGCCCGGCTTGATATTGAGCTTGTTTTCCAGCTCGGCCTGAATGCCCTGGAAGCCGGTGATGTGGCACACCACGCTGTCGCAGTAGCGGATCACATGGCGGCCTACCGGCGTGCGGTAGATCTGGCTGTAAAACGTTGCCACACCTTCCACATCGCTGGCTGGAATACCCAGCACGTCGGCAATCGCATGGATTGCACCGTCCGGCACCCAGCCGCGCTGTTTCTGAACGATTTTCAGCGCTTCAATTGACGCTGCGCGGGCATCTTCATAGTGGTGCTTTTCATGCTCGATGGCATCGCGCTCTGCCGCACTCAGCATGAAAGCCCCGGATTCATCGATCGTTTCGATCGCAATTCTTTGATCGTGCATAATTAGCGGTCCACGTCTGACATAACAAAATCGATACTACCGAGGTATACGATCAGGTCGGATACCAGGCTGCCGTTGATCACCGAAGGGATCTGCTGCAGGTGCGGGAAGCTCGGCGTGCGCACGCGTGTGCGGTAGCTCATCGTGCTGCCATCACTGGTCAGGTAGTAACTGTTAATCCCCTTCGTCGCTTCAATCATCTGGAAGGATTCGTTGGCAGGCATAATTGGCCCCCAGGAAACCTGCAGGAAGTGCGTGATCAGGGTTTCGATATGCTGCAGCGTGCGCTCTTTAGGCGGTGGCGTCGTCAGCGGATGGTCGGCTTTAAATGGACCGGCAGGCATGTTTTTCAGGCACTGTTCCAGGATACGCATACTCTGGCGCATCTCTTCCATTTTGAGCATCACGCGGGTGTAAGCACAGCTCACTCCCCCACCAATTGGCACTTCGAAATCAAAGTTTTCGTAGCCGGAGTAAGGGCGCCATTTACGCACGTCAAAGTCCAGACCGGTTCCGCGCAGACCGGCACCGGTGGTGCCCCAGGTCAGTGCTTCTTCCATGTTGTAGGCAGAAACACCCTTAGCACGGGCAATCAGAACACTATTTTTCAGCGCGGTCTGTTCGTAGGCTTTCAGACGTTTTGGCAGCCAGTCAAGGAACTCACGCAGCAGGCGTTCCCAGCCGTTCGGCAGGTCATGCGCCACGCCGCCGATGCGGAACCAGGCCGGATGCATACGGAAGCCGGTGATCGCTTCCACCACGTCATAAATTTTCTGGCGGTCGGTAAAGGCAAAGAACACCGGAGACATAGCGCCGACGTCCTGAATAAAAGTAGAGATGTACAGCAGGTGGCTGTTAATACGGAACAGTTCTGACAGCATGACGCGAATCACTTCCACGCGCTCTGGCACTTTTATTCCGGCCAGTTTTTCTACTGCCAGTACGTACGGCATTTCGTTGACGCAGCCGCCAAGGTACTCGATGCGGTCGGTGTAAGGGATGTAGCTGTGCCATGACTGACGCTCGCCCATCTTCTCAGCACCGCGATGGTGGTAGCCGATATCCGGCACGCAGTCGACGATCTCTTCGCCGTCCAGCTGCAGGATGATGCGGAACGCACCGTGCGCAGACGGGTGGTTAGGACCCAGGTTGAGGAACATATAGTCCTCATTATTGGTCCCACGCTTCATGCCCCAGTCTTCCGGCTTGAAGGTCATGTTTTCCATTTCCAGATCTTCTTTTTGCTTGGTCAGCTCAAAGGGATCGAATTCGGTCGCACGTGCCGGATAGTCTTTACGCAGCGGGTGCCCTTCCCAGCTCTGCGGCATCATAATGCGCGTCAGGTGCGGGTGGCCCACGATATTAATCCCGAACATCTCCCAGGTTTCACGCTCATACCAGTTGGCATTGGCAAAAATTTTGGTGATGGTCGGCACATTCAGATCGTTTTCAGACAACGCCACCTTGAGCATAATGTCGCGATTACGTTCAATGGAGATGAAGTGATAGAAAACGGAAAAATCCGCCGCCGGTAAACCGGCACGGTGGGTACGCAGACGCTCATCCATACCATGCAGGTCATACAGCATGACATAGGGTTTAGGCAGCTTGCGCAGGTACTCAATTACTTCTAACAACTGCTCACGTTTCACCCAGACAACCGGTATCCCGGTACGGGTTGGTTGTACGGTAAAGGCATCTGGCCCAAAACGGTTACGCAGCTCGCCGATCACCGGGTCATCCAGGTGGTCGCGGGTTTGCCATGAAGGCTGTGCGAGATCTTGCGTGGTTAAGTCTGTCATAAGTTGTTCACCATTCTGGCCTGTCCGACAGGCACTCAGTGTTGGCGTAAGGCGGGTCGGCGCACGTTGCTTTGTAGTCTTGTTGTGCTGTTGCTGACCTCATCCATAAACTGCCTGGCTTAAATCTCGTCAGGGCTGCGCAGGTTTGTTACCGCGATACGCTCAGCGTGTTTACGCTCGCGCTCGGATTGCATATTGGCGCGATACACACCCTGATCGCCGACCACCCACGACAGCGGACGGCGCTCTTTACCAATCGATTCCTGCAGCAGCAACAGCGCCTGCATATAGGCTTCAGGGCGCGGCGGGCAGCCTGGAATATACACATCGACCGGCAGGAACTTATCAACGCCCTGAACCACGGAATAGATGTCGTACATGCCACCTGAGTTGGCACAGGCTCCCATGCAAATCACCCACTTAGGTTCCAGCATTTGGTCGTACAGGCGCTGAATAACGGGTGCCATTTTGGTAAAGCAGGTTCCTGCAACCACCATGAAGTCGGCCTGGCGAGGCGAAGCACGAATAACTTCCGAGCCAAAACGCGCCACGTCGTGTACCGAAGTAAACGACGTGGTCATTTCGACATAACAACAGGAAAGACCGAAGTTAAACGGCCAGAGGGAGTTCTTGCGTCCCCAGTTCACCAGGTCATGCATGGCGTGTTCTAACTTGCCCATGTAGACGTTTTGATGAACGTGCTTTTCCAGGGGATCGGAGACGATCTCCTGTTTTTGCAGGGGGTAACGGTCATTCTCACCGTTCGGGTCTATGCGGGTGAGCGTATAGTCCATGTCTATTTGCCTCGCTGTTACTGCGTATTACGGTTGGAGTGCGAGATGGTGGTTGGCTTCACGTCAAAGCGACGGCGGGCAGGAGCCCAGTCCAGCGCGCCGATGCGAACCAGATAAACCAGACCAGCAAGCAATACCAAGATGAAAATGGCGGCTTCCACAAAACCGACCCATCCGCTTTCGCGAATCGCTGTCGACCATGCGTAGAGATAGAGGGCTTCAACGTCGAAGATAACGAAGAACATTGCTACCAGATAGAATTTGGCAGACAGGCGCAGTTTTGCGCTACCGACGGAAGGAGCTCCTGACTCAAAAGGCGTGTTTTTGTACCTTCCCCGGCCTTTTCCGCCCAGGAACCACGCTCCGGCCAACATCAGGCAACACAGACCGACTGAAACGATCAGAAAAACAGCGAATGCCCAGTGATGGGCGACGACTTCTGTGGTTGTTGACATACTCTTGCTTACTCACCAAAAGTGGTGTTTCGCGTCCTGCTCTAATCTCTGGCAGTTAACACACCACAACGATTCAAGGGAAAAATAAAAAACCTTATAAATTTTACTGCCTCTTTTGATTAGGCAGCTATTTTATGGGGTTTTTTACTCCTTTCAATAACCTTTTGTCAACTTTGACAAAAGTATCCGCATGCTAATTTACAGATGCAACATTATTTTAACAATTAATGCTCATAAAATAAGCTAAATCGTGTCAGTGGTAGGACCTGATAAAAATGTAGCAGCTAAAACCATGTTCGGATCGCGTATTTAACAATCTCTATTTTGGCAGGAATAATCATATTTTCCTGCCCCTTAATAGGGTTATTTTTTTGATCGAGGACACACTTCTGTGTTTTATGGCCAAATTTTGGTCAGCAAGGATTGTGCAAAATCAATTCATCGCACGAATGATACTGGCGTCTCCAGCTAATGGAGTGAGCGGTTGAAAGGCGTTATGGACAAGGGCAGCAGGAACACTTTTTTCTGATGAAGAAAGCGCATTTAGATGACGTTAAAATGACAAAAAAAAGCCTTTCAGGTTAAAAATACACTGAAAGGCTGTTATTCATAAATTTAATGCAATTTAGCTATGGGAATGATAAACATCAACGTTTAATCTGACAGATTACTCATCCTCATCCAGCAGTGCGGTACCATCAGGATTTGCGTTGACCAGAGCATAAGGATCGTTGCTGGACTCCATGGCATTGAAGATCGCCAGCGCCAGCTCGTTGTCGCTATCCGGGTTGCGACACAGCAGATATTCGGTATCCGGCAGAACCGGCAAGCCTTCCGCAGCCCCCATAACACGCAGCTCCGGGCTCATCATTTCTACCGGGCGAGCGGTCACGCCAAGACCGGCTTTCACCGCAGCACGAACCGCAGCCAGCGTAGAAGCAACATAGGAGATACGCCATGGAATACCGGCTTCGTTAAGGTGATCAATCGCCATATCACGATAAGGGCTTGGTTCATCCAGCAGGACCAGAGGAATAGCCTCTCCGCGCTGGAAGATGTAATCCGCAGCGCAGTACCACAGCGTTGGCGACGTACGCAGTACCTGCCAGGCAAAGTTCATCGGGCTGGAGGTCGTCACAACCAGATCAACCTCGCCCTGATTCAGCATTTCCATCATAAACGGGTTACGTTTCACGCGTACGTCGATGGCCAGCTTCGGATAAACCGACGTCACACGGTTTAACAGGAACGGTAAAATGGTATCGGATGTGTCGTCAGATGCGCCGATAGTCAGGACGCCCTGAACATTGCTGTACATAAGAGACGTGCAGGCTTCATCATTAAAGCGCAGGATTTTACGCGCATAGCCCAACAGCTGAATACCATGTTCAGTCAGCAACTTGTTACGTCCATGCCTGGCAAAGAGTTCTTTGCCAACCAGTTGTTCCAGACGCTGCATCTGCTGGCTAACTGCTGACTGGGTTCTGCACACAGCAGCAGCAGCAGCGGCAAAAGTATTCAGATCGGCTACGGCTACAAAAGTTCTCAGCAGATCGAGGTCGAGATTAAGTATCGGACGATTTGCACTAGTCATGTTTTTCTTCACTTTATAAGTTTTTTACGAACAGCTACCCTGGTGTTATTACTTTCTTATCAAAAAGATAAGTCGATAATCAATGCATAATTCCATCAGCCGGAACCGGAACTCCCGGCTGAAGTATGACGTAAACTCTCACTGTAAGACCCTGTACACCACTCCGTTCGGCTCAGGCAGTGCGTAACGCGAGCGGTAAAAAGGTGTCCGACTCTGATTAATCACGATTGCACACTGTACTAACCCATAAGCGGTAATCAGATACCGGGTTCGCGCTGACTCCGACAAACTTTAGGTATAAATGCGCGCGTTTTTGGATCTAACAGTGCAGATTCAAACTGGAAAGTCTGTGGCAATCTTTAAGCGTCAATGCCGGAGGAATATTAAGCATTCCTTACCCTTTCAGGGTATAAAAACCATTTTTTTATTACCAGAAGACCTCTGCAAACCAGCGTAAAGTCTCCTGAAAGTTATCCTGACATACTGTCGCCTACTTTTTAAGCCTAAATGCGATTATTCTTATCTCTAAAGTAAGATTTTATCAGCGACAGCACTCCAATGAGACTTGCATATACTAAAATCAAACTTCGCTATAAGAATCGGACTCATTCAATCGTTTGAAGGGGACAGCGCCTCAGTAATCGATTGCGCTCGGTGCGACAGGCGCAATCGATTAAAAACCACTCAAATGATAATTTTATTTTGACTGTTTCATCAATCATCAATCCACTTTTCGTTAATGAATTGTGCAATATCTCCCAACAATATTCTTTCGAAAGGAGAATTTACATTCAGTATTGCAAGAACCATCCCAGCTTTAAGTAGTGATTACATTCAGTTTTACAGTATTTAATACTACAAACGGTACAACCTCCGCGCTGTCGTGTGAGCCGCATGAAAAAAGCGCGATTAACGCGCCAAACCCCGTGGCTACCCTTCAAAAGCATTAAGGAGAGGAGTACATTGTGTAACGTTTAGTTTTCCACGGCAGGAAAACCCTCCTGCAAGTCAAGGTGACCGAGATGACCCAAATTGATAAATCCAGCAAACTGGATAATGTGTGTTATGACATTCGCGGCCCGGTGTTGAAAGAAGCCAAACGCCTCGAAGAAGAAGGTAATAAAGTCCTCAAGCTCAACATCGGTAACCCTGCCCCTTTCGGCTTTGAAGCCCCGGACGAAATTCTGGTCGATGTGATCCGTAATCTGCCCAGCGCACAGGGCTACTGCGATTCCAAAGGCCTGTATTCCGCACGCAAAGCCATCATGCAGCATTATCAGGCTTTGGGCGTTCGTGATACGACCGTTGAAGATATCTACATTGGTAACGGCGTATCAGAACTGATCGTTCAGTCAATGCAGGCGCTGTTGAATAGCGGTGACGAAATGCTGGTTCCGGCCCCGGATTACCCGCTGTGGACCGCTGCCGTGTCCCTGTCCAGCGGTAAGGCCGTGCATTACCTTTGTGACGAATCCGCAGGCTGGTTCCCGGACCTTGACGATATTCGCAGCAAAATCACCCCGCGCACCCGCGGCATTGTGATCATCAACCCGAACAACCCGACGGGTGCGGTATACAGCAAAGAACTCCTGCTGGAAGTGGTTGAGATCGCCCGCCAGCACAACCTGATTATTTTTGCTGACGAAATCTACGACAAAATTCTTTACGATGCCGCCCGTCATCACTCGATCGCCGCGCTGGCACCGGACCTGCTGACCATTACCTTTAACGGCCTGTCAAAAACCTACCGCGTTGCCGGTTTCCGTCAGGGCTGGATGGTGCTGAACGGGCCGAAAAAACACGCAAAAGGCTATATTGAAGGCCTGGAAATGCTGGCGTCGATGCGCCTGTGCGCCAACGTTCCGGCGCAGCACGCCATTCAGACCGCGCTGGGCGGCTATCAGAGCATCAGCGAGTTTATTCAGCCGGGTGGCCGTCTGTATGAACAGCGTAATCGGGCCTGGGAGCTGATCAACGACATTCCCGGCGTCAGCTGCGTGAAGCCGGAAGGCGCGCTGTATATGTTCCCGAAAATCGACGCGAAAAAATTCAATATCCACGATGATCAGAAGATGGTTCTCGATTTCCTGCTGCAGGAAAAAGTCCTGCTGGTGCAGGGCAGCGCCTTCAACTGGCCGTGGCCAGACCATGTGCGCATCGTTACCCTGCCGCGCGTAGACGACCTCGAAATGGCCATCACCAAGTTTGGCCGCTTCCTGGGCGGTTACCACCAGTAAGTCACTTCTCTTCAGATATCAGCCCCGGATAGCGGCAGCGTGGCTATCCGGGCAAACGGAAAGACCTGATGAATCAAAGCCACTTTTTTGCCCACCTCTCCCGTCTGAAACTGATTAACCGCTGGCCGTTAATGCGTAACGTACGCACTGAAAACGTGTCGGAACACAGTCTGCAGGTGGCGATGGTTGCCCATGCGCTGGCGGTGATTAAAAACAAGAAATTTAACGGTAATCTCGACCCCGGCCGTATCGCCCTGATGGCGATGTATCACGACGCCAGCGAAGTGCTGACTGGCGATCTGCCCACGCCGGTGAAGTACTACAACGCGCAGATTGCCCATGAATACAAAAAAATTGAGAAGATCGCACAGAAGAAGCTGATTGAAATGCTGCCGGAAGAATTGCGCTCAGCCTGGGCTCCGCTGATTGACGAGCACCAGCACAGCGAAGCGGAAACGGCGATTGTTAAACAGGCGGATGCGCTTTGCGCCTATCTGAAATGCCTGGAAGAGCTGTCGGCGGGCAATAACGAATTCCTGCTGGCGAAAGCCCGCCTGGAGAAAACCCTCTCCCAACGCCACAGCCCGGAAATGGACTATTTTGTTGAGGTGTTTATCCCCAGCTTTAGCCTGTCGCTGGATGAAATCAGCCAGGAGTCGCTGTAACGAGTGAAGCAGCGCCCAACGGGGCCGGGGCTACCTCAGCCCCGTTTAGGGAAAAACGCTACCGGCGCAGTCAGGGTTTTCTGCGCGCCGGGCGGCGGTGCGGGCACCGGAGAGGCGCGTTTAACCAGCGACAGCACCTCACGATCCAGCTCGGCGACGCCCGAACTTCTCGCCAGCGAAGCGCTCAACACATTACCGTCATCATCAATGGTGAATCGCACCAGTACGGTGCCGGTATCGCCGCGCTCCTGTGCCGCTTCCGGATAGCGCTTGCGCTTCTCCAGGTGTGCCATCACTCGCCCTGCCCAGCTTGCCTCCTGCGGGGTGGAGACCGAACTACTGGCGTTGGTTTTCTGCGCGGCGGTGCGCTCGGCCTGCTGCGTTTGCACCTGAGCCTGAACCGCCTGCTTTGCTGAAACCTGCTGCTGATGCTGCGCCTGCTGCTGCTGCTGTTTTTTCTGTTTTTCCTGCTGCGCTTTGCCCTTCTGGTCTTTTTTTGTTTTCGCGCCCTGGGCGGCTCGTAGGGCGATATCCGGTTTTTCCGCCTCGGGAACCGCTTTCTCCGGCTCTTTTTCCGGCTGCTTCACGGGATCGACGGCAGGCGCAGCGGCGGCATCGCTCTGTGTCTCTTCTTTCACTTTCTCTTCGCTGGCCTGTGAATTCTGGCTTTCCGGTGAGATGTCGTTCCGTTCGGTCAGCACCGCCTGGGCGGCATCCGCCATCTCGATCATAATCGCCGCAGGCGGGGTATTATCGGCGGCGGTAATCGGCGGCATCCACATCAGCCACACAGCAGCACCAATATGCAGGCCTAACGCCAGCAGGCTGCCCGTCAGCCAGCTCGTTGTACCGGCGCGCTGCGCATCATCAAACGTCACTGGCGTTGCCATGTCTAACCAACCTCATTACATAAATCCCTACGGCATCCCCGGGAATTCGGGTCTCTGGTTAATAAAACGAATACGGAGGATAAATTTTCTGTTAAATCGGCAGTTTTTTTACGTCGGGGTGAAATTGGCAAGTAATCAGTACGGGCAGGAAAGGACAATGGCGGATTCAGGGCGAGGCGGATGCCTCGCCCTGGATTATCAGAACTTCAGCGTGACGCTTCCGGGCAGCGTTCGGCCGGGGCCTGGCCCCCTTTGCGATTCCTTCACTGTGTTCATCCGCGTCCCTACAGCCGAACTGGGGCTTTCTTACTGCGTTATGAATTACAGATTCCCATGGCGGACAGGCCACACGTTTGATGTTGAATTCTGGTATCGACTTTTAAGAAAACACGATCGGACTTTGAAGCAATTAAAACTTAACTTAACAACCAGCGAGCATTATGTGGGAGAGAGGCCAGCAGCAAAGAATCAGAACGGAAACAGCCGTGGAATCAACAGCACGCTAACCACCATCACAATCAGCGTAAACGGCACCCCAACCTTCACAAAATCAAAGAACCGATATCCGCCCGGCGCACACACCAGCGTATTCACCGGCGAAGACACCGGCGTCATAAACGCCGCCGATGCCGCTACGGCCACCGCCATAGTAAACGGATAAGGCGATACGCCCATCTGATGCGCGGCCGCCACACCAATCGGCGCCATCAGCACCGCCGTAGCGGTATTGGAAATAAACAGCCCGATGGTGGCGCAGAGTACAAACAGACAGACCAGCATCACCTGCGGACTGTGCCCACCCGCCAGCTGCATCAACCCGTCAACGATTAGCGCCACGCCACCGGTCTTTTGCAGCGCCAGCGCAAAAGGCATCATCCCGACAATCAGAATCAGCCCCGGCCAGTGAATCGACCGCCACGCGCTTTCCGCGTCAATACAGCGGAACTTGCCCATCAGCAGGCAGGCAATGATCGCGGCAATCGGATTCGGAATCTCCTCGGTCAGCATCATCGCCACCATTAACGCCAGGCAGAACAGCGCATGCGGAGCCTGACTGCTGGCCGGTGCGACCTCATCCACCTCGGCAGGCAGGTTCAGCACCATAAAATCGCGCTGGGTCTGCTGCTGAATCTGGGCAATCTTTTTCCAGTCGCCCATCACCAGCAGAATATCGCCCAGCGCCAGCGGCTCATCCGTAAAGGCGTTTTCCAGCACTTCGCTGCCGCGCCGCATCCCCACTACGCTGATGCCGTAACGCGAACGAAAAGCGATTTCCCTCAGACTTTTGCCCTGTAGCGGTGAGTCGGCAAGCAGTGATACTTCGGCCATGCCAACGTCGCGGGCGCGATCGGAAAAGTATTCACCGCGCAGCACCATGGGTTCCAGCTGCTGACTGGTGCAAAACTCGCGCAGATCGATCTCAGCGGCAGACATATCAATCAGCAGCACGTCGCCGCTGCGAAACTCGGTGGTGCCGGTTACCGGCACCATTACCCGACGGAATTTACGCCAGCGCTCCAGTCCCACCACGCTGGCACCGAAGCGCTCTCGCAGCTGTAAATCGTCCAGTCGATGACCAATCAGCGGAGAATCCGGGCGAATAGCCAGACGACGGGCACGGCCGCTTAACCGGTATTGATGGATCAGTTCGCGGAAGGTACGCCGCGCCTGCCCCGGGCGGTCGGCGGCGGTCGGCGTCACCAGCCAGAAACGCGCCAGCAGCATATAACCAATGCCCAACAGCAGCACCACCAGCCCAATCGGCGTAACGGCGAAAAAGCCGAAACCGTTCAGCCCTTCGCGCACCAGCTCACTGTTAACCACCAGGTTGGGCGGCGTGGCGACCAGCGTCATCATCCCGCTGATCAATCCGGCGAAGCTTAACGGCATCATCAGGCGACCGGGGGAGCTGTTGATTTTGACGGCGACGCTCAACACCACCGGAATAAAAATCGCGACCACACCGGTCGAGCTCATTACCGCCCCCAGCCCGGCGACGGTGAGCATCAGCAGCACCACCACGCGGCTCTCACTGTTGCCAGCCACTTTAATCAGCCACTCGCCCAGCTGCAGCGCCACGCCGGTGCGCACCAACCCTTCACCGACCACAAACAGCGCGGCGATCAGGATCACGTTAGGATCGCTAAAGCCGAGTGTCGCCTCCTGCAGCGTCAGCGTGCCGCTCAGCACAAAGGCAATAATGACCAGCAGCGCAACGACTTCCATACGCAGCTTGCCGGTAATAAAAAGCATCACCACAAAAGCCAGCAGGCAAAGTACCCAGAGCAGTTGATTGTTCACGGCAGATTCCCGTCAGGCGGCTACAGTTGCCAACAGCATGACATAAAAAAACCCCGCAATAGCGGGGTTAAATCAAGGGATTAGTGCTTACGATGGACATTCACCGTCCCGTCAGGGTCGCGGTGTACGATCAGCTCTTCCAGCGAGGTCAGCGCCATATCCACTTCACTGAGGCGCGGTGCATCGGCAGGCGCGTTAACCGCCACCACGTGGCAACCTGCCGCCAGACCGGAAAGAATACCCGCAGCGGCATCTTCCACCACCACGCACTCTTCCGGCTCCAGGCCCAACAGATGCGCACCCAGCAGATAGGCATCCGGCTCCGGCTTTCCGCGTTCCACGCGCTCAGCGGTGACAAATGCATGCGGTTCCGGCAGCCCGGTTGCGCCATGGCGGGCGCTGGCCACCGGCACAGAACCGGAGGTCACGATCGCCCAGGGGATCTCCAGCTCATCCAGCGTTGCCAGCAGGGATAATGCCCCCGGCAAAGCCACAATGCCGTCCGTGTCCTCAGCTTCCAGGCGCTCAAGGGCCAGAAACTCCTGCTGAACCTCTTCAGCCGAGGCACCTTGCATAAAGTGACGCAGTGAGGTGATGGCCTGCTTGCCGTGGATAAAAGCCAGGATCTCTTCGGTATCAATCCCCCGACGACGCCCCCAGTTACTCCAGGCCCGCTCCACAACCGTCAGGGAATCTACCAGCGTGCCATCCAGATCGAACAGAAAACCTTTACACTTCACTGCGACGTCCTCATCAGGCGTTAATAATTTGTGCGATTTCGTTCGCACTCAAATGATACTGTCGCGGACAATTGTGCCATACAGCAAGCATTCGTTGATACTTTTCCCACATCGGAACCTGCGCATCAAACCGGTGACTGCCGGCAGGAAAATGCGTATAGCGCCCTTCACGCTCGACCATAAAGCGCGTGTAGCCAAGGTATCGCCCTTCGCTGTTGCCGTCGAAGCCGAGAAATTGCAGCCTGCGCGGATCGATATCCTGCGCATCTTTCAGATTACTCCAGGATATATGCAGCGCGTGGTGCATCTCCATCATTGCCAGCAGCGTACGGCATTCAGCTTCGGGTAGCTGACTGAGTTCGCTATCCAGCTCGCGCATCTGCAAACCATAACCGCGCTTGATGATGGTCTGGCAGCGCTGATAGTGTTCAGCGTTTTCGGCATCAAGCATGGCCATAATCTGGTACTGATTGGAAAGAATTAAACGTTGGGCTGGGGTCATGTCCATCGGGGGCTCCCTGGTTGCGGAAATTAAGTTGTGGATAAGGATCTCACAGCCGCGTGGGGAGCTTCTTTGATGCAAAACGGGTTTCCAGATGAAAACCCGCTCAGGAAAAACGTAACGTGTTAATCGATGAACAATCGCGACAGATCAGAGATCGTCGAGGAAAGTTTTATCCAGCTGCTTGAACGCGCGCTTCAGCACATCGGCCAGCGACTGATAGGTCGGCTTGCCTTCCACCGGAGCAATCGCCTGCCCCGCCGCCTGTAACTTTTCACGCACATCATGGAACCAGGTTAATAATGTCGGCGGCAGCGGCGTGATGGAACGTTTACCCAGCCACCACAGTCCCTGCATCGGCAGGCTACAGGCAAATAGCGCAGTAGCAACCGCGGGACCAAGCTGGCCGCCCAACGCGATTTGCCAGGTCAGAGTGAACACCGCCAGCGGCGGCATAAATGCAATTGCAAAACGCGTGGCGCGCGTAACCCTGTTTTCAGGAAACACCGGCGCAAGACGCTTATCGACAGGCCAGGTTTTCATATAATGCTGCCCATTTTGGAACAGCTTGAACCAACCTACGGAGCCGGATTCATTCGCCATAGCGGACCTCAACTTCAGAGATAAAAATTAAAAAAAAATCGCAATACACCAACTTTACATGACATTATTCAAAATATTTTGTCTTTGTGGGCCACTCTGGTTATCCTGAGCGCGTTTTCGACCCTGGACAGCGGGTAACTGCGGTCAAAAACTGGTCGGGCCATGAAAGATCGAACAGGATTTAAAAAAATCCCGTAAAATATCCAAAATTTTTTACTGCCGATAGCTGTAAAGTTCTCGTCAGTATGACATGTGTCATTAATGTACCAGCTTTCATGCGCTACGCTGATAGTCTGTTTGACTTTTATTTCGCCACTTTTGATAAATAGGACCTTCCATGTCGAGTAAGTTAGTACTGGTTCTGAACTGCGGTAGTTCTTCCCTTAAGTTTGCCATCATCGATCCGGCAAACGGTGACGAATTCCTGTCAGGTTTAGCTGAATGCTTCCACCTGCCGGAAGCCCGTATCAAATGGAAACTGGACGGCGCTAAACAGGAAGCGGCTCTGGGTGCCGGCGCGGCGCACAGTGAAGCACTAAACTTCATGGTTAAAACTATTCTGGCACAAAAACCAGAACTTTCAGCACAAATCGCAGCAATCGGCCACCGTATTGTTCACGGCGGCGAGAAACTGACCCAATCCGTGCTGATTGACGATTCTGTTATCCAGGGCATTAAAGACGCTTCTGATTTTGCACCGCTGCACAACCCGGCACACCTGATCGGTATTGATGAAGCGCTGAAAAACTTCCCGCATCTGGCTGATAAAAACGTAGCCGTTTTCGATACCGCTTTCCATCAGACCATGCCGGAAGAGTCTTACCTCTACGCTCTGCCGTACAAACTGTATAAAGAACACGGCGTCCGTCGCTACGGCGCACACGGCACCAGCCACTACTATGTGACTCAGGAAGCGGCAAAAGTTCTGAACAAGCCGGTTGAAGACGTTAACATTATCACCTGCCACCTCGGCAACGGCGGTTCCGTTTCAGCTATCCGCAACGGCGTTTGCGTTGACACCTCAATGGGTCTGACCCCGCTGGAAGGCCTGGTGATGGGCACCCGCAGTGGTGACATCGACCCGGCTGTGGTCTTCTTCCTGCACGACACGCTGGGCATGAACGTTGACGCCATCAACAAGCTGCTGACCAAAGAGTCTGGCCTGCTGGGCCTGACCGAAGTGACCAGCGACTGCCGCTATGTTGAAGATAACTACGAAACCAAAGCCGATGCAAAACGTGCGATGGACGTATACTGCCACCGTCTGGCCAAGTATATCGGTGCCTACGCGGCGCTGATGGATGGCCGCCTGGATGCGGTTATCTTCACCGGCGGTATCGGTGAAAACGCGGCGATGGTGCGTGAACTGTCGCTGGGCAAACTGGCGCTGCTGGGCTTCGAGGTTGACCACGAGCGTAACCTGGCTGCCCGCTTCGGCAAATCAGGCTTCATCAACAAAGAAGGCACCCGTCCGGCCATCGTGATCCCAACCAATGAAGAGTTGGTTATCGCGCAGGACGCAGCCCGCCTGACCGCTTAATTTACTAATCTCCGTCAGCTCAGGCTGACGGAGTTGTTTTCAGAGAGCAGAAGTAACGATATAGCCCTGGTTTGCGCTGCAAAAATGCCATCGGTACTGATGCAGACGGATAAATGCAGGCTATTAGAGAGGTTATCGTGTCTCGTACTATTATGTTAATCCCTACCGGCACCAGCGTCGGCCTGACCAGCGTCAGCCTGGGCGTCATTCGTGCTATGGAACGTAAAGGCGTTCGTCTGAGCGTGTTTAAACCGATCGCTCAGCCGCGTACCGGCGGCAATGCACCGGATCAGACCACGACCATCATCCGCAAAAACTCCAGCATCCCGGCCGCCGAGCCGCTGGCAATGAGCCGCGTGGAATCTCTGCTGGGTTCCAACCAGCAGGACGTGCTGATGGAAGAGATCATCGCCCGCTACCACGAAAACACCCGCGATGCGGAAGTGGTGCTGGTTGAAGGTCTGGTGCCAACGCGCAAGCATCAGTTCGCGCAGTCGCTGAACTATGAAATTGCTAAAACGCTGAATGCTGAAATTGTGTTCATCATGGCGTTGGGCAACGATTCTCCGGCGCAGCTGAAAGAGCGCATCGAGCTGACTCAAAGCAGCTTCGGCGGCAGCAAGAATAAAAACATCACCGGCGTGATCATCAACAAACTGAACGCACCGGTGGACGAACAGGGCCGCACTCGTCCGGATCTGTCCGAAATCTTTGATGATTCCACCAAGGCTAACGTCGCCAACATCGATCCGAAGCAGCTGTTTGCTAACAGCCCGCTGCCGGTTCTGGGCTGCGTGCCGTGGAGCTTCGATCTGATTGCCACCCGCGCTATCGACATGAGCCGCCACCTGAATGCACGTATCATCAACGAAGGTGATATTCAGACCCGTCGTATTAAGTCAGTGACCTTCTGCGCACGTAGCCTGCCGCATATGCTTGAGCATTTCCGCCCGGGCTCGCTGCTGGTGACCTCCGCAGACCGCCCTGACGTGCTGGTTGCCGCCTGCCTGGCCGCCATGAACGGCGTGGAAATTGGTGCGATCCTGCTGACCGGTGGTTATGCAATCGATGCGCCTATCCAGAAACTGTGCGAGCGCGCATTCCAGACCGGCCTGCCGGTATTTATGGTAGATACCAACACCTGGCAGACTTCTCTGAGCCTGCAGAGCTTCAACCTGGAAGTGCCAACCGACGATACTCAGCGCATTGAGCGCGTGCAGGAATACGTTGCCAGCCATATCGACGCCGAGTGGGTCGAGTCGCTGACTGCGGCTTCCGAGCGCAGCCGTCGTCTGTCTCCGCCAGCCTTCCGCTACCAGCTGACCGAGCTGGCGCGTAAAGCCGGTAAACGTATCGTTCTGCCGGAAGGCGACGAGCCGCGTACCGTGAAAGCGGCAGCCATCTGTGCCGAGCGCGGCATCGCTACCTGTATTCTTCTGGGTAACCCGGAAGAGATCCAGCGCGTTGCGGCTGCTCAGGGCGTAGAGCTGGGCAAAGGCATTGAGATTGTTGACCCGGCAGTGGTGCGTGAAAACTACGTTGCCCGCCTGGTTGAACTGCGCAAGAGCAAAGGCATGACCGAAGTGGTCGCCCAGGAGCAGCTGGAAGACAACGTGATGCTGGGCACCATGATGCTGGAAGCCAGTGAAGTTGACGGCCTGGTATCCGGTGCGGTGCACACAACGGCGAACACCATTCGCCCACCGCTACAGCTGATCAAGACCGCGCCAAACAGCTCGCTGGTCTCTTCCGTGTTCTTCATGCTGCTGCCTGAGCAGGTTCTGGTTTACGGCGACTGCGCCATTAACCCGGACCCGAACCCGGAGCAGCTGGCAGAGATCGCCATTCAGTCAGCGGATTCCGCGACTGCCTTCGGTATTGAGCCGCGCGTTGCGATGATCTCCTATTCTACCGGTAACTCCGGTGCCGGTAGCGACGTTGAGAAAGTGCGTGAAGCGACCAGCATCGCGCAGGAAAAACGTCCGGATCTGGTTATCGATGGTCCGCTGCAGTATGACGCCGCGATCATGGACGATGTTGCCAAGTCTAAGGCACCAAACTCCCCGGTTGCCGGCCGTGCTACGGTGTTCATCTTCCCGGATCTGAACACCGGTAACACCACTTACAAAGCGGTACAGCGTTCTGCGGATCTGATTTCCATCGGTCCAATGCTGCAGGGTATGCGTAAGCCGGTGAACGACCTGTCTCGCGGTGCGCTTGTGGATGATATTGTCTACACCATCGCGCTGACGGCGATTCAGTCCAAGCAGGCTGAAGGTTGATTTAAGTTCTGATGCAGTAGCAGGTCTTACGGCCTGATGCTGATCGATTAAAGCCGCTATCTTTCGGGATAGCGGCTTTTTTTATGGCTGGTGGCAAGGGGCTGGATGTTGCGGATGAGATTTCTGGATATTACGATCTCCGGGTGGTGTTGCTGTGATACCAGGAAATGGGTGCCCAGCCTGGGCGGGGGTTGCCGGCGGTCCTCACGCCACGCGATGCGTGGTTCCCTCGGTTACAGCATCCGGCCTGTCGGACCGGCGGAGACGGTACATCCCTGTACCGACCCCGCCTGACGCCCGCTTCCCGGCTGGCGTCTCCTGGCCTGCTGCTTTCACCTCAGCGCTGCGGATTGCCTTTAATCCCCCGCCCGAGCTGTTCCCCCTTCAATCGACAGATGTCGCTTTTCTTTGAAAGGCGAATCGTCCAGACTGCAAATCAAACGCTGAACAGACCCTGAATCACCGCCAGACAGCTCTGTAATAACGGTGCTGGCTGGTGGCTGCCACGGCTGGCAATCCGCAGCGCTGAACGAAGAAAGGAAGCCAGGATGCGCCCGCAGGACGCGGGCACAAGGCTCGGTCGGCACACGGATGTGCCGTCTGAGCCGGTCCGAGAGGCTGACGAACGCAGTGAGGGCACCACGCAGCGCGTGGCGCGAGGACCGGCCAGACGGGGCAGCTACCAGCCAGCACATGCACCACTGCACCAAAAAACTCAGTGATTTATCGTCTGAGCCGGTCCGACAGGCTGACGCACGCAGTGAGGGCACCACGCAACGCGTGGCGCGAGGACAGCCAGACGGGGCAGCCACCAGCCAGCGCGAGCTCAGGCATCACATGCTCCGGGTTCCTGGCCCGTAACAAAAAAATTGCGATCCAGAATTACCCTAACTACAGCAATTCACGCGCCGCAGCCACAATATCCTCCGCCGTCAACCCATACTCCTGCTGAAGCCACTCCTGCGTTCCCACCTGACCATAGCGCTCCTTCACCCCAACCCGCCGCATCGGCACCGGGCAGTTTTCAACCAGCACCTCCGCCACCGCCGACCCCAGCCCGTTATGAATACTGTGATTTTCGCAGGTCACGATCCGCCCGGTTTTCTCCGCATAGTTTTTAACCAGCATGCGATCGATCGGCTTGAGGGTAAACATATCAATCACTGCCGCGCTAACCCCCTCCTCTGCCAGCCGATCGGCGGCTACCAGCGCTTCAGCCACCATGATGCCGTTGGCAATAAGCGTAATATCACTGCCGTCGCGCAGCACATTACCTTTGCCAATGGTAAAACGCGTGCCCTCCGGATAGATTTTTGCCGCCTGCTTGCGGATAGTGCGTACCCAGTAAAAACCGCGCAGCGTCGCCAGCTGCTGCAAAATATCGCGGAACATCGTCGCATCGGTGACCTCCATCACCACCGAGTTTGCCAGGCCGCGCACAATGCCCATATCTTCAAACGACATATGCGTGCCGCCGTTGTGGCAGGCCGTCACCCCCGCATCGGAGGCGATAACCTTAACGTTGTTCTTTTGATAGTCGAGTGCCATAAACAGCTGATCGAAGCAGCGGCGGCTGGCAAAAGCGGTGAAGGTATGCACAAACGGCGTGCGCCCGGTCAGCGACAGACCGGCAGAAACGCCAATCACGTTAGCCTCCATAATGCCGCAGTTAATAACGTGCTGCGGCCAGTCCCGCTGCACGCCGTCCATCGCCATCGAACTCATCAGATCGGCTTCCAGCGCAATCACCGGCGTTCCGGCGGAAACCTGCTCACGAATGAAGTTGGCGTAAACTTTACGCATTTCAGTGGTATCACGTTCAAGCGTTACAGCAGTTGTTTCAGTCATGGGCGGCCTCCAGGGCGGCAATTTCAGCGTCAATAGCCTGTCGCTGCTCCGGCGTCAGGCGCAGGTGGTGGCTGTTGCTTAACTGCTCAAGCCACGGCACCCCCTGCCCTTTAATACTGTCGAGGACAATAGCCAGCGGCCGCTGGTGCGCCTCCCTGACCGGTTTCAGTGCGCCATACAGCGCGGGGATATCGGCACCGGGTACGGTTTGCGCCTCAAAACCAAAGGCGGTGAATTTTTCCGCCAGATCGAACGGCTGAATCACTTCATCGAGCGTGCCGTCCAGCTGCTGCTTATTCCAGTCCACCAGCACGGTCAGATTGTTCAGCTTGTGGTGAGCGATAAACTGAAACGCTTCCCAGCACTGGCCCTCATTCAGCTCTCCGTCGCCGACGATGCAAAACACGCGATTGCTGCGCCCCGCCAGCCGGTGGGAAAGCGCCATCCCGGCGGCAATCGAGATCCCCTGCCCCAGCGAACCGGTCGTCGCATCCACGCCGCGCGTTTTCAGCCGGTCCGGATGGCTGGGCAGCAGCGTACCGTTCTCATTTAGCGTGATCAGCTGTTCCCGGGGGAAGTAGCCTTTGATCGCCAGCGTACTGTAAAGCGCAGGCCCGGCATGCCCCTTCGACAGGACAAAGTAGTCGCGTTCAGACCAGTCCGGATCGCCCGGATCGATGCGCATCACATCGCCGTAGAGTACCGCCAGGGTTTCCACCACCGACATGCTGCCGCCGTAGTGGCCGAAGCCAAGATGGGTCAGCGCCTTCAGGGTTTCCACGCGGATATCGTTCGCTAACTGCGTCAGTTCTCGGGTATTCATGGATTAACCTCCGAATCATTTTTGCTGCCATCGTCAGCCGGTTTGGGTTTGCGGAACAGGTTATGCAACACCAGCAGCGCGAAGATGCCGACAATCACCACCGTAATCATCTCTTTCGACAGATACTGCGCCAGGTTCCCCAGAATGATGCCCACCACGCCGAAGTCGGCATCCGAGAAGGTGGTATTGGCAAAGCCGAGCGCCCCCAGCACCGGTAGCAACAGCACCGGCAGGAAGGTGATCAGCAGGCCGTTGGCAAATGCCCCACACATCGCACCGCGTCGGCCGCCGGTGGCATTACCAAAGACGCCTGCGGTAGCGCCGGTAAAGAAGTGCGGCACCACGCCGGGCAGGATAAGCACCAGCTTAAGCTGGCCCAGCAGGAACAGCCCCACCAGTCCGCCGAGGAAGCTGAACAGGAAGCCAATCAGCACCGCGTTCGGCGCATAAGGGTAAACCACCGGACAGTCGAGGGCGGGACGCGCGTTCGGCACCAGTTTTTCCGAGAAGCCGGTAAACGCGGGGACGATCTCGGCCAGAATCAGCCTCACGCCCTGCAGGATGATAAACACCCCGGCGGCGAAGGTGATGGCCTGGATGATGGCGTACACCAGGAAGTTCTGGCCGCCGCTGAGCTGTGATTCAACGTATTCACTCCCGGCGCAGAAGGCCATAATCATATAAATAACGATCATGGTCAGGGAGATAGAGATGGAACTGTCGCGCAGGAAGCTCAGATTTTTCGGCAGGTTCATCTCTTCGGTAGAGCGCGAGCTTTTACCGGTTTTACTGCCGATCCAGCCCGCCAGCACATAACCAATCGTGCCGAAATGGCCGAAACCGATATCATCATTACCGGTGATCTGCCGCATATAGCGCTGAGCGATGGCCGGGAAAATCGCCATTATCAGCCCCAGCGTCAGCGCGCCGGTAAATACCAGCAGCACGCCATCAAAGCCCGCAACGCTGAGAATAACCGCAATCATGCAGGCCATATAAAACGTATGATGCCCGGTCAGGAAGATATATTTAAGGCGGGTGAATCGGGCAACAATGATATTCGCCACCATGCCAAATGCCATAATCAGCGCGGTAGAGGCCCCGTATTTCTCTAAGGCAATTGAGACTATCGCTTCGTTATTTGGAATGATCCCCTGAATATTAAATGCGTGCTCAAACATTCCCCCTAAGGGATTGAGCGAGCTGACCAGCACGGTAGCACCACCGCCCAGAACGATAAAGCCGAGTATGGTTTTTACTGTGCCTTTTACCACGTCAGTAAAAGGTTTTTTTTGAGCAATCAGGCCAATCATGGCGATCAGCCCCACCAGTACAGAGGGAACTTTTAATATATCTACCACAAACTTCAGCGTTTCCTGGATAATCATATCCGCCTCGCTTCGAAGGATTAATGGGAAGAGAAATATTCCTTGAGTTTTGTTTCCAGCTCCGTCATGTCGATAATACTTTTCAACACCACCAGCCTGTCCGGTGGCACATTGGCGCTTTCCGCAATATCTCGTGCCATAACAAACAGATCCGCCGCACCCGGCGTTGCCGATGAGAGGTCAGAGTGCTCTACCTCCGCTTCAATATTGAGTTTCTTCAGCACTTTTTTGATATTCATTTCAACCATAAAGCTGCTGCCAAGACCTGAACCGCATACGGCCATGATTCTCATAACGCCACCTTATTTACAGTCGAACGGAACCATGCCGATAAAAGCACAGCGTCATTATTTTTTGAAATCATTCAGAACAGAGCGATAACTTTTTTAATTTCCGCAAGCGTTGTGGCGCAGTGCAGATCTTCCAGCGCCTTGTCATTAGAAAATAACTCGCTGAGGCTGGATAACATCGCAATATGCGAATGACTGTCTTTCGCCGCCAGCATCACAATGACATTCACCGGGTCAAATTCTCCTGCACCAAAATTTACGCCGTGCCGAAGTTTAAGCAGCGACAGCCCCATTTTGCAGGCCCCTTCCTCCGGGCGAGCATGTGGCATTGCCAGACCTGGTGCCAGGACATAATAAGGGCCAATTTGCTGATGACCGCGAATAATAGCCGGAACGTAGTCGCTATTAATCACGCCTGCTTTCAGCAAGGGTCCGGCACATAATTGCAGTGCCTGCTGCCAGTCGGATATTTCATCAGCCAGCTGGATAGTGCCATCGTGCAACCAGTGATTTAACACGCCACCTCCTGTTTTCATTTTGCGCTGGGTGAACAAACTGTAATCAACGGATAAATAATCATCCGTGACTATTCTCACAAAGATAGCGCTACCAAAAGTTATTCAGTGGATTTGTGATAGCGCTATCATAAAGAGCATGCCGTCGGCCGATTTTTCGCCAAAGCAATAACCTGACGACTAACATGTTCTTTGCAGATACTGGTAAATTGACAGCTAAATGGACGCAAAAACGGAAACAGCCATGTCAGTCAATCGAAAACGACGCGGTACGGGGCGGGTAACGCTGTCCGATGTCGCCAATCTTGCCGGGGTGGGAACGATGACCGTTTCGCGTGCGTTGCGCACGCCCGACCAGGTTTCCGACAAACTCAGGGAAAAAATTGAAGCCGCGGTCAATGAGCTGGGCTATCTGCCTAATCTTGCCGCCAGCGCCCTGGCTTCCGCCTCTTCGCGAACCATCGCCATGGTGGTTCCCGGCCTGGCCGAAGCGGGATGCTCAACGATGTTTGCCGGGTTGCAACAGATCCTGCAGCCGGCGGGCTACCAGATTATGCTTACCGAGTCGCACCATCGCCTGGAAAATGAGGAAGCGCTGATGGAGACACTGCTGTCGTGGAACCTGGCCGCGGTGATCCTGCTGAGCGTTGAACATGGCCCGAATCTGCGCCAGTGGCTCGGTTCCGCCCGCATACCGGTGATGGAAATCGGCTCAATTCGCACCGACCCGCTGGATATGAATATCGGTATTGATAACGTTGAAGGGATGTTTCAGCTGACCTGTCTGCTGGCCGAGCGCGGCTATCAGAATATCGGGCTGCTGTGCGCCAGCCAGGAGCAGCGCCTGTTTCAGCAGCACCTGCGCGGCTGGCATAAAGCCATGCTGCGCCATCATATGTCGCCCCATCGGGTCATCAACGCCGCCACGCCCGCCAGTTTTTCCGCCGGGGCACGGCAGCTGCCGGAGTTTATCCTCAACTGGCCGGAGCTGGATGCGCTGGTCTGCGTTTCCGACGAACTGGCCTGTGGCGTGATGTACGAGTGCCAGCGGCGGCGTATCAAGGTGCCGGATGATTTAGCCGTTGTCGGCTACGGCAACAGCGACGTCAGCCAGGTTTGCCAGCCGCCCCTGACCACCGTCACCATCCCCCATCTCCAGATCGGCATCAACGCAGGTAAAGCGCTGCTGGCAAGGTTGGAAGAGGAACCATGGGAAGGCAAGCCGCTGGCACCCAGGCTGTGCCTGCGCGACAGCTGCTAGCGCGGAAAAGAAACGGGGCGCAGCCTGCGCTGCGCCCCGCTATCCACAAAATCAGCGATTACTCGCCTTCGCCGTTACGGCTCAGCCACAGCGACAGGGCTTTCAGCGAGTCGGCGGTGAATTCATCGCAGCGAGAGGTAATCTCTTCCGGCGTCATCCAGAAAATCTCATCCACTTCTTCTTCCTGCATGGCGAACGGGCCGTGAGACACGCAGCTGAACAGGCCACCCCAGACGCGGCAGTGCTCATCTTCGTAGTAAAACAGGCCATGCTCCGCAAACGGCACGGCAGCGATTCCCAGTTCCTCTTCCGCTTCGCGCCGTGCAGACTCCAGCATCACTTCGCCACTTTGCACCACGCCGCCTGCGGTGGCGTCCAGCATGCCCGGCATAAAGTCTTTAATCTCGGTACGGCGCTGTACCAGAATTTTACCCATGCCATCGTGAACCACGATGTAGGTAGCCCGGTGTCGTAAACACTGGGCACGCATTTGTGCTCGGCTGGATTGGGCGATGACCTCGTTATCTTCGTTAACGATATCGACCCACTCAGTGCCTGGCTCTTGCTCCACCATCCGTATCCCTTTTTGTTCTGGCGCTGTGCGCCGTTTAGTCATTATTATTCGCGGCGCAGCGCGATCCGCCTAAATTAATGATTAACGCCCCGCGACGCAATCATCCATTTGTGCGCATTCAGTTCAGTCCAGTTTGGCTGATTCCGCCAGCCACAGCTGCACGGAGGCGCGCTGCCACTGGAAGTTTGCATAGTCGGCAATCCGCTGCGGCAACGCGTCACCATGCAGCGCCAGGCGATTCAGCATCACGGCAAAATCGGTGTCGGCAATGGTCCATTCGCCAAACAGATTTTGCTGACCAGCAGGAAGTAAACGCTCGGCGGCGGCAATCAATCTCTCGGCACTGGCCTGCCCGGCCTCGTCCAGCGGTGCCAGACGCGCACCGGCGAACAGGACTTCGGTTGGGCGCTGCTGGCGAATGGGCATAAAATCACTGCGCAGCCAGGCCTGTAGCTCACGTGCTCTGGCTCGTTTTTCTCGATCGCGCGGATAGAGGCGTTCATATTCGGGTGCAGGAAAGCGATCTTCAAGGTATTCGGCGATCGCCGAGGATTCCGAGAGCAGGAAATCATCAACCTGAAGTGTCGGAACGCGGCGCGTAAGCGATATCTCACCGTAGGCCTGCTGATGGTGTTCTTCGCGCGCGAGATCGATGCGTTTCAGCGTAAAGGGCAGCCCTTTCTCACTGAGCGCAACGTAAACTGACATCACATACGGACTAAAATAGTTAGCATCCGACCACAGAATAATATTCGGGTGACTCATCAGGCGTCCTTCGACGGTTACGGATTGAAACACCTGTTTAGCTGGTTTTTCGGCCGAAGGCAAACATCTCGTGTGAGTCAGATAGCAAATCAGAATGGCAGCAATCATCGGTACGGTTTACCTGCCCGAAATGGACCAAAAATCCATTGTTATCAGCCACCGTGCGCATTGTCACAGGTGACAACGCTATCTTCACCTATGCTGAAAGTGACCGTAACCGCGATCCACTGAAAAGGATAAACAGTATGCATATTCTGCTCACCGGCGGCACCGGGCTGATCGGCCAGCCGCTCGTTGCCCGTCTGCTCCAGGCTGGTCACGAGGTCAGCGTGGTGACCCGCGATGTGGCTGGCGCAAGGAAAAAACTCGGCGAGAAGGTCCGGCTATGGTCCGGGCTGGAGAAACAGCGCGATCTCAACGGCATTGACGCGGTGATTAATCTGGCCGGGGAGCCGATTGCCGCCAAACGCTGGAGCGAGACGCAAAAACAGCTGCTGTGCCGCAGCCGCTGGCAGATCACCGAACGGCTTGCCGCATTAATCTCTGCCAGCAGTTCGCCGCCTGCCGTGCTGATATCGGGCTCTGCCACCGGTTTTTACGGGAACACCGGCGAGCTGGTGGTGACCGAAGACGATCCCGGCCACGATGAGTTCACCCATCGCCTGTGCGATACTTGGGAAAAACTGGCGATGCTGGCGGCGAGCGAGCGGACTCGCGTCTGCCTGTTGCGTACCGGCGTGGTGCTGAGCCGTTCCGGTGGTGCGCTGGAGAAGATGAAGCTACCGTTTAAGATGGGCGTTGGCGGGCCGCTCGGCAGCGGCAAGCAGTTTTTGCCGTGGATCCATATCGACGACATGCTGAACGGCATTCTCTGGCTGCTGGAGCATCCGACGCTGAGCGGGCCGTTTAACCTGGTCGCCCCCTATGCGGTGCGCAATCAGCAGTTTGCCGCCGCGCTGGGCGAAGCCATGCACCGCCCTGCTATCGTGCGTACGCCAGCCAGCGCAATCCGCCTGCTGATGGGTGAATCCGCGGTGCTGGTGCTCGGCGGGCAGCACGTATTGCCGCAGCGCCTTGAGGCATCCGGCTTTCGTTTCCGCTGGTATGAGTTAGATGAGGCACTGGCTGATGTGATCGACAGTAAAAGATAACCCTCTGACGTATCGCCATCGGGTTTAGGTCAGTAAACGCATCGTACAGTCAACCTGCCCGCCGCTTTTCATGCCGGAGCAGGATTGCACGGTGAACAACACGTCGTTAAGCAGATGACAGGCGGTTAGCAGGGGAACGCCTTACGCGGCCTTCCCCTTACGGGCAGTTACTTCAGTGCACCGGATAAAAACTGCTGCAAACGGGCGCTTTTCGGGTTATTAAACAGCTCGTCCGGCGCGCCTTCCTCTTCAATTTTACCCTGATGCAGGAAAATCACGTGGCTGGAGACATGACGGGCAAACTCCATCTCATGCGTTACCACCACCATGGTTTTCCCCTCTTCGGCCAGTTTCTGCATAATGCGCAGCACTTCGCCCACCAGTTCCGGGTCCAGCGCCGAGGTCGGCTCATCAAACAGCAGCACCTCCGGCTCCATTGCCAGCGCACGGGCAATGGATACGCGCTGCTGCTGGCCGCCGGAGAGATGCACCGGGTATTTGGCACGCGCACGCTCGTCAATGCCGACCTTATCCAGATAGCGGATCGCCCGCTCGCGCGCTTCACTTTTGCCCAGCCCCAGCACCTGAATCGGCGCTTCCATCACGTTCTCCAGCACCGTCATGTGGCTCCAGAGGTTGAAGTGCTGGAACACCATGGTCAGGCGGGTACGCAGGGTGCGCAGCTGCTCTTTATTGGACACTTTCAGCTGGCCGTCTTTATCACGCACCAGATTAATATTTTCATTGTTAACCGAGATAGTGCCTTCGCTTGGCTTCTCCAGGAAGTTAATGCAGCGCAGGAAGGTGCTTTTCCCCGAACCGGAAGATCCGATAATACTGATGACATCGCCGGCATTGGCCTGTAGCGATACGCCCTTCAGCACCTCATGTTCACCATAGCGTTTGTGCAGTTCGGTAACGCTTAATTTATTGTCAGCCATAGTTTTACTCAGTGTGACGATGAAGGTTTAACGTGTGCCAGCCAGCGTTTTTCCGCTTTACGGAACAGGCTGATCAGCACATAGGAAATAATCAGATACAGCACCGCCGCCAGTCCGAAGGCGATAAACGGCTGATAGGTTGCGGAGTTAATATCGCGGGCCACTTTCAGCAGATCCGGCACGGTGGCGGTAAATGCCAGCGCCGTAGAGTGCAGCATCAGAATCACTTCATTACTGTAGGCAGGCAGCGCGGTGCGCAGCGCCGAAGGCATGATAATGCAACGATAAAGTTTGAAAGTGGAGAAACCGTAGGCGCGAGCGGCTTCAATCTCACCGTGCGGCACCGAGCGGATCGCCCCGGCGAAAATCTCCGTGGTATAGGCGCAGGTATTGAGCGTAAAGGCCAGCAGCGTACAGTTCAGCCCGCTGCGGAAGAACGCATTCAGCATCTCGGTGCCTTTGACGATCTCCAGCGTGTACATGCCGGAGTAGAACACCAGCAGCTGTACGTAAAGCGGCGTGCCGCGAAACACATAGGTAAACAGCCACACCGGGAACCACACGGCTTTATGCTGCGACACGCGGGCAATGGATAAAAACACCGCCATACAGCCGCCGATCGCTACTGAAATAATCAGCAGCCACAGGGTCATTGCCACACCGGTAAAACGATAGCCGTCGGTCCACAGCAGGGCTTTCCAGTATTCCTGAACAATCTCAATCATAAATCAGCCCTTTTCACACCCACGGTGTAACGACGTTCCAGCCACCACAGCACGCCGTTAGACAGCGTGGTAAAGATCAGATAGATAACCCCGGCAACGATGGCAAAGTAGAACGGCTGCCAGGTCGTTTTACCCGCCAGCTGCGTTGCTTTTACCACATCTTCCAGCCCGAGAAGGGAAACTAGCGCGGTAGCTTTGAGAATTACCTGCCAGTTATTGCCGATGCCGGGCAACGCAAAGCGCATCATGCCGGGAAACAGCACGCGGCGGAAGATTTGTGAAGAGGTAAAACCGTAGGCCGTTGCTGCTTCAATTTGCCCCTTCGGCACCGCCATATAGGCCCCACGGAAGGTTTCAGTAAAGTAGGCCCCGTAGATAAAGCCGAGGGTGATAATACCGGCCACCATGGGATCGATATCAAACTGCCCCACGCCGATCAAATCGGTCAGGTGGTTCAGAATGATTTGCAGACCGTAGAAGATTAACAGCATCAGAACGAGGTCAGGCACGCCACGGATCAGCGTGGTGTAACCTTCAAAGATCATCGCCAGCGGGCGGTTATTGGAGAGTTTTGCCCCGGCACCGATTAATCCCAGCACCACGGCGAGTACTACCGAGCTGAGTGCCAGCTCAAGCGTCACTATGGCGCCTTTAAAAATGACTTCAGAATAGCCATACAGCATAAATATTATCCTGTCGTTGTGGTCAAAAATGCAGCCTCACCGCAAGCACAGTGAGGCTGGCAGACAGGGACTACTTAATCGCCGTATACATTAAAGTCGAAATATTTTTTTGCCAACTTATCGTAGGTACCATCTTTGCGAATTTCGTCGAATGCTTTATCGATCGCTGCTTTTAACGCCGGATCGTCTTTACGCATGCCCATACCGGTACCGATACCGAAGATTTTTTCATCTTTCACTGACGGACCGGCAAAAGCGTAGTCCTTACCGGCAGGCTGCTTGAGGAAGCCTTCGCTGGCGGCCACTTCATCCTGGAATGCGGCGTCGATACGACCGGCGGTCAGATCCTGATATACCAGATCCTGGTTCGCGTATGGCGTGACGGTCACACCTTTTGGACGCCAGTTATCATTGGCGTAGGTTTCCTGGGTGGTGCCCTGCAGCAGGCCGATGTTTTTGCCTTTCAGCGATTCCAGGGTTGGCTCGATTTTAGAGCCTTTTGGCGCGATCAGGCGGGAGTCGGCCGCGTACAGTTTTTCTGAGAAGGCGATCTCCTGCTGGCGTTTTTCAGTAATCGACAGAGAGGAGATGATAGCGTCAATTTTCTTCGCTTTTAATGAAGGGATCAGCGCATCAAAGTCGCTTTCCACGAAGGTACATTTGGTTTCCATACGCTTACAAATTTCGGTGGCCAGATCGATATCAAAGCCTACCAGCTGCCCCTGGGCATTTTTCATTTCAAACGGTGCATAGGTTGGATCGGTGCCGATACGCAGCGTTTTTGGACCGGCAGCAAATGCGCTGCCTGCTGAGGTGATTGCCAGCAACAGGGAAAGAGCCAGGACCTGCTTTTTCATAGATTACCCTCGAGTCGTCTTATTATAGGATTCGTGATGTTTGTCCACGCAATTGTTTTGCAGATTTCATGCCACATTTTGTGGCAATCTCCGCTTTTTTCAGCGCGTAAAGCAAGGCAGCGTAAATGCCCGGTTTGCTGGGGAATATATAGCAGGTTTGAAGGGACTTAGCGGCAACAATGTTTCACAATGGTGCAACATCTGCACGAAATGCGATTCAGCACCAACATTTGAACCATGCTGGTGCAGTGCACCATCCGCTATGCACCCTGCCAGCGCGTGAACAAATCGTTGTCGAGGGTGATATCAAACTGGTCCAGCACGCGGTTCACCGTCTGGTCAACAATCTGCATCACGTTTTCCGGGCGGTGATAAAACGCCGGCACCGGCGGCATAATAATCGCCCCCAGCTCCGCTGCGGTGGTCATCATCCGCAGATGGCCCAGGTGCAGCGGCGTTTCGCGCACGCAGAGCACCAGTCGGCGGCGCTCTTTCAGCACCACATCCGCCGCGCGGGTCAGCAGGCCGTCGCTGTAGCTGTGAACAATACCGGACAGGGTTTTCATTGAGCACGGCAGGATCGCCATGCCGTCGGTTTTGAACGATCCGGAAGAGATGCTGGCGGCAATATCGCGCACATCGTGAACCACGTCGGCCAGCGCCTGCACCTCACGCAGCGTATAGTCACTCTCCAGCGCCAGCGTTTGCCGCGCGGCCTGACTCATTATCAGGTGTGTCTCCACGTCGCTGACCTGCTGTAACACCTGCAGCGTGCGAATACCATAGATCACACCACTGGCACCGGAGATGCCGATAATCAGTCTTTTCATACCAAATCCTTAAAAAAAAACGGGCCGGAATTGCTTCCGGCCCATCTTACCTACTTACACCGCGAAGCGCTTAGCCTTCGTTATGAATTTCCAGGTTTTCGACTTCGTTCTGACGCGCCATCGCTTTGGCATCGTCATTACGCAGCGACTGCAGATACTCAAGGTACTGCTGGTCGACGTCTTTGGTGACGTAAATACCGTTGAACACCGAACATTCGAACTGGGCGATATCCGGGTTCTCTTCCTTCACCGCTTCGATCAGATCGTCAAGGTCCTGGAAAATCAGCGCATCGGCACCGATCAGCTGGCGAATCTCTTCCACTTCGCGGCCGTGAGCAATCAGCTCGGTAGCGCTTGGCATATCAATGCCGTAGACGTTCGGGAAACGAATTTCCGGAGCCGCCGACGCCAGGTACACTTTTTTCGCACCGGCTTCACGGGCCATTTCGATAATCTGCTCGGAGGTCGTACCGCGCACGATGGAATCATCCACCAGCAGCACGTTCTTACCGCGGAATTCCGCACGGTTAGCATTCAGCTTACGGCGAACCGCACTGCGGCGCAGCTGCTGTCCCGGCATGATAAAGGTACGGCCAACGTAACGGTTTTTCACAAAACCCTGACGGTATGGCTTATCAAGAATTCGAGCCATCTCCAGAGCGATATCGCAGGAGGTTTCAGGGATTGGGATCACCACGTCGATGTCCAGATCTTCCCATTCGCGGGCAATTTTCTCACCCAGCTTGGTGCCCATACGCACACGTGCGCTGTACACCGAAATCTT
Source organism: Erwinia sp. S38 (assembly GCF_016624545.1). Lineage (NCBI taxonomy): Bacteria > Pseudomonadati > Pseudomonadota > Gammaproteobacteria > Enterobacterales > Erwiniaceae > Erwinia > Erwinia sp. S38. The sequence continues at coordinate 72,824 of NZ_JACVTS010000011.1, read as the reverse complement.
GTCGAGGAAGGAGTCCGGGCGCGCGAAGTAAACGTACTCGAACAGGCACGGGTTAACCTTTGGATTCTCAGCACACTGGCGGGTAAAAAGCTGACCTTTTTCAGTCACGTAAACCGCTTCGCCCGGGGCAACATCGCGCAGGAATTCAAAGCCCAGCGTATCCAGCGCCACGCTTTCAGAGGCCACCATATACTCGGTACGGCCATCAACCAGCGCGCGCTTGCCGATCACTAACGGACGAATGCCGTTCGGATCGCGGAAGGCAACCAGACCGTGACCGATAATCATCGCTACGCAGGCATAGGCACCGCGCACGCGCTGATGCACGGCGGCAACGGCGGAAAAGATGTTTTCGGCTTCCAGCGGGTCCTGTTGGAAACGATCCACTTCCTGCGCAAAGATGTTCAGCAGGATTTCAGAATCCGACGTGGTATTAACATGACGGCGACCGGTTTCAAACAGCTCTTTACGCAGCTCGTGCGCATTGGTCAGGTTGCCGTTATGGGCCAGTGTAATTCCGTAAGGAGAGTTCACATAGAAGGGCTGGGCTTCAGAAGCGCTGGAGCTTCCTGCGGTTGGGTAACGCACGTGGCCGATACCCATATTACCCTGCATACGTTGCATGTGGCGGGCTTCAAATACATCGCTAACCAGACCGTTTGCTTTACGCAGGCGGAAGCAATTTAATGCATCGATGGTAACGATGCCTGCGGCATCCTGCCCACGGTGCTGAAGCACCGTTAACGCGTCATAAATCGACTGGTTGACCGGCATAAAACCGGCGATCCCGACAATACCGCACATATTGACATTTCCTCATAGCCGCAACCCCGGTGCGATTACCGGGGCAAAAAACTCGACGTGCTCTTCAGGTAGTCAAAGAACCACCCGATGATGTAACTGAACTGAGGGATTAACTTCGACTGCTGCCAGTCGAGGCTTTTGGAAAAGCCGGTGAATGTGTCGAGGAAAAACAGCATAGCGGCCACAATCAGTACGCCACGCAGTGCCCCAAAACAGACGCCCAGTACTCTGTCGGTACCCGACAGGCCGGTTTTCTCAACCAGCGAACCAATTACATAGTTAACGATTGCGCCAACGATTAGCGTGGCAACAAATAACACTGCAATGGCGATTCCATTCCGAATCAGCTCGTCTTCAAATCCTGTGAACCAGACGGCAAGGTAGGAGAAGTAATGACTGGCGACAAAGAATGCGCATCCCCAGGTGACGAGAGAAAGTGCTTCCCGAATAAACCCACGGATCAGGCTAACCAGAGCCGAAAAAGCTATAACCGCAATAATGACGTTATCTATCCAGACCATGAACTCTTCCAGTGACAGTAATCGTGAAAACGCCCCTGCATCCAGTTCGGGGCGAATTCTAACAGAAAAAGAAAACGTTTGCGTAGGGTTTTCCTGCGTCGTTTTAAATAAACGAAAACGCTGAAAAAACCGTCGGGTGGGCGACATTCCTGCCGCTCACCACGCCAGAATGCAATTCGTTGATTTGCTTTATATCATGTTGCCTTCGGCCAGACACAGCCCGGTGCCACGCCGCGCTTCAACGGGTGGCACCTGTTACAGCTATTGTTATTTCCGCTCAATCCGCAGGGGCGATTAGCGTGCACCCCAGGGCTTGACGACGCCACCAAGGCCGGAAATGCCCTGTAGCTCACCGACTGCCGCCTGCATTTTGGCTTTTGATGCATCCGGACCGACGTAGATACGGGTGATCTGTCCGGCAACCGGCGTTGCTGGCACGGTGAAAGCACGATAGCCCGAAAGCCGCAGCTGCGCGACGATTTCGTTCACCTTGGCCGCATTTTTCAGCGCACCCAGCTGGACCACATACGCCTGGCCGGTCGGAGCAGTTTCAGCGGCAGCCGGTTTCTCAGCTGGCGTTTCCACCTTAGGCTGCTGCTGCTGAACAGGAGGCTTCTCAATCGGCTTCGGCTTCTCGACCGGTTTTTCCACCGGTTTCGGTTTCTCTACCGGCTTCGGCTTTTCAACCACTTTCGGCGGCTGCTGTACCGGTTGCTGGACCGGCTGTTGCTGCACCGGCGGCGGCGAAACCAGCGTGGGCTGATTGTTTGACTTCGGCGCGGTCGATCCGCTGTCGGCCTGCGAGGAGTTTTCCCCGTCGGCACGGCTGATGGCTTCGCTTGCCCCTTCCGGTGGCTGCGCCGGCAGCGACTGCGTTACCGGCGGTGCCAGTTCGGTCTCCTGCTGGTCGCCTGGTTTTGGCACCAGCGGAATGGCCGCGAACTCTTCCTTATAGTGTTTCTTTTTACCATCCAGCAGGCCAGGCAGCACGATCACGCCCAGCGCAACAATAATAACGGTGCCGACTAAACGGTTTTGAAACTTACTTGCCACTGCCGTTCTCCGCTGTCATCGTTTCCATTACGTGTGCGACGGTGTGGAATGACCCACACACCAGCACAATGTCCTGTTCCGCCGCCTGCTGCATCGCCTGATGCCAGGCATCGGCCACGGAGCCAAACGCCTGCGCCCCGCTAAGATGGGCAATCAGCTGCTCGGCAGAAGCACCGCGCGGGCCTTCCAGCGGCGCACAATACCAGTAATCCACCTGCGGACTGAGGCAGGCCAGGGTCCCGGCGATATCTTTGTCGTGCAGCATCCCCACTACCGCGTGAACTTTACCGCGCTGCGGCAGTTCCGCCAGCCGGCCGGCAAGATACGCGGCCGCGTGCGGGTTATGCGCCACGTCCAGAATCACCTGCGGTGAATGCGCCACGGTCTGGAAGCGGCCGGGCAGGATTGCCTGATGCAGGCTGGCACGAATAGTGGCTTCATCAATCGACAGACCCGACGCCCGCAGTGCAGCCAGCGCGGTGGCGGCATTCGGCAGCGGCACCTGCGGCAACGGCAGGTTTTCAATGCTGCCGCTGGCATCGCGGAACGACCAGCCGCCGTCGGTCAGGCTGTAAGACCAGTCGCGATCGCGCTGCTGCAGCTGCGCGCCAACCTCTCGCGCCACGTCGGCAATGGTTGACGGCATATCAGGTTCCCCGACGATGGCCGGTTTCCCCTGGCGAAACACTCCGGCCTTTTCACGGCCGATGCTTTCGCGGTCCGGGCCCAGCCAGTCAACGTGGTCCAGCGCAATGCTGGTGATCGCCGCAACGTCCGCATCAACGATATTGGTCGCATCCAGCCGCCCACCCAAACCGACTTCGAGAATGACCACGTCCAGCTGCGCCTGCTTAAACAGCCACAGCGCTGACAGCGTGCCGTATTCGAAGTAGGTTAACGAGGTCTCTCCGCGCCCGGCTTCAATGGCCGCAAATGACGCGGTATGCGCCGACTCGGCCAGCTCTTCACCCTGAATGCGTACACGTTCAGTGTAGCGGATTAAATGTGGAGAGCTGTACACGCCAACGCGATAACCGGCAGCCATCAGTACGGTTTCCAGCGTGCGGCAGGTGGTGCCCTTGCCGTTCGTACCGGCAACGGTAAAGACCTTCGGGGCGGGTGTTAACAGATCGAGTGAGGTGGCAACCCGGCGGATACGATCCAGCCCGAGTTCAATAGCCTGAGAGTGTAAATGCTCAAGATAATAAAGCCACGTGGCAAGAGGCGACGTGGCTTGAGGAAGATTATCCATGTGTCCCGTTCACAAAGTTACGGTTCATTGGTGAAAGAGGCCCGAAGACCTCTTTCTCATCATCGGTCAGGCCTCTTGGCTCTGTGGGCCGGTCGCTTCGGCCTCTTTGACGTCTTCTTCCTGCGGGGCAGGCAGATTCATCATTTTAGCCAGCAGGCTGGCCAGTTTGAAGCGCATAACCGGGCGGCGAACGATCATATCAATCGCGCCTTTTTCAATCAGGAACTCACTGCGCTGGAAGCCCGGTGGCAGTTTCTCACGTACCGTTTGCTCAATAACACGAGGACCCGCAAAGCCGATCAGCGCCTTTGGTTCAGCAATATTCAGATCGCCCAGCATCGCGAAGCTGGCAGAGACGCCACCCATGGTTGGGTCGGTCAGCACGGAGATATACGGCAGACCGCGCTCCTGCATCTTAGCCAGTGCAGCACTGGTTTTCGCCATCTGCATCAGCGACATCAGCGCTTCCTGCATACGCGCACCGCCGGAAGCGGAGAAGCAGATCATCGGGCAGTTATCTTCCAGCGCCCGCTCAACCGCACGCACGAAGCGCGCGCCAACCACGGAACCCATTGAGCCACCCATAAAGGAGAACTCAAACGCCGCGGCAACAACCGGCATCCCATGCAGGGTGCCTTTCATCACGATCAGCGCGTCGGTTTCGTCGGTCTCTTTCTGAGCAGCCGCAAGACGATCTTTGTATTTTTTGGAATCCCGGAACTTGAGCACATCTTTCGGTTCCAGCTCGCTGCCCAGTTCAGTCGTTGAACCTTCGTCCAGCAGGCTGTTCAGGCGGTCACGACCATGCATACGCATATGGTGATCGCACTTCGGGCAGACTTCCAGATTACGCTCCAGCTCGGCACGATAAAGAACCTGCCCGCAGCTGTCACATTTGGTCCAGACGCCTTCAGGAATGCTTGCCTTACGCGATGGGGTGATTGTGCTCTTATTGAGAATTCGTTCAATCCAGCTCATTGATGACCTTTCTGTTTGAACCTGGTTTCCCCGCAGGGTAAGCCAGTTTTTCTTTTTTGTGCCGCAAAAAAGCCGGCGGCACAAACCATAAATTGTCGCTCATTAAACCATAACCGCCCGTGACTGTGGATAAAAATCTGGTCGGACGGGTATCGCCTGATGATTTCTGTTACTGCTGTTTCTGCTGACGCGCCGCGCGGCGATGACGCCACACTTCGATGGCACCCGGCAGAATAGACAGCAGGATAATCGCCACAATCAGCAGTTTAAGGTTTTCCTGCACCATCGGCATGTTACCAAACAGATAACCGGCATAGGTAAACAGCAGCACCCACAGCAGCGCGCCCGATACATTGTAAATAGCAAAATGACGATAGGACATTTTGCCCATTCCGGCCACAAACGGCGCGAAAGTACGAACGATCGGCACGAAGCGAGCAAGAATAATCGTTTTCCCACCGTGACGCTCGTAAAAAGCGTGGGTCTTATCAAGATAGCTGCGGCGGAAAATTTTCGAGTTCGGGTTGCTGAACAGCTTATCGCCGAACAGTCGCCCGATGGTGTAGTTCACCGCATCGCCGATAATCGCCGCCACCACCATCAGTGCCACCATAGTGTGAACGTTAAGATCGTTACCCGGCAGTGCAGCCAGCGCCCCGGCCACGAACAGCAGTGAATCGCCCGGCAGGAACGGCGTCACCACCAGCCCGGTTTCGCAGAACAGGATCAGGAACAGGATGGCGTAAACCCACACGCCGTACTGCGCCACCAGCTCCGCGAGGTGGACGTCGATATGCAAAATGAAATCGACAACAAAACGAATCAGTTCCATAAAGGCTTCCTTTAGAAATCCAGGCCAGATTAATCCCCGAGGAACAAAGGTCCCATCGGTGGACGTGGTAAAGCAAAACGATCGGGGTAATCCACCGCGACCAGATACAACCCTTCCGCACGCGCCGTCGCGGCCGCCAGCGTCCGGTCTTTCGCCGCTAACAGCTCGGCCATCCAGCCTTCATGCTGATTCCCGCAGCCGATTTCCATCAGGCTGCCCACGATATTGCGCACCATATGGTGAACAAAAGCGTTGGCTTTGATATCCACCACCACGTAAGCGCCGTGGCGGCTGACGTTCAGATGCATTACGTTACGCATTGGAGTGCGCGACTGGCACTGCACGGCGCGGAACGAGGTGAAGTCGTTCTCGCCCAGCAGGCACTGACCGGCACGCTGCATTTTTTCTACGTCCAGCGGATGGTAAAAATGGGTCATGCCGCCGCCAAGGATCGCCGGGCGCAGCCGCTGGTTGTAAATCACATAGCGGTAGCGCCGCGCGGTGGCGCTGAAGCGCGCGTGGAAATCATCCGGCACCGCATGAACCCAGCGCACGGCAATATCGCCCGGCAGATTCGTGTTGGCACCGAGGGTCCACGCCGCATCCTTGCGCTGTACGGTCGTTTCAAAATGCACCACCTGACCGGTGCCGTGGACGCCTGCATCGGTGCGGCCGGCGCAGAACACCACCACCGGATGGTTGGCGACCTTTGACAGCGCCTTCTCCAGCTTTTCCTGCACGCTGCGCACTTCATTCTGTCGCTGCCAGCCGTAGTACTGGCTGCCATCATATTCAATGCCCAGCGCCAGCTTATACACCGTCTGTGGCACGTTGACGTCCGACATCAGTACATATACTCCTGCACCAGCCTCTCGGCCGTTTTCACCGCCATCAGCGCGCCGCCAAAGCGCACGTTGTCGGCTACTGACCAGAACTGCAGCAGCTCCGGGATGCCGTAATCGTTGCGCAGGCAGCCGATGCTCAGGTGCGCACTGCCGGAGGCATCCCCCACCGGCGTCGGGTAATCCGCTTCATCGGTGACGTTGATATCTTCCGCTTCCAGCAGGATTTCACGCGCTTCTTCGGCGGAAACCGGGCGCAGATTTTCAATATGTACAATCTGGGCATTACCGTAGAACACCGGTGCCTGCACGGTACTGACCGCAATCGGTAAACCTTCGTCCTGCAGCACTTTACGCACCTGCTCCACCAGCTGACGCTCCTGCGCCACGCTGCCTTCCGCATCAGCCAACAGCGGCAGCAGGTTAAAGGCCAGTTGGCGGCCGAAGTGGCTCTCTTCCACCGGCATACCGTTCAGCAAACGCGCGCTCTCACCGGCCAGCGAATCTACCGCCACCTTACCGTGGGAGGAGACCGCCAGCAGGTTGGTCACCTGTAAACGGCCCAGCCCGGCATTATCAACCAGCGGCTTGATCGCGCTCAGCAGCTGGCTGGTTAAACCATCGGCCACGGTAACAATGTTACGGTTACGGTAGTCGGCCAGCACCTGCGGGTTAACGTCCGGCACCACCAGCGGCACATCCGGCTCCAGCGCGAACAGGTCGCTGCTGTCGATGACCAGGCATCCGGCGTTGGCGGCATCGTCCGCATAGCGGGCGGAAGCTTCACGACCGGCGGCGAAAAACGCCAGCTGTGCCTGAGACCAGTCAAACTCAGCGGCATCGGTCACTCGTACCGATTTACCCTCGAAGCGCAGCACTTCGCCCGCGCTGCGCTCGCTTGCCAGTAAATACAGCTCACCAACCGGGAACTGGCGTTCAGCCAGTAATTCCAGTAAAGCTCCCCCTACTGCGCCTGTTGCGCCCAATAGCGCGATATTCCAGCCGTCAGACATGTTGGTTTACTCCAGATAATGACATAAAAAAAGTGCGGTGCCGGAACACCGCAATGTTTCAGAATACTTCCCATAAAGGGAGGGGAACGCACGGTTTTACAAATACTTACTCACCGGTCGCATTAAAACCCAGCTTCGCCAGCAGCGAGGCCGTTTCGGCGTTGTCGCACACGACCCGCAGCGATGACCATTCACGGCGTTCCAGATAGTTCTTCCGCAGGCGGTCAAACTCACCCGGAATGGCGGCCACATGGCGCAACGGTGCGTCATCGCGGCGCACATCATACACCAGATGCACCAGGCGTTTCAGCGTTGGCTGATCCAGCTCGCCGCGCAGAGTAATGGTGCCGAATTCCGGGGCGGGCAGCAGGGTGTCCAGCGGCACCTGCTGCGGCTGGCCGATAAACTGCGTCCAGGCCTCGAACACCTGAGTGGTGCCGCGCGCCTTCCCTTCCAGCGTGTAACCGGCGATATGGGCGGTGGCGATATCCACTTTATCCAGCAGCGGCAGCGACAGTTCCGGCTCCGGCTCCCAGACATCCAGTACCACGCTCAGATCGTCGCGCTGCTCCAACACGTTCAGCAGCGCGGCGTTATCCACTACCGGGCCACGGCAGGCGTTGATCAGGATAGTGCCGGGTTTTAACGCCAGCAGCAGCGCTTCGTCGGCGATGTGCAGCGTCTGGTACGGCCCCTGCTTAAACAGCGGGGTATGGAAGGTGAGCACATCGGCTTCGGCCACCAGCGTTTCTAACGGCAGGAACTCGCCTGCATCCCCGCGATCGGCGCGCGGCGGATCGCAGAGCAGCGTACGGATGCCTAATGCTTCCAGCCGCGCCTGCAGGCGTCCGCCAACGTTGCCAACGCCAACGATGCCGACGGTACGATCTTTCAGCAGGAAGCCGTCGCGCTCGGCCAGCAGCAGCAGCGCGGAGAAAACGTATTCCACCACGGCAATCGCGTTACAGCCGGGAGCCGCAGAGAAGGCGATATCCTGCTGGTTGAGATAGTTCTCGTCGATATGATCGGTGCCTGCCGTTGCGGTACCGACAAACTTAACCGGCTTACCGTCCAGCAGCGCGGCGTTCACTTTGGTCACCGAGCGCACCATCAGGCCGTCGGCATCATCCAGCTCCGCCGCCGGGATTGGGCGTCCGGGAACAGCAACCACGGTGCCGGTACGGCTGAACAGCTCGCGCGCATACGGCATATTTTCATCAACGAGGATTTTCACTAGCGGTATCCAGTCTGGCTTAATAAGGAGCGCTATTCTGCCATAAAGCCCCCTGCCGAATAACCCCCCGTCCGGCCGAAAGCTGCCCCCTCAGATGCGCTGGCGATAGCGCTCCGGTGTGGTGCCGGACTGCTGATGAAACATCACAATCAGCGCCGATGCCGAACTGTAGCCCAGCTCCAGCGCCACCTCTTGTACACTCTTGCCCTGTTCAAGCAACGCCACGGCGTGCAAAAAGCGCAGGCGCTGCCGCCACTCGCTAAACGACATTCCCAGCAGCGCCTGGCAGCGGCGCGACAGCGTGCGTTCGGTGGTGTACACGCGGCTGGCCCACTGCGCCAGCGTGGTGTTATCGGCCGGGTTCAGCTCCAGCGCCTGTAACACCGGGGCCAGATATTTATCGCTGGTTGACGGCAGGTAGCTGGGGCCGATCTGCGCCTGCCGCAGCTGATCGAGCAGCACCTCACCCAGACGGCGATCTTCTGCCGTTTCAGGCACCAGCAGCTCGCGCGCGGCGATATCGTCCATAATAGCGTGCACAATCGGACTGACTCTGAGCAGGCAGGCACGATCGGGCAGCTGATGGCACAGCGAACCGGCGATGTTCAGCGTGCGGAAGAAGGCCTGACGGTGGTTATAGCTGGCGTGCATTTTCCCCGGGGGTATCCAGATGGGAATATTGGCCGGGGTTAACAGACGCTCGCCCTCCACCTGCATTTCCAGCACGTTGCATTTGACAAAGATCGCCTGGCCCCAGCTGTGGCTGTGGGGCAAATACTCCGTCTGGGCGTTGGTCTGCTCATAGCGGAAAAACAGCGTCATCTCGGCGGCATTCTCCGGCGGGGTGTACGTCAGTTGCTGAATCATCTTGTCCGGTCCCAGAGCAATAATGTCTGATTGTCGTTATTTGTTTTCAATGAGACAAGATTACACTTTCATTCTCTGAACTGTGAAGACAACAACGCGAGAACCTGATGAATTTTATGTTTCCCCTGCTGGCCGTACTGATCTGGTCAATTAATGCCATCGTCAGCAAAATGTCGGCCAGTGCTATCGATCCTGCGGCGATCTCCTTTTATCGCTGGCTGATTGCCCTCGTCGTTCTGGCCCCCTTCGCGCTACCCGGCGTCTGGCGGCACCGGCAGCAGATCGCCCAGGTTTGGTGGAAACTGCTGATCCTCGGCCTGCTGGGCATGGTGCTCTATCAAAGCCTGGCGTACTTCGCCGCGCACAGCGTCAGCGCGCTGTTTATGGGTATTCTTAACGCGCTGATCCCGCTGCTGACGGTGTTATTGAGCATCTTTATCCTGCGGCTGGCACCCACCGTGGGCATTCTGCTGGGCAGCGTGCTGTCATTCGGCGGGCTGGTATGGCTGGTCAGCCAGGGCAATCCGGCACAGCTGCTGACCCACGGCATGGGCAAAGGTGAACTGATGATGTTCGCGGCGTCCACTTCGTACGCGCTGTACGGTGTGTTAACCAAACGCTGGGCGATCCCGCTACCGAACTGGCAGAGCCTGTGGATGCAGATCCTGTTTGGCGTCCTGCTGCTGACGCCAGGTTTCCTGATGGCACCGGATGTATCGCTGAATATGCATAATATTCCTCTGGTGCTGTTTGCCGCCATTCCGGCCTCGATCATTGCGCCATTCGTCTGGATCCAGGGCGTGATGCGCCTTGGGGCCAGTACTGCCAGCATCTTTATGAATCTGGCACCGATTTTTACCGCCGTTATCGCCGTGGGTTTCCTGCATGAAAGTCTGCATGCCTACCACTTTATCGGCGGCGGCGTGACCCTGCTTGGCGTGATCCTCGCCCAGCAGCTGCGAATGCCGCTCGCACGCAGCCATCAGGATAAAAAACAGGGATAATACCCCTTATTCCCGCCCGGTGGCCTTTCGATCCCCGGGTGGGATTGTTATCATGTGACATTATTTTCTCTGTTACGGCACGCCCCGGAACCCGACTGAAGGATTTTCGCCATGCAACCGTTAAGTGGCCCCGGAGCGCCATCTCCCGGCGATCGTCCGACGATCGCCCCTTTGTCCGATACGCCGCGAAGTGCCTCCGGCGACCAGCCGCTCTCCCCTGCCCAGCGCACCACGCTGGAACGCCTGATCGTCAAGATCATGTCTCTCAGTTCGCTGAAATCCGTTGAGCTGTGGGCCGGGCTGCGTCATGAGGTGGGCGTGAAAAACGATGCCGGACTGCTGGCTCGCCATTTTCCGCTGGCCGAACAGTTCCTGAACACCCGTCTGGCACAGGTGCAGAATACTCACGCTACCCGGCAGCTTCAGCAGCAGCTGACCGAGCTGCTGCCCGCCGGGAATAATCGACAGGCGGTCAGCGATTTTATCCGCCAGCAGTTTGGCCAGACCGTGCTCAGTTCGCTGAACCCCGATCAGCTGCGCCAGGTGCTGACCATGCTGCAAAACGGGCAGATGACGATTCCGCAGCCGCAGCAGAATCGTGTGACCGATCGCTCGCTGCTTCCGGCCGAGCATCAGGCGCTGAATTTACAGATTGCCCGTCTGGCGGCCGCGACCGGTGAGTCACCGGTGAAGCTGTGGGCAGCGCTGATGAAGGTAGTGAACCTGCACAGCGGCGATCCGATCCCTTCACGATTTTTCCCACTGCTGACCCAGTACCTTCAGGCCAGCCACACGCTGAGCCAGCACGGCAACCCGACGCTAAGCCAGCTGATCGCCGCGCTGAAACAGCCGCCGGATGCCGCCGAGCTGCGCTTGTTGGACGATCGCTGCCAGCAGCGCTTTAACGCGCAGCCGTTGACGCTGTTGAGTACCGCCCAGGTGCAGGATTTGCTGAATGCGTTGTTTAAGCATCGCGCCGCACAGCTGCGGGCCGGGGAAGATGTCACGCCGGAGCCGCTGTGGAGTACGCTCCCGCCCATGCTGCAACCGTTCAGCCGCCGCCCGGTGTTTACCGCCTTTTCGCTGCTGCTGCTGGTCGTGCTGCTGCTGTGGGCTGTGCTGTAACGGCCCGGCATCTTCGGTTCTGTCAGCGCAGTGAAACAATGGCAATCACCGGCAGCGGTTTACCCATCAGCGTTCTGTAATGCTATCGTTTGCTGGTGTTCAGCAGCCGCAGTCGGGCAGCGCTGCCGCTGCCGGCCAGCTGCCCGGCGCGTCACCGGTGGCCACCGGATGGCCGTCGCGCAGCCAGAAATCCAGTCCGCCGATCAACTCTTTGACCTGAAATCCCGCCGCCGCCAGCTTCCATGCGCCTTTAGTTGAACCGTTGCAGCCGATGCCGTCGCAGTAAGTCACGTACACCTTGCTGCGATCGAGCGCCGCCAGGGTTTCGGCGGTCATGGTGCGATGCGGGAAACTGACAGCCCCACAGATATGCCCGGCCTGATACTGCTCCGGGGAACGCGTATCGATTGCCACAATCTCTTCGATCCCCTGCGCTAAATCCTGCGCCAGATCCCAGGCATCCGCATACCAGGCCAGCTTGTGCCGCAGATGGGCTTCGCTCTGGTCGGATGGCAGCGGCGGGAACTGTAAAACGGCGGATGACGTCATAATGAATATCCTCTTGTAGTAAGTGCTGCCATGATAGGGCCAGATTGGCCTTAACAGTAAGACCAGTAATCAACAGAGGATAAGACCCATATGCCGCATAACGCCGTACCGTTTCTGGCACTGCTGGGCCAGCAGCAGGCCACTACCGTGCGCGAGCGCGTCTGCGCGATGCTGCGTAAAGCCATCCGCAGCGGTGTACTCGGCAGCGCGGCGCGTCTGCCCTCTTCCCGCCTGCTGGCGCAGGATCTGTCGATATCCCGCGTAACGGTTGAAGCCGCCTATGCCCAGCTGGAAAGCGAGGGCTATCTGAGCCGACAAACCGGGCGTGGAACGTTTGTGGCCAGCGATTTACCTGCTGCCCCCCTCAGGCCGGTGACGTCTCCACCGGTTCAGCTTTCCACGCGCGGCGGCCTGATCGATCGCGGCGGCGGCTGTAACGACCCGCAGTTTCCGCAGGCCTTTGCTGCCGGGTCGCCGGATCTGCGCGCTTTCCCGCACCGCACCTGGCGGCGGTTAATGCAGCAGCGGCAGCGGCTGGAGGGGGAAAAGCTGATGCGCTACGGCGATCCGCAGGGATTACCGCAGCTGCGAGAGGCGGTGGCGGACTACCTTGGGCAGTCGCGCGGCGTCCGATGCAGCGCCGAGCGAGTGATGATCCTGACCAGCTCACAGCAGGCATTGCAGATGATTGCGCTGCTGCTGTGCGACAGCGGCGATCCGGTGTGGCTGGAGCAGCCGGGCTATGCCGGGGCCTGGCACGCCTTTCGCAGCGCCGGGGCGCAAGTGAGTGGTATCAGCGTGGATGCACGCGGCGCGGTTCCCGCTGAAGAAGGTACGCCAAAGCTGGTATATCTGACGCCTTCCCATCAGTATCCCACCGGCGTCACCCTCAGCCTGCCTCGTCGGCTGGCGTGGCTGGAGTTTGCCCGCCGCAGCGGCTGCTGGCTGGTTGAAGACGACTACGACAGCGAATTTCATTACGACGGTAATCCGCAGCCTGCGCTACAGGGGCTGGAGGATAACGCACGGGTGCTGTACCTCGGCACCTTCTCTAAGGTGCTGTTTCCCTCACTGCGGCTGGCGTATCTGGTGGTGCCCGATGCGCTGATCGCCCCGCTTTGCCGCCTGCGCAGCATGATGGACGGCCACAGCGCACAGCTGATGCAGGCGGTAACCGCCGATTTTATTCAGCACGGCCACTTTGCCGCCCACCTGCGGCTGATGCGCCAGCTGTACGGCAGCCGCCGCGACCTGCTGCGCCGGGAGCTGGCGGAAAAGCTGGGAAACAGGCTGACGCCGCTGGCCCATCAGGGAGGATTACAGCTCACCGTGCAATTAAACCACGGCGGAGAGCAGCGGCTGACGCAAGAGGCAGCCGCGCAGGGGCTGCTGCTGCCGCGCCTGTCCCCGCTGTATCACCAGCCGGGCAGCGAGCCGCGCGAGGGATGGATACTGGGATACTCAGCGCTGCAGCCGAATGAAATCACCCAGGCGGTCGATAAGCTGGCTCGTCTCAGCTACTGACCGCGCTGCGGGCGAAGCCGAAGGTGACGATGATGCCCAGTGCCGCACAGGCGGCTCCGGCAAGAAACACCGAACCGTAGCCGAAAGTGGTGGCCAGTATGCCGGTCAGCGGGCCGCTGGCACCGTAGGCGATATCCTGGAAGGCGGAAAATCCGCCCAGTGCGGTGCCGCGCACCTGGGGTGCGACTCGCTTCAGCACCTCAACGCCCAGCGACGGGAATACCAGCGAACAGCCGCAGCCGGTCAACGCTGCCCCGGCCAGCGCCACCCAGCCGTTCGGCGCAATGCCCAGCAGCAGCAGGCCCAGTGCCTCAACGCCCAGCGAGACCAGCGCAACCCGCGCGCCGCCCAGCCGGTCCGGCAGACCACCGAAGAAAATTCGCACCATCACAAACGCCACACCAAACGCGGTGAGCGCAAATCCGGCATTGCCCCACAGACGGTCGGCAAAATAGAGCGAGGTAAACGTACCAATTACCGCAAAGCCGGTGCCCTGTAGCGCCAGCGCGCAGCCGGGCTGCATGATCTGCCCCACCACTTTCCACAAAGAGGGGCGTTCGCCACCCAGCACCGGCACCGCTCTGATGCTGAAATTAATTAGCAGCGCCACCAGCGGCAGCAGGATCGTCGCTGCGCCCAGCGCCATAAAGCCCCACTGGCTGTGCAGCATCAGGCCCAGCGGTGCCCCGGCGGCCAGCGAACCGTAAATTGCCATGCCATTCCACGACATTACCTGACCGGAGCGTTTCGCCCCCACCAGCCCCATTCCCCAGGTCAGATTACCGGTCAGCAGCAGACTTTCACCGAAGCCGAGCAGCAGCCTGCCCGCCACCAGCAGCGCAAACTTGCCGGCCACCGGCAGCGGCAGAAAAGCCGCCAGCAGATAGGCCACGCCAACCAGCGCCAGCGCCAGAATCCCCTGCACGGTGGTGCGTTTAGCGCCGCGCTGGTCGGCCAGCCTGCCGGCATAGCCGCGCGTCAGCAGCGTGGCAAAAAACTGAATGCCGACCGCGATGCCCACCATCACATTGCTGAGGCCCAGCTCCTGATGGACGTAAAGCGGGATCACCGGCAACGCCAGTCCGGCGGTCAGATAGGTAAGGAAAACGGCAAACGAAATCCGCGCCAGCTCGCGGGTAGCCTGCGCAGGGCGCGCTTCAACACTGACCGACATGCTTACTTCTCCTGAGGAAAACCCACGCTGCCCGCTGAAGGATGCGGCAATGATATGGAATTTTTTTTTCAAAGAAAAAAATATTGGCTGTTAAATTTCATTTCGTCAATAAATGAAAACGGAGATCGTGAGATGCCTCGCATTCACGAATTTTGAGGGGTTCGCCGCGCTTTGTATGAAAATAACGTAACTATTTCCAAATTTATTCTCGTCAGACGGACCACAGTCGGAAAGAAAAATGGGATAATCCTCGCAATTCCGATAACAAAATCGCCTGAATTATGCTCTGAATGCCCATTCATGCCCGAAACAGCGGACTCACCCGGCCAAATGATACTTAAATGTTATAAAATTTAAATTAAATAACAAATTAATAACTTCAATTTGGTGTAAAATTACTACCAGATGCAATAAATTAACAATTATTTAACCAAATAAGTTACATAAATAAACATAAAAAGTTACCGATCACATAATTCCCTTCCGCTCAGATCTTCTGCAAATCGTTCTTGCTATCCTGGTGCCGTTGTTAAAACCCCGTTACCTGACAAAAACACGCCCTACAAAACAAAGGTACTGCTATGAAATTCAATCTCGCATTACTGAATGCATGTGTTGTTTCCGCCTGCATGCTGTTAACCACCCCGCTGATGGCCGCGGAAAAACACGATATTGCGCTGGTCGCCAAAGTGACCGGCATTCCCTGGTTCACCCGCATGGCCGTAGGCGTGGATGAAGCAGCGAAAAAACTCGACGTCAACGCCTATCAGGTTGGAGGCTCCACCGCCGATCCGGCGCAGCAGGTTAAAGTGATTGAAGACCTGATCGCCAAAAAAGTCGACGCGATTATCGTGGTGCCCAACGACGCCAAAGTACTGGAGCCGGTGCTGAAAAAAGCCCGCGATCAGGGTATTGTCGTACTGACCCACGAATCACCGGACCAGCAGATTGGCCAGTGGGATGTGGAAACCATCGACAGCGTGAAGTACGCCGAGAAGAACATGGATGAACTGGCCAGCGCGATGGGCGGCCAGGGCGGCTATGCCATTTACGTTGGTTCGCTGACCGTGCCTCTGCACAATGCCTGGGCGGATGCGGCGATTAAATACCAGAAAGAAAAATATCCTAACATGCACGAAGTCACCTCCCGCCTGCCGGTGGCGGAAAGCATTGATAAATCCTACGCCACCACGCTTGACCTGATGCGCACCTACCCGGACCTGAAAGGTATTATCGGCTTTGGCTCCCTCGGCCCAATCGGTGCCGGTCAGGCCGTGAAGAGCAAGCGTGCGAAAAACAAAATTGCCGTGGTCGGCATTGCGATGCCGGCTCAGGCAGCGCCATATCTGGCCTCCGGCGATATCAAAAAAGCACTGCTGTGGGACCCGAAAGATGCCGGATTCGCGCTGGTCAGCCTGGCAGATCAGCTGCTGGACGGCAAACAGGTCACGCCTGACCTGACCATCGACGGCATCGGCAAGGCGGATGTGGATATGGAACATCACGTCATCCGCTTCAACCGCATTCTGGAAGTCACCAAAGACAACGCAGCATCCCTCGGCTTTTGATTGATTCGGGCCAGCGCTTGCTGGCCCCTCCCCAACACCAGGGCACTAACTTATGGCCACGCAAAATACCTTTATTTCGCTGGAAAATATCAGCAAATCGTTCCCGGGCGTACGCGCGCTGGATAACGTCTCGCTGACGCTGAATCGTGGTGAAGTCCACTGCCTGGCCGGGCAAAACGGCTGCGGTAAAAGCACGCTGATCAAAGTGATCTCCGGCGTTTATCAGCCCGATAAAGGCTCGCATATCAGCGTTGACGGCAAGCGTTTCCCGCGCCTGACTCCGGCGCTCTCCTCATTCTACGGCGTGCAGGTGATTTATCAGGATCTGTCGCTGTTCCCGAACCTGACGGTGATGGAAAACATCGCCATCCACCGGATGCTGCCGGGCGGCGACCTGCTGGTCAATCGCCGCGCGATGCGCCAGCTGGCGGTGGACACCATGAACCGCATTGGGGTTAACCTCGATCCGTCACGCAAAGTGGAAAAACTGTCGATCGCCGATCGCCAGCTGGTCGCCATCTGCCGGGCGCTGGCCGCTAAAGCCAGCCTGGTGATTATGGATGAGCCTACCGCCTCCCTGACTCGTCATGAAGTTAACGGCCTGCTGCGGGTGGTCAACGAGCTGAAAGCCGCCGGGATCTGCGTGGTGTTCGTCAGCCACAAGCTGGATGAGGTGATGGAAGTCTCCGACCGCATCAGCGTGATCCGCGACGGCAAGCTGGTCGGCACCTGGCAGGCCAGCGAGCTGGACAGCGATGAGCTGGCGTTTCTGATGACCGGCCAGCGCTTCAGCTTTAGCCACCTGCCGCAGCGCGCCGACGGCGACGAAACGCCGCTGCTGGAAGTGCGCAATCTCAGCCGCCGCAACGAGTATCAGAATATCAATTTACAGCTGCGGCGCGGGGAGATCGTCTCTATCGTCGGCCTGTTGGGGGCCGGACGCACCGAGCTGTGCCTGTCGCTGTTTGGCATCAGCAAACCGGACAGCGGTGAGCTGATCGTTGACGGCCAGCCGGTGACGCTGCGCCACAACCGCGACGCCATCCGCCACGGTATCGCCTACGTTTCGGAAGATCGCCAGAGCGAAGGGCTGATCATGCCGCAGCCAATTTTCGACAACCTGCTGGTGTCGATCTTCGATCGTCTGCGCGGCGGGCTGGGCCTGATAGATCGCCAGAAAGCGCGGCAGCAGGCGTCCGATCTGATCCGCGAACTGAATATCAAAGTCTCCGACAGCCAGCTGCCGGTGCAGACGCTCTCCGGCGGTAACGCCCAGCGCGTGGCGATCGGTAAATGGGTGGCGACGCAGCCGAAAGTGCTGATCCTCGACTCGCCGACCGTCGGCGTCGATATCGCTAATAAGGAAGGGATCTATCGCATTGCCCGCCAGCTGGCAGAATCGGGCATGGCGGTGCTGATGATCTGCGATGAGATCCCGGAAGCCTACTACAACAGCCATCGGATACTGGTGATGCGCAAAGGCGAGCTGGTTGCCAGCTTCGCACCACACCAGTGCCGCGAAGAAGAGATCGCCGGGGTGGTCAATGAATAATAAATTACGCCAGCTTATCGGCTATCACGAGTTCTGGCTGGGCATGCTGATCCTGCTGCTGGCGGTGGGCCTCAGCCTGCGTACCAGCGAATTCTTAACCCTCGGTAACCTGACCGACGTGGCCACCAGCTATGCCATTCTCGGCATTCTGGCCTGCGGACTGTTTGTGGTGCTGATCGCCGGTGGGATCGATATCTCCTTCCCGGCGATGACCGCCATCGCCCAGTACGTGACGGCCAGCACTATGCTGGCCCACGGCGGCAATCTGATCAGCGTATTTGCCGTAGCAATGGTCGTCGGCCTGCTGCTGGGCATGGTGAACGGGCTGCTGGTTTATCTGCTGCGGGTTCCGGCGATTATTATCACCATCGCCACGCTGAATCTGTTCTACGGCCTGCTGGTGTGGTTCACCGGCGGCACCTGGCTGTACGGCTTCCCGGACTGGTTTATGAACGGCATCAACTGGTTCTCCTTCACCGCCGCCGACGGCTATGAATACGGCCTGACGTTGCCGCTGCTCTGCCTGCTGGGCACCTTTATTGTGACCGGATTCCTGATGAACTACACCCGCCTGGGTCGGCAGATCTTCGCCATGGGCGGCAACCGCGAATCGGCGGCACGCCTCGGGATTAATCTGCGCGGCCTGCACTTACGGGTGTATGGCTATATGGGCCTGCTGGCGGGCGTGGCGGCGGTCGTTCAGGCCCAGACGACCCAGTCGGTGGCACCGAACTCACTGGTCGGCTATGAGCTGACGGTGCTGGCGGCGGTGGTGCTCGGTGGCACCAGCATGAGCGGCGGGCGCGGCTCGCTGACCGGGACGCTGCTTGGCGTGCTGCTGCTGGCCTTCCTGCAAAACGGACTGACGCTGCTGGCCGTCTCCTCCTACTGGCACATGGTCTTCAGCGGCGCGATTATTCTGTTTAGCGTCAGTGCAACGGCGTGGAATGAGAAACGCAAACAGGTTAAGGGGAATTAAGATGCAAAGTCTGCTGAAGGTTTTGCCAGGCGACCGGATTATTCGCCTGCAGCTGTTGATGATCGCCATCGTGCTGGTGCTGTTTTCCCTGACGCTGGGTTCACGCTTTTTTAGTTTAGGTAACTTCCAGTCTATCGCCGGGCAGTTGCCGGTGCTGGGACTGCTGGCGCTGGGAATGGGCGTCACGATGCTGACGGGCGGTATCAACCTGTCGATTATCGCCAGTGCCAACGCCTGTTCGCTGGTGATGGCGGCGATTATCGTTGCCCATCCCGATCAGCCAGCCTGGCTGGCGATTGGCCTGCTGGCCGGACTGCTGCTGGCGGTGGCTATCGGCGTACTGAACGGCGTGCTGATTGCGGTTATTGGCGTCTCACCAATTCTGGCCACGCTCGGCACCATGACGCTGATTGCCGGACTGAATATTCTGCTGACCAACGGTGCGGTGATTTCCGGCTTCCCGCCGGTGATCCAGGCGATTGGCAACAGCTCGCTGGCGGGCATTCCGCTGTCGCTGCTGCTGTTCCTGGCCGTGGCCGCCCTGCTGTGGCTGCTGCTGGAGCGCACCACGCTGGGCCGCAGCATCCTGCTGCTCGGGTCGAATTTACAGGCCACCCGCTTTAGCGGCGTGAATACCACCCGCGTGCTGATTACCGTTTACGTTCTGTCAGCCCTGATGAGCTGGGGCGCGGCGCTGCTGATGATGTCGATGTTTAACTCGGCAAAGGCGGGCTACGGCGAGTCCTGGCTGCTGGTAACCATTCTGGCCTCCGTGCTGGGAGGTATTAACCCGGACGGCGGTTTTGGCCGGGTGATCGGGCTGGTACTGGCGCTGATTGTCTTACAAATGCTGGAAAGCGGACTGAACCTGCTGGGGGTCAGTAGCTACCTGACCATGGCACTCTGGGGCGGCGTACTTATCCTGTTTATTGCGCTACAGAATCGCAAAAACTGATTATCGAGGGAAAAAATGAGCAGCTATTACATTGGTGTGGATGTAGGGACCGGTAGCGCACGCGCGGGCATTTTCGATATTACCGGCCGAATGATGGGCCAGGCCAGCCGCGAAATCGCGCTGTATCGCCCACAGGCGGACTTCGTTGAACAGTCCTCGGATAATATCTGGCAGGCCGTGTGTCAATCGGTGCGCGATGCGCTTAACCAGTGCAATATCAACCCGGTACAGATCAAGGGGCTGGGATTTGATGCCACCTGTTCGCTGGTGGTGCTGGATAAAGAGGGGCAGCCGCTGACGGTCAGCCCGTCCGGCCGCAATGAGCAGAACGTGGTGGTGTGGATGGATCACCGCGCCATCGTGCAGGCCGAGCGCATCAACGCCATGCAGCATGAAGTGCTGGATTACGTGGGCGGGGTGATCTCCCCGGAGATGCAAACGCCAAAGCTGATGTGGCTGAAACAGCATATGCCGGGCAGCTGGAATAATATCGGCCACCTGTTTGACCTGCCCGATTTTCTGACCTGGCGCGCCACCGGCGATACTACCCGCTCGCTCTGTTCGCTGGTCTGTAAGTGGACCTATCTGGCGCACAAAGAGGGCTGGGATGCCAGCTACTTCCGCGAAATCGGCCTGGAAGACCTGCTTGAGCACGATATGGCGAAGATCGGCAGCGAAGTGAAAAGCATGGGCGAACCGCTGGGCCGCGGTCTGACCCAGCGCGCCGCGCTGGAGCTGGGGCTGCTGCCGGGCACGGCGGTCAGCGCCTCGATCATCGATGCCCACGCCGGGAGCCTGGGCACGCTGGGCGCCTCCGGCCCTTCCGGCGAGCTGGCTGACTTTGACCGCCGCATCGCGCTGATTGGCGGCACCTCAACCGGGCATATGGCCATCTCCCGCGAGCCGCGTTTTATCAAGGGCGTCTGGGGGCCGTACTTCTCGGCGGTGCTGCCGGACTTCTGGCTGAATGAAGGCGGGCAGTCGGCTACCGGCGCGCTGATTGACCATATTATCCAGTCGCACCCGTGCTATACCACACTGCGTGAACAGGGCAAAAGCCAGGGGAAAACCATCTACGAGGTGCTGAACGAGCTACTGCGTAAGATGGCTGGAGAGGTTGACCAGATCGCTTTCCTCACCCGCGATATCCATATGCTGCCCTACTTCCACGGCAACCGTTCCCCGCGCGCTAACCCGCATCTGACCGGCATGCTGACCGGGCTGAAGCTCTCCCGCACGCCGGAAGATATGGCGCTGCAATATCTGGCCACGATTCAGGCAATCGCGCTGGGCACCCGCCATATCGTCGAAACGATGAACCAGAGCGGCTACAGCATCGATACTATTATGGCGAGCGGCGGCGGCACCAAGAACCCGATCTTCGTGCAGGAGCACGCTAACGCCACCGGCTGCACCATGCTGCTGGCCGAAGAGAGCGAGGCGATGCTGCTGGGCGGCGCGATCATGGGCACCGTCGCCGCGGGCGTGTACGACACGCTGCCGGAAGCGATGAACGCCATGAGCCGCATCGGCAAGACCGTGACGCCGCAGACCAACGAAATCAAACGCTACTACGATCGCAAGTATCAGGTGTTCCGCGAGATGTATCACGACCAGATGAAGTATCGCCAGATGATGCAGGAGGGATCATGAGTTCCCTGCCCGACTGGCAGCAGGCGACGGCGGCCTGGCAGACCTATCGCCAGGCGCTGACCGCGCTGGAAACCGAACTCGATCGCCAGCAGTGGCAGGCGGTGCTCGACGCGCTGGCAAGCTGCCGTGGAAAAATTGCGGTCACCGGCATCGGCACCTCCGGCATTGCCGCGCGCAAAATCGCCCATATGCTGGCCTGCATTGAGCATCCGGCGATCTGGCTGAGCGCGGCCGATGCCGCCCACGGTGATATCGGTTTTCTGCGCGAAGGCGACGTGTTGATTATGCTGTCACGCGGCGGCAACTCGGACGAGCTGACGCGGCTGCTGCCGACGGTCAAAGCGAAAGGCACCACGCTTGTTGCCGTCACTGAAAATGCCGCGTCGGCCATTGCGCAGCAGGCCGACCTGCTGCTGCTGATACCGAAAAGTCAGGAGGTCGACCCGTTACAAATGCTGGCAACCACCTCAATTATCAGCGTACTGGCGGTTTTCGACGCGATGGTGGCCGCGCTGATGAGCCGCAGCGGCTACAGTAAAGAGACGCTGCTGGCCGTACATCCCGGCGGTAACGTCGGTAAGGTGCTGCGCGAAGCACAGGAGTAATCGTTAAAAATGCCACATAGGTCAACCAATGAAAGATAATTGGTTGACTTCACTTCCCACCTGACCGATTTTATCTGCCAGCAGATGATCTTGCGTCCGCCAGCTTCGCAGCGGATGCGTCATCACCCCGTTCACAGCAGATAAAAGAGGAATTCAACATGAAACAGACCTGGCGCTGGTATGGCCCTGACGATCCGGTAACCCTGGCCGATGTGCGCCAGGCGGGTGCTACCGGCGTAGTCACTGCCCTGCACCATATCCCCAACGGCCAGATCTGGTCGGTGGAGGAAATCCTCAAGCGTAAAGCCATTATCGAAGCCGCAGGGCTCGTCTGGTCGGTGGTGGAAAGCGTGCCGATCCATGAAGAGATCAAAACCCACAGCGGTCAGGTCGATCTCTGGTGCCGCAACTACCAGCAAACCCTGCGCAACCTGGCGCAGTGCGGTATCCGCGTGGTGTGCTACAACTTTATGCCGGTGCTGGACTGGACACGAACCGATCTGGAATACCTGCTGCCGGACGGCGCGAAGGCGCTGCGCTTCGACCAGATTGAATTTGCGGTGTTCGAGCTGCATCTGCTGAAACGCGCAGGCGCGGAAGCGGACTACACGCCGGAAGAGATTCGTGAAGCCGCAGAACGCTTTGCCAGCATGAGCGATGCGCATAAAGAGCGGCTGGTACGCAACATTATTGCAGGTCTGCCGGGTGCCGAAGAAGGCTATACGCTGGAAGCCTTCGGCCAGGTACTGGCAACCTATGACGGCATTGATAAAGCCAAACTGCGCGAAAACTTCGCTTACTTCCTGCGGGCAATCATTCCGGTGGCGGAAGAAGTGGGTATCCGCATGGCGGTTCACCCGGACGATCCGCCGCGCCCCATTCTCGGCCTGCCGCGCATTGTCTCCACCCGTGACGACATGCAGTGGATGGTGGAAACGGTCAGCAGCCCGGCTAACGGCTTTACCTTCTGCACCGGTTCCTACGGCGTGCTTGCCGAGAACGATCTGGTGGCGATGTTCAAAGAGTTTGCGCCGCGCGTCTGGTTCGCCCACCTGCGCTCCACCCGCCGCGAAGAAAATCCGCGCACCTTCCATGAGGCCGCGCATCTGTACGGCGACGTGGATATGTATGCGGTGATCAAGGCGATTGCCGAAGAGGAGCAGCGCCGCCGGGATGAAGGCAGCGACGATCTTATCCCGATGCGCCCCGATCACGGCCACCAGATGCTGGACGATCTGCATAAAAAAACCAACCCCGGCTATTCAGCCATTGGCCGTCTGAAAGGACTGGCCGAAATGCGCGGCGTTGAATTAGCGATTCACCGCGCCTTCTTCACTCAGTAAACCGTTGCGGCAGGGGGCCTCCCCTGCCGGTATCACACTTTCCGGCCTTATCGTCTTACCCGCAGACCCTGCCGCCGCGCAGGCGTAGCGGATAACAGGAGTTTGCTATGGAACAGAATCTCGTTAGCGGGGCGGTTAACGCTGCACGCCCGAGCTGGGACACTTCACGCCTTGTGCCGCGCATCGTCCACCTTGGCTGCGGCGCGTTTCACCGGGCGCATCAGGCGCTTTATACCCATCGGCTGCTGAGCAGCAGCGACAGCGACTGGGGCATCTGCGAAGTCAGCCTGATGTCGGGCCGCGGCGCGCAGCTGATTGGCGATCTGAACGCGCAAAACCGGCTGTACACCGTTGCCGAACGCGGTGCCGGTGGCACCGAACTGCATATTGTCGGCGCAGTGGCGGAAGCCCTGCATCCGCAGTCCGACGGCTGCCAGGCAATCCTGGAAGCGCTGGCCCGGCCGGAAACGGCGGTCGTCTCGCTGACCATCACTGAAAAAGGCTACTGTACTGGTGCCGCCAGCGGTCAGTTGGACCTGAACAATCCGCTGATTCAGCACGATCTTGCCGATCCGCAGCAGCCGCAGTCGGCGATTGGCTATCTGGTCGAAGCGCTGGCTATTCGCCGCCGTCGGGGGCTGCCGGGCTTTACCGTGCTCTCGTGCGATAATGTGCGTGAGAACGGCCATGTAGCCAAAGCGGCGGTCACTGGCCTGGCGCAGGCGCGAGATGCCGAACTGGCCGCCTGGATCGCGCAACACGTCACCTTCCCTTGCACCATGGTCGACCGCATTGTCCCCGCCGCGACCGCTGAAACCCTGGACGAGATAGCGCAGCAGCTCGGCGTTTACGACCCCTGCGCCATCGCCTGCGAGCCTTTCCACCAGTGGGTCATTGAAGACAACTTCGTCAACGGCCGCCCGGAGTGGGATCGCGTCGGTGCGCAGTTCGTCAGCGATGTAGTGCCCTTTGAGCTGATGAAGCTGCGGATGCTGAACGGTAGCCACACCTTCCTGGCCTGCCTGGGATATCTGGCGGGCTACCGTACCATTGAGGAAACGGTCAGCGACCCGGCGTTTCGCCGTGCGGCCCGTTCGCTGATGCAGGATGAGCAGGCATCGACGTTGACTATGCCGCCGGACACCGACCTGTCCGGCTACGCCGCGCGACTGATTGAGCGCTTCAGCAACCCGGCGCTGAAGCATCAGACCGCACAGATCGCCAGCGACAGCAGCCAGAAGCTGCCGCAGCGGCTGCTCGATCCCATTCGTCAGCATCTGCGCGAGGGCAGCGACTGGCGCTACCTGGCGCTGGGCGTGGCCGGGTGGATGCGCTACGTCGGTGGCGTTGACGATCGCGGCGAGCGCTATGCGGTGGTTGACCCGCTGGCCGCCACCTTCGCAGCCATCCACCAGCAGCCGCATACCCCGGCAGAGCGGGTTCGTGCCCTGCTGGACATCGGCGATATCTTCGGCAGCGACTTACCGGCGCACCCGCACTTTGTTGATGCGATTACCGTGGCCTACTGCCAGCTACTCAATGACGGAGCCGCCGCAGCGGTTGTCGCACGCTAACCTCTGGGAGGAACTGATGAGCAGATTTATGAGTGAGGATTTTCTACTGCATAACGGCACCGGGCGCGAACTGTACCATCGCTATGCGGCAGCCATGCCGATTTTTGATTACCACTGCCACCTCAATCCGCAGGAAATTGCCGAGGATCGGCGTTTTGAGAATCTCAGCCAGATCTGGCTGGCGGGCGATCACTACAAATGGCGGGCGCTGCGTGCCGCCGGAGTCGATGAATCGCTGATTACCGGCAGCGAAAGCAGTGATTACGAAAAATATCTCGCCTGGGCGAATACCGTGCCGCGCACGCTGGGCAACCCGCTCTATCACTGGACGCATCTGGAGCTGCGCCGCCCGTTTGGCATCCGGGATACGCTGTTCGGGCCAGATACCGCGCAGGCCATCTGGCAGCAGTGTAACCAGCAGCTGGCCACGCCGGAATTTTCCGCGCGCGGGATTATGCGCCAGATGAACGTGCAGATGGTCGGCACCACCGACGATCCCATCGACTCGCTGGTTTACCATCGCCAGATAGCGGAAGACCCGGGGTTTTCCGTTGAGGTTGCCCCGAGCTGGCGACCGGACAAAGTCTTTAAAATCGAGCTTGCGGGCTTCGTCGACTATCTGCACCAGCTGGCCGCAGCAGCGGACGTCAGCATCAGCCGCTTTGAGCATTTGCGCACCGCGCTGACCAGGCGGCTGGATCACTTTGCCCGCCACGGCTGTCGGGCGGCCGACCACGGCATTGAAACGCTGCGCTATGCGCCGGTGCCGGACGACGCGCAGCTGGACCGCATCCTCAGCAAGCGTCTTTCCGGCGGCGAACTGAGCGAGCAGGAAACGGCGCAGTTCAGTACCGCCGTGCTGGTGTGGCTGGGGCGGCAGTATGCGGCGCGCGGCTGGGTAATGCAGCTGCATATTGGTGCTATCCGCAACACCAATACCCGGATGTTCCGGCAGCTCGGTGCCGACAGTGGTTTTGATTCCATCGGCGACGGAGCTATCGCCTGGCCGCTCTGCCGCCTGCTGGACAGTATGGACGTCAGCAACGAGCTGCCAAAAACCATCCTCTACTGTCTCAACCCGCGCGATAACGCGGTACTGGCGACGATGATTGGTAATTTCCAGGGAGCGGGGATCGCCGGGAAGGTGCAGTTTGGTTCAGGCTGGTGGTATAACGACCAGAAAGACGGCATGACCGCGCAGCTGACCCAGCTGGCACAGATGGGCTTCCTCAGCCACTTTGTCGGCATGCTCACCGATTCGCGCAGCTTCCTCTCCTACACCCGCCACGAATACTTCCGCCGCCTGCTGTGCAATATGATCGGCCAGTGGGTAGAGGACGGCGAGCTGCCGGACGATGAGACAATGCTCAGCGGACTGGTTGAGGACATCTGCTTTAAAAACGCGCGGCGCTATTTCGCCATAGCGTGATCTTCCCCACGGCAGACGCAGAAACTGGCTGACCCATTATGCTATAGTGGCCGACATCAATCGGTGACTGCGGATGCCTGTACAGAAGATGAAAGCGGATAGCACGATAAAACAGACCGGCCAGCAGCGCCCCTATCAGGAAGTGGGGACCCTGCTGCGTAACATGATTGCCCAGCAGCAGTATGCGGTGGGCGACAGGCTGCCCCCCGAGCGTGAAATCGCCGAACGGCTGAACGTCAGCCGAACGGTGGTGCGTGAAGCGCTGATCATGCTGGAGATCGAAGGCCTTGTCGACGTGCGGCGCGGCGCGGGGATCTTCGTTACCGATATGCCTGCTGAGCCATCCGACGCGGTTCCGGCGGCGGTCACCTCCGACAGCGCCGCCGGTCCGTTCGAGCTGCTGCAGGCGCGCCAGCTGCTGGAGAGCAATATTGCCGAGTTTGCCGCCCAGCAGGCTACCCGCGACGACATCATTAAAATGCGGCGCGCATTGCAGATCGAAGAGCAGGAGCTTGTCAGCGACGACCACGAAAGCGGCGATATGCAGTTTCATCTGGCGATTGCCGAAGCCACCCACAACAGCATGCTGGTTGACCTCTTTCGCCAGTCCTGGCAGTGGCGTGAAAATAATCCGATGTGGACCCAGCTGCACAGCCATCTGAAAGATACCCACTACCGTCAACAGTGGCTGACCGACCATCAGCAAATCCTCGCGGCGCTGATTAAGAAGGATGCCAAAGCCGCCAAGCAGGCCATGTGGCAGCACCTGGAAAACGTCAAAAACCGACTGCTGGAGTTCTCCGACGTTGATGACATCAATTTTGACGGCTACCTGTTTACCTCATGGCCGTTAAATCACCTTAATTCCTGACGTTGAGCGAGCAGCATGGATTCTGAAAACACTCCGCCTTCCCCAACCCGGCTGCGCGTGCTGGCTGCGGCCCGCGCCTGTTTTTCCCGCGATGGCTTCCACGGCGCGTCGATGAAAAACATCTGCAAAGCCAGTGAAATCAGCCCCGGTACGCTCTATCACCACTTCCCGAGTAAAGAGGCGCTGGTGGAGGCAATCATCGAGGAAGACCAGCTGCGCGCTTTCTCACGCTTTGCTCAGGATAAACCCGATAGCGACCTGGTGGAGACGATCGTCAACAACCTGCTGGCGGTGCGCGAGGAAGATCGCGCACAGCGTGCGCTGGTGGTAGAGATTATGGCCGAGGGCATGCGTAACCCGCTGGTGGCGGAGATGCTGGACCGCAAACATCAGGCGATTATGGCGATGATCGAGTCTCGCCTTCGACAGGCGCAGCAGCAGGGCGCGGTGGCTGCCGATCTCGATCTGCCCGCCACGTCCAGCCTGCTGCTCTCCCTGACCTACGGTATTCTGGCTGATACCGGCACCGGTTCCGCGCTGAGCGAAGCGCAGCGCCGCCGGGCGCTGTCGGCGATGATAAACGGCGTGCTGCGCCCGGTTGGCTAAACGCCGCGGCCAGCCAGCACTCAGCACTCAGCACTCAGCACTCAGCACTCAGCACTCAGCACTCAGCACTCCATTTTTTTTAATAATAACCGTGAAAACAGCAACATGAGACTAATGTCATCGTGCTATTTTTCACACCTCGCATTCGAACGAACGTTCGATTGATCATCTGGCGCTGAAAGTCAATGACCCTCAATCGACGAACGTGAACTCCCTCTCCTTTCCATCTGTTGGCGCGCGGCTTTTATGATCCATCCACCATCGATCGCTTCTGCCGATAACGATCCTGAGACGTGCATGGTATTTGTTTAAGCCGTCAGCAATTTGGTTGACCATTTTAAAACTGGTTAACCTTTACGTTTTTTAAACCTGTAATGGAGAGAGATCGATGTTAAAACCCATTGAAACCCGTAGTCGCGAAATCAAAACGCTGGATGGCCTGTGGGACTTTGCCGTTGACCGCGACAACCAGGGAATGAGCCAGCGCTGGTGGCTTCAACCGCTGAATGACAGCCGCAGCATTGCGGTTCCCGGCAGCTTTAACGAGCAGTTCGCCGATGCGGAAATCCGTAATCACGTCGGTAACGTCTGGTATCAGCGCACGGTGATCGTCCCGGCAGGCTGGCAGAATCGCCGCATGGTGCTGCGCTTTGACGCGGTCACCCATTACGGCAAGGTATGGGTGAACGATCGCGAAGTGATGGAACATCAGGGCGGCTATACCCCGTTTGAATGCGTGATTTCCCCGCAGGCCAAACCCGGCGAGAGCATCCGCATCACCGTCTGCGTCAACAACGAGCTCAGCTGGCACACCATCCCGCCGGGCACCATCGTGCAGGACGATGCCGGTAAACGCGAGCAGCTCTACTTCCACGATTTCTTTAACTACGCCGGTATCCATCGCAGCGTGATGCTTTACACCACCCCGGAAACCCACGTCCGCGATATCCACGTGGTTACCGAACTCGCCGACAACCACCAGCAGGCCACCGTCCGCTACAGCGTGGCGGCAGAAGGCAAGGTGCGCGTGGTACTGAAGGACAGCCAGCAGCAGATCGTCGCCGAAAGCGAGGGAGCCAGCGGTGAACTGCAGGTGAATGCGCCGCATCTGTGGCAGCCTGGCAATGCCTATCTCTATACCCTGTGGGCCACGGTCAGCGACGGCAGCAGCCACGACGAGTATCCGCTGCGCGTTGGTATTCGTACGGTAAAAGTGGTGGGCGAACAGTTCCTGATCAACGATCGACCTTTCTACTTCACCGGCTTTGGCCGACATGAAGACGCCGATATTCGCGGTAAAGGATTCGATCACGCGCTGATGGTGCACGACCACGCGCTGATGAACTGGATCGGGGCCAACTCCTACCGGACATCGCACTATCCTTACGCCGAAGAGATGCTCGACTGGGCGGACGAACACGGTATTGTGGTGATTAACGAAACGCCGGCGGTGGGGCTGAATCTGGCGCTGGGCATCACCTTTGACGGCGCGGCCAAACCAGCGCAGCTGTTCTCCGACGAAGCGGTCAACGATGAAACCCAGCGGGCACACCTGCGGGCGATTGAAGAGCTGATTGCCCGCGATAAAAATCACCCGTCGGTGGTAATGTGGAGCATCGCCAACGAGCCGGATGCCAACCAGCAGGGTGCCCGGGACTACTTTGCTCCACTGGCTGCAGCCACGCGCGAACTGGACCCTACCCGCCCTATCACCTGCGTTAACGTGATGTTCTGCACCGCCGAGAGCGACACCATCACCGATCTGTTTGATGTGGTATGCCTGAACCGCTACTTCGGCTGGTACACCCAGTCGGCGAATCTGGCGAAGGCGGAACGCGCGCTGGAATCCGAGCTGCGCGCCTGGCAGGAGAAGCTGCACCGACCGATTATCATCACCGAATACGGTGCCGATACGCTGGCGGGGCTGCACTCGTCCTATCAGGAGATGTGGAGCGAAGAGTTCCAGAACGCCTTCCTCGATATGTATCACCGGGTCTTCGATCGCGTCAGTGCGGTAGTGGGCGAACACGTGTGGAACTTTGCCGACTTTGCCACCTCGCAGAACATTATTCGCGTTGGCGGTAACAAAAAAGGCATCTTCACGCGTGACAGAAAGCCGAAATCTTCCGCATTTATTCTGCGCGATCGCTGGACCTCGCGTACTCCGTTCACCAAACCCGGCGATGCGGAGTAATCCCCGATGAAAAATAGCCTCACATGGAAAAATATTGTGGGCTATGGCTTAGGCGACGTTGCTAACAACTTCGCCTTTGCTATGGGCGCGATGTTTTTACTGAACTATTACACCGATACCGCCGGTATTCATGCGGCCGTCGCCGGAACCATGCTGCTGGTGGTGCGTATTTTCGATGCCGTCGCCGATGTGGTGGTGGGCAGAGTGGTGGACAGCACCCGCAGCCGCTGGGGAAAATTCCGGCCGTTTATTCTTTTCGGCGCAGTGCCACTGATGATCTTCAGCATCCTGGTGTTTTCCGTACCGTCATTTTTAAGCGACGGACAGAAGATTTTCTATATCTATCTGACCTATATGGGACTCGGAGTCTGCTATTCACTGGTGAATATTCCCTACGGATCGCTTTCCACCGCCATGACCCAGAACCCGGAGGAGCGCGCCAGGCTGGGGGCCGCCCGCACGATTATGGCCTCGTTTACCTATACGCTGCTGGCCTTCGTCATCTCCCCGGCTATCGGCGGCGGACACGGTGAGTCGCAGTCCACCTACACGCTGTATACGGCGATTCTGGCGGTGGTCGGCGTGGGTCTCTACTGGATGTGCTTTGCCAGCACGCGGGAGAACATCACCCGCACGGTCGAGCAGCCGTCGCTGCGCATCAGTCTGCGCACGCTGAAGAGCAATCGCCCGCTGATTATTCTGTGCCTGGTGGCGATAGCCACTCTGACCGGCACCTTCTCGCTCAGTGCCGCCGGGCTGTACTACGTGCGCTATATCCTCAACGATATGAGCTACTTCAGCGTGCTGATTTTTATTCAAACCTTCCTCGGCGCGGTACTGGCCGCCCCGCTGGTGCCACGGCTGGTCAGGCGCATCGGGAAAAAATCGACCTTCCTGCTCGGCTCGGGGATTGCCGCCTGCAGCTATCTCACGCTGTTCTTTTTCCTCTCTGCATCGCCGTACGTCGCTTTTGCCCTGTTTGCCTGCGCGTCTTTTGGTGCCAGCCTGTGCATGACGGTGATGTGGGCGCTGGAGGCGGATACCGTGGAACACGGCGAATATCGCACCGGGGTGCGCATTGAAGGCTTAACCTACTCGCTGTTCTCCTTCACCCGCAAATGCGGCCAGGCGCTGGGCGGCTCCCTGCCCGCGTTTATTCTCGTGTCGTTCGGCTATGTTTCTAACCAGCCGCAAACGGCGGAAGCGGTGATGGGCATTAAACTGTCGGTGGCGGTTATCCCCGCGCTCTTTATGCTGCTGGCTTTTATCGGGATGGTCTTTTATCCGCTGACTGAAAAACGCTATCAGCAGATATTAATTGAGATTGAACAGCGCAAGAAAAATAGCCAGGAATTCTTAGAGGCACTGGAAGAAAACCAGGTCTACCGCCGCAGAACAGAATAATAACCCATTCGGGGTGAATAATGATGACACTGATAGCGAGAAATACGCTGATCGGCGGCTGCGTGCTGCTCTGCAGCTGGCCACTGTATGCATCCTCATTTAATCAGCAGGATGATGATGAGGTAAGACTGCGTTTGAGAAACGAACTGCGCCGGGCAGACAAACCCAGTGCAGGCAGCGGGCGGGATATTTACGCCTGGGTGCAGGGAGCGGCGCTGGAATATAACAGCCGTTATTTTCAGGATCGGCTGGGCGTGGATATCGGGGATTTTTACGTATATAAGCTGGGCGCACGAAATAACTGGAGTTCACGCTGGTATCTTAACGGCACGGACAGTTTTAATCGCTATACCGCCGCGTTGAAATTTAAAGTTTCCGAGCAGCTGTATATTAAAGCCGGACGGATGGTCACCGACAGTGCCTATACCGGCGGCAAGGATCTGTTAATTATTAATTCGTCGTCGCAACGAACGGTGCCGACATTATCCGATGCGGTATTAATGCAATATCGGGTCGATGATGAGCTGGATATTTATGCCATGTATCGCCACGGGATTTATACCTATCCCGACGTGGCGGAAGGAGTACACAAAACCGGACCGGTTAACCCGGCAACCTATCGCCACGACACGCTCCGGCCACAGTATATCGCCGCGCTGGCCTGGCAGCACCAGTGCGATAACGCCGGGCTGGCCGTTTCCTGGCAGGAGGACGTGGCGGCGCAGGTGATGACCAAAGCCGCGCGGTGCATCCCGCTGGCGGGCGACGGACAGGCGACGATCAAGCCCGAATTTATGGCGTTTTATGCCCGGCTTAACGGCACCAGCGCGAGCTATGACGGACCGGATAATGCGTGGGTGATGAGCGGGCAGCTGAGTTATATCGTACCGCGCGGTCGACTCTCGTTTGGCGTGGGTAAAACCGGTAATAAACCCAACAGCCTGAGCGGTATTGATACCGATTTGGGCTATCCGTTCGATTTAAGCATCGATCGTAACCACAGCGATATGTGGTCGGTACAGCTTGGCGGCACGCTGAATCTGCCGGGTGATACGTTTGTCGGCATCGCCCCGATTCTGACCCACGGCTATGAGGATACCCGCCACCGGGTGACCATTAACGGGCTGAGTACCAATCTGCTGTTTGGCTATCAGCCACAGAGCGGGCTGTTCAAGGGCGCGAAGGCGCTGCTGGTACTGAACAAAGCCCGGGAACATCGCAACGGCAGTGCTTTTGGCGATCGGCTGGACTATTACGATATCAAGATGAATCTGCAGTACGATTTTATGCTCAAGTAACCCCGCGATGGCGTCAGAAGTGAGTGGTTGACGCCGGACGCTCCCCCCGCAAATAAACGTTATCCGCACGTATCGCCCAAACCCATTTTGCGATCCTCCGTAAGTTGTTTACGCCCATCGCATACAGGGAACCAACTATGTTACGGATGCTCACGCTGATGATTTGCCTGACGGCCCTCTCCAGTTGCGCCACCATGGACAGCAGAACCCCGGAAAACTATCAGAGAAACTCATTCTATTCAGGCACGCAGCAGGACTATCACTGCTTTTTTGATTCGGCGCTGTGCGCGCTCGATCTGCCGCTGTCGGTAGTGGGTGACACGCTAATGGCCCCGTTTGACGGCTGGTACTACTATCAGACGCCCGATGACGGCGGGAAGGGAAACAGCAAGATCGTGGATTGAGTGAACGGGGGTGAGAGCTCACCCCCGCTAAAAACTCACTTCAGCTTGCGCATCACCAGGGTGGCGTTGGTGCCGCCGAAACCGAAGCTGTTGGACATGACGGTAGTCAGTTCACGCTCGGTAGGTTCGGTGATGATGTCCAGGCCTTCAGCCGCCGGGTCCAGTTCGTCGATGTTGATGCTTGGCGCGATAAAGCCGTGTTCCAGCATCAGCAGCGAGTAAATAGCTTCCTGCACGCCCGCGGCACCCAGAGAGTGGCCGGTCATCGCTTTGGTCGCCGACATCGCCGGGGTTTTGTCCGGGAAGACCGCACGGATTGCGCCCAGCTCTTTCACGTCGCCTACCGGGGTAGAGGTGCCGTGGGTGTTGAGGTAGTCCACCGGCGTGTCCACGCCTTCCATCGCCATACGCATGCAGCGCATTGCGCCTTCGCCCGATGGCGCAACCATGTCCGCACCGTCAGAGGTCGCACCGTAGCCGACGATTTCAGCGTAGATGTGAGCGCCACGCGCCAGTGCGTGCTCCAGCTCTTCAACCACGACCATGCCACCGCCGCCGGCGATAACGAAGCC
The DNA here is from genome assembly GCF_016624545.1 of Erwinia sp. S38. NCBI lineage: Bacteria > Pseudomonadati > Pseudomonadota > Gammaproteobacteria > Enterobacterales > Erwiniaceae > Erwinia > Erwinia sp. S38. The sequence goes on along the minus strand of NZ_JACVTS010000011.1, from coordinate 39,045 downwards.
GTCACGGCTGGTATCGTAGGTACGGGAGGCTTTTTCCGGGGTTTCGTTGTATTTGGTAGAGAGTGCGCCCATGGCGTCAAACTCACAGGACATTTCCCAGCACAGCTCTTCGCCGCCACCGGCAAACACGATGTCCTGCTTGCCCAGCTGGATCTGCTCAACCGCATTACCGATGCAGTGGGCAGAGGTCGCACAGGCGGAGCTGATCGAGTAGTTCACACCGTGAATTTTGAATGGGGTCGCCAGGCAGGCAGAAACGCCGGAAGCCATGGCCTTGGTCACCATGTAAGGGCCGACGCCACGCAGGCCTTTCGCGCGCATACCGTCAACGCTGGCCGCCTGATAGAACGGGGAGCCGCCGCCGGAACCGGCAACCAGACCCACGCGTGGATTATTCTGATACTGCTCTACAGTCAGGCCGGAATCCTTTACGGCATCCTGCATAGCCAGGAAAGCATAGATAGAAGCGTCGCTCATAAAGCGCAGCATTTTGCGATCGATACGCGCGGAGATATCGTCCTTAGACAGTTTGACGTTACCCCAGACGTGACTACGCATGCCCGAATCTTTCAGCTCCTGCGAGAAGGTAATACCGGAACGTCCTTCGCGTAATGACGCCAGAACTTCTTCCTGGTTGTTACCGATACTGGATACGATTCCAAGGCCAGTAATCACAGCACGTTTCATTCAATACCTCTTCTACTTCTATTATTAGGATTCGACACGCACTCTAGCTTACAGATGTACGCCGAACAAGTCCGATCAGCGTTTTCCCTGTGTAAATTTGCGTAGCCTGGCTCACATAGTTAGAATCCCGCCACCGCCTGAGCAATGAGCCTTTGCCGTGAAAACCGCCCCAATTGAGTATGCTGCGCTAAGCTGGAACGAACAGGGTACACCTGTATCCCGAGCGTTTGATGACGTTTACTTCTCCAACCAGAATGGTCTGAAAGAGACCGAATATGTCTTTCTGGACGGCAACGGCCTGCCCGATCGTTTTGCTCAGCATCCGCGCGATCTGTTTATCGTCGCCGAAACCGGGTTTGGCACCGGCTTAAATTTTCTCACTCTGTGGCAGGCGTTCGATCGCTTCCGTCAACAGCAGCCCGATGCCCCGCTCCGGCGGCTGCATTTCATCAGCTGTGAGAAATTCCCGCTTAATCCTGACGATTTAGCCGCCGCGCACGCCAGCTGGCCGGAGCTGGAAACCTGGGCACGCGCCCTGCGTCAACAGTGGCCTTCCGCGCTGGCGGGCTGCCATCGCCTGTTGCTGGATGGCGGACAAGTTACCCTGGACCTGTGGTTTGGCGATATTAACCAGCTTATTCACACTTTTGATGACACGCTGAACCAGCAGGTCGATGCCTGGTTCCTGGACGGCTTCGCGCCGTCGAAAAACCCGGACATGTGGACCGATGCGCTGTTCTCCTGCATGGCGCGGCTGGCGCGCCCGGGCGCAACGCTGGCTACCTTTACCTGCGCCGGATTCGTCCGCCGCGGGCTGCTGGCTGCAGGGTTTAGCGTCAGCAAGCGCAAAGGCTACGGACAAAAACGTGAGATGCTGGTCGGCCATCTGCCCGTCGCCATTGAGGCCCCCCTACAGGCCCCGTGGTATGCCCGCCCTGCGGCCAGCGGTGATGATATCGCTCTTATTGGCGGCGGTGTTGCCAGCGCGCTGCTGGCCCTCGCGCTGCTGCGTCGCGGTAAGCGCGTCACGCTTTATAGCGAGGCATCCGCGCCCGCCGAAGGGGCTTCCGGCAATCGTCAGGGGGCACTCTATCCTTTACTGACCCATCACGATCCGGCGCTGGCGACGTTTTTCCCTGCCGCCTTTAACTTTGCGCGGCGCATGTACGATGAGCTGGACGTTCCTTTCGAGCACGACTGGTGCGGCGTAACCCAGCTCGGCTGGGATCAAAAAAGCCAGGGTAAGATTGTCAATATGCTGGGCATGAACCTGCCGACGGATATCGCTCGCGCAGTGGATGCCGCAGAGGTTCAGCGCATTACCGGTGTGGCAACCGACTGCGGCGGCATTACCTATCCTGCGGGCGGCTGGCTTTCCCCCGCGGAACTGACCGCCGGACTGATCCGCCAGGCCTGCGAGCAGGGAATGACCCTGCACTGGCAGCACGAGCTGACCGGGTTGAGCCGCCGGCAGGATGAATGGCAGCTGAGCTTCAGCCAGCAGGAGCCCGTGCAGCATCGCAACGTCGTGCTGTGCAACGGCCACCGTATTGCCGATCTCACTCAGAGCGAAAAACTGCCGGTTTATGCCGTAGGCGGCCAGGTCAGCCACGTCACCGGCGGCAGCGGGCTGGCGGCCCTTAAGCAGGTATTGTGCTATGACGGTTACCTGACTCCGGTCAGTCCGCAGTACCGGCAGCACTGCATCGGGGCCAGCTACCGCCGCGGCGACAGCAAGACTGATTATCGCGATGAGGATCAGCGGGAAAACCGTGAACGCCTGCTGCGCTGCCTGCCGCAGGCGCAGTGGGCCAAAGAGATTGATACCAGCGCGAAGTCCGCACGCTGCGGCGTACGCTGCGCTTCGCGCGATCATCTGCCACTCATTGGTGCGCTGCCAGACTACGATCGACTGGTTGTGCAGTATGCGCAGCTTTCACAACATCCGGAGCAGGCCGAACCGTCCCCGGTGCACGAGGGGGTCTTTGTTCTGGGGGCGCTGGGTTCTCGCGGCCTGTGCAGCGGCCCGCTGGCGGCAGAGGTGCTTGCCGCGCAAATGTGCGGCGAGCCGATACCGCTGGACCACGCCACGCTGGCCGCAACCAATCCCAATCGCTACTGGGTGCGTAAACTGCTGAAGGGAAAAATGCTGCGATAACCCCGCGCTTTATGTAATCGTGCGTTGGCCGGGAAATCCGCTTAACAACTGGCACAAAAATCGCCTAAAATTTCAAAACCCATGTTTTTGTCATGGGTTTTACTATTTTCAGGCCAGGCATCTTAATCATGGACGTGCCTGACCATCAACGGATGATTCAGCTATGCACTTCACGCTTAACGGCAGGCGCGTCGAGATTGACGACGCGCTGTCTGACACTCCCCTGCTTTATATCCTGCGTAATGATTTTCAGCTTAATGGCCCCAAATACGGCTGCGGCGTAGGGGAATGCGGCGCTTGCACTATCCATATTGATGGCCTTGCCGCGCGTTCCTGTAGTATTCCTGTTGGTAACGTGGCAGGGAAATCCATCGTCACGCTGGAAGGCCTGGCTGAAGGAACGCAGCTGCACCCGGTGCAGCAGGGGTTTATTGATGAACAGGCCGCACAATGCGGCTACTGCGCCAACGGCATGATCATGACCCTGGTCGCGCTGTTTACCCGTCAGCCTGACGCGTCTGAACAGCAGATAAAAAGCGAACTGGCGTTTAATCTCTGCCGCTGCGGCACCCACCTTGAGATCCTGCGCGCGGCGGAAAAGGCACGGGAAATTATTGCCGGAGGCCAGCAGCCATGAACCTGTTCGCCCTTACCCGACGCCAGTTGCTGCAGGCCGGTGGCATTCTCAGCGTCAGCGCCATGCTGCCGCCCGCCGTGCTGGCATCCGGCCTGACCGATGCCGTTTTTCCTGTCAGTGAACGCTCTATGGGCCAGTTAGACAGCTTTATTGCGCTTTCTGCCGATGGCAGCGTGACCGCATTTAATGGCCATGTCGATCTGGGGACCGGCGTGCGCACGGCGCTGGCCCAGTACGTGGCCGACGCACTGGACGTGGAGTTCAGCGCGGTGACGATGATCCTGGGTGATACTTCGCTTACCCCCGATCAGGGGCCGACGATCGCCAGTTCCACGCTCCAGGTGACAGCCATTCCACTGCGAAAAGCCGCCAGCCAGCTTCGTCTTCAGCTGATTCAACTGGCCGCAACGGCAATGAAAGTCCCCACGGCACAGCTACAAACGCAAGCAGGATGGGTTATTGATAGCCGTAACCCCGCCCGACGATTGAGCTACGCTCAACTTGCTACGAATAAAGACGATCATCAGCCTCTCAATCCTAATACTCCCTTAAATACTGCGAATCCGCGCTATGTCGGCCAGCCGGTCGCCCGCGTGGATATTCCGGCCAAAGTTACCGGCGGGCTGAGCTGGGTTCACGATTTACGTCTGCCCGGCATGTTACATGGCCGCGTTATCCGTCCCCCTTATCCGGGAACCGACAGCAGCGCCCCACTGGGCCACAGCCTGATTTCCGTGGATGAAAGCTCCATCGCTCATCTGCGGGGCATCGTCAAAATCGTGGTTAAGCATGATTTCGTTGGCATCGTCGCCCGCCGCGAAGAGCAGGCCATCGCCGCCATGCGTACGCTGAAAGTCACGTGGCAGCCCTGGGCGAAGGTGCCGGCGCTCGATCCTGAAAATCTGGCGATTGCCCTGACTGACTGCAAAAAAACGCCGCGTATCCTGCGTGAGGATACCGGGATTGATACAGCCCTGAACGAGCGACATATCGCCGTTGACGCCGATTACGTCTGGCCATACCAGATGCATGGTTCTATCGGGCCTTCGTGCGCGGTGGCTAACGTCACTGCCAGCCAGGCGGTGATCTGGTCCGGCACGCAGAATCCGCACGATCTGCGCCGCGATCTGTCGCTATTGCTGGAAATGGATACCCGCTGGATTGAGGTTAAACGGATGGAAGCCTCAGGGTGCTATGGTCGCAACTGCGCAGATGACGTCTCGGCGGATGCCGCCCTGCTGTCGCAGGCGACCGGCTATCCGGTTCGCGTACAGCTGATGCGCGAACAGGAAGCCGCATGGGAACCCAAAGGCAGCGGACAGCTGATGCGCGTGCGCGGCGGGCTGGACGAGACGCTGAAGGTATCCTGCTACGAGCTGCATACCTGCTATCCCTCGAATAACGCCACGCCCCTGCCGCTGCTGCTCACACGCAAGGTCGACAACAATCCCGACGTGCAAACCATGGGCGACCGCTCCGCTATTCCACAGTACAGTTTCCCGCAGATGCGGGTGGTTTGTGAAGATGCCGCACCGCTGGTACGTGCCTCATGGATGCGCGGCGTGTCGGCCCTGCCCAACGTTTTTGCTCACGAGAGCTGGATGGATGAGGTGGCTTTCCTCGCCGGACAGGACCCCATCGCATTCCGCCTGCCTTTAATAGAGGATGAACGCGCGATCGCCCTGATTAATGAGGTGAAAAAACTGTCAGGCTGGCAGGAAGGACCGGCTCATCGCCATCAGCAGCAGGGAGAACTCCTGCACGGGCGCGGATTCGCCTGGGCGCGTTATTTCCACAGCAAGTTTCCCGGCTTCGGGGCGGCCTGGGCCGCGTGGGTCTGCGATGTGACCATAAACAGCCGCACCGGAGAAGTGCGGATTGATAAGGTGTTTGTTACGCACGACTGCGGGCAGATGGTCAATCCTGCCGGTGTTCGCCATCAGGTGCACGGCAATATTATCCAGTGCTGTAGTCGGGTGTTAAAAGAAACCGTCACCTTTGACGATCGCGGCACCACTTCCGTGGAATGGGGAAGCTATCCGCTGCTGCGTTTTGATGAACTCCCGGAGGTGGAAATCCAGCTGATGGATTATCCTGAACAGCCCGCGATGGGAGCAGGAGAATCCGCCTCCGTTCCCGGCGCTGCGGCCATTGCCAATGCGCTATTTGACGCCACAGGAAGGCGATTCCGTGCTCCTCCGTTTACTCCGGAGCGGGTACTACAGGTTTTACAGGGAGCAAAAAAATGAACCGCTGGAAAAAAAGTGCAATCTCGCTGTCGGCCCTGGTTCTGGCCGCCGGTGCGGTGCTGCTGGTATTTAGTCTGCAGCCGGAGATCGCACCGGTTGCACCACCGCAGGCCAGCCAGTTTAGCGCCGAGCAAATTGCACGCGGAAAAACGCTGGCTGCACTGGGAGACTGTAAGGTTTGCCATACCCGTGCTGGCGGCCAGGTCGATGCCGGGGGAATGGCGTTTAATACGCAGTTCGGTACTATTTACAGCAGTAATATTACGCCGGATGTCGCTACCGGCATTGGCAGCTGGTCCTATCCTGCGTTTAAACGCGCCATGCGTTACGGCATTAATCGCGAGGGGCATTACCTCTATCCGGCGTTCCCCTACACCTCATTTACCCTCACCCTTGATGACGATTTACAGGATCTTTATGCCTGGCTGATGGTTCAGCCAGCCGTGAATTATCGTCCGCCAAAGACTGAACTGCACTTTCCCTTTAATATTCGCCAGGGAATGTTCGCCTGGAACTGGCTTTTTCTTACCCCCGGACCGTTTGCAGTAAACCCGCAGCAAAGTGAAGAGTGGAACCGGGGTGCCTATCTGGGTGAAAGCCTGGGCCACTGTAGTGCCTGCCATTCACCGCGGAATCTGGCTGGGGCAGAAAAAGGCGGCAGCCACCATCTCAGCGGTGGCATTGTCGACGGCTGGCGTGTCCCGGCACTCAATTCACACTCTCCTGCTCCGATCGTCTGGAACCATCAGCAGCTGATGGAATATATGCGTAACGGCTTCGCCACGTCTCATGGAGTGGCGGCCGGTCCGATGGCCCCGGTGATTGCCGAAGGTCTGTCGCAGCTGCCGGAGGACGATCTGAAGGCGATGGCCACCTGGCTCGCCAGCTTCCAGCCGCCGTGGCCGGACCACAGCAAAGAGGTCAGCAACCAGGCCGAGCAGCAAATGATGCAGGCAAACTCACCGGGAGCCCGCCAGTTTGCGGGTTCCTGCATGGCCTGCCACGCACAGAATACCGGTCCGAAACTCTACGGCGTGCACCCTTCACTGATGCTGAACAGCAATCTGTATAGCGACAGCCCCGATAATCTGATCCGTATCGTGCTGGATGGCATCCAGCATCCGGCGAGCGCAGAACTGGGCAGTATGCCGGGATTCCGCTATCAGCTGAACAATCAGCAGATTGCCGTTTTGCTGAATTATCTGCGTACCGACCTGGCTCAACACGCTTCCTGGCCCGATCTGCTGAATCGCATTGAGCAGATTCGCCAACAAACGGAGGGTAAATCGTGATTGCCAGTACCGGGATACTGCTGATGGCGGCGGGCTTAAGCAGCCGCTATCGCCAGCTGAGCGGTCAGCACAAACTTCAGACCACCCCCGCCGACGGTAATCCGCTCTCCTTACTGGAGCGTAATCTGCATCTGGCGACCACCGTAGCAGGCGGCCAGGTCAATGTGGTTCTGCGGCCGGAAGACCGCGAATTGATTGCCCTCGCCCGCCGCTACCACTGCGCGGTCACGCTGCTGGCCAGTCGCGGTTTAGGCAGTTCGATTGCTGCTGGTGTGGCCAACCGTCCCTGGTGGACCGGTTGGCTGGTGATGCTCGCCGATATGCCCTGGCTTCAGCAGAATACCGTCATGCGAGTCTTTCAGGCACTTCAGTTTGCCGATACCGTACGCCCGATATGGCAGCAGCAGCCCGGACATCCTGTGGCCTTTAGCCGGACGCTGCGCCAGTCACTACTGGCGCTGAGCGGTGATACGGGTGCAAACAGTATCCTGGAACAATGCCCGCCGCTGCTGATCGAAGTCAACGATCCCGGCTGCGTGTGGGACGTTGACGTGCCGGCCGACTGGCAACGAGAGCAATGAACATGCATTCACCGGATATCAGAGTGCTGGAGTTTGCGCTGAGCGAGGCCGGACAGCACCGGGATCTTTGGCTGTGTACCGTGCTAAACACGTGGGGATCGTCACCGCGCTCCCCCGGTGCGCTGATGGCGGTCAGCCAGACGAATACCTCGTGCGGATCGCTCTCCGGCGGCTGCATTGAAGAACATTTTATGCCGCGGCTGGCGCAGGGCGCATATCGCAATCCCAGCCAGCTCGTGCGATACGGGGCGGGAAGTGATATCCCTGAGATTTCACTCCCCTGCGGCGGTAGCCTGGAAGTGCTGGTGGAATATCTGCCGGCCACCGCCGAAACGTTAGATTATCTGCACCGCATGCTGCTGGCCCTGCGCGGTGAGTTCCCGCAGGAAAAAACGCTGGCCCCCGGTGAACCCGCGATTCTTACACCCTGCCCACACCCGCCACCCGGCCCCGCCGTCCACCTTCAGGGCACGACGCTTCGCCTGCGGCTGGGTCCGCCGGTGCAGGTGATTATTGCCGGGCTGTCGCCGGTGGCGGAGTACTGCATTGAATTCGCCCGCGCGGTCGGTTTCACCGTGCTGGTATGCGAACACCGTGACGCGCTGCGAACGGCATTCGGCCCGCAAAAAATCCTGGCAGATTTCCCCGCCCGCTATCTTGAGCGGCACGGTTGCGGCCCAAACAGTGCGGTGCTGTGCCTGACCCATGATGCACGCATTGACGATCTGACACTGATGGAAGCCTGCCGGACTCCGGCTTTTTACATCGGGGCGCTGGGTTCGCGGCGAAACAGTGAAAAACGTCTGGAAAGGCTGAGGAAAATTGCCGACCTGGACGAAGCCCAGCTGGCACGAATTCGCGGTCCGGTTGGCCTGGCTATCGGCAGTAAAACCCCCGCTGAAATCGCGCTGGCAATTATTGCTGATATTGTCCGGGTTAAAAACAGCGCGGGAGTGAGGGGCGGAACGTAATACAGAAAAACCACAGCGGGAAGTCATATGACCCACCGCAGTGGTTTTACCTCACAGCACGTTAAGAAGGCTGGCGTGCCTGACGGAACAGATTTTCCCACATGCCGATCACCAGCGCCTGATCGCGCGGCGACAGTTCGGACTGAATGGTACTTTCCAGGCTGCGCTGAACATGAGCCTGTAACGCTTCCGGCGTATGATCGTCGGAGAGTTCAATCTCAGCCACCGCCACGGTCAGATGCCCACGCAGATAACCGCTGGCAAACAGCTCGTCGTCGCTGGCGTGTTCTACCATGTCATCAATCAGGCCCAGAATACGCGCCTCGAATTCATCGATCATATCATTCCTCTGTAGGCAATTCGTTCCACGCGCATTACAAGTCTTCCGGCCAGGGAAACAGTTCCGCAGTCAGCGGTGGAGTAGTATAAAACGAGCGAAGTTCAGCAATCAGACGCGCCGGGCGGGCGGGTATACCCTGCTCCAGATACGTCATAACCTGCGCATGAACCTTGCGCTGAAAAGCAATGCGATCTGGCTCACAATCGCCTTCAAGATTGTCACAGCTTACGTTGAACGGAAAGCCAGCGGCAACAGAAAACAGCCACTCCAGCGCCTGCGGTTTAATCTCCGCCGCTTCAAACTGACTCTGGGTGTCAGCATCACGTCCGTCCGGGCAATACCAGTAGCCGAAATCCACCAGCTTGCGGCGCTCGGCACCGGCAATGCACCAGTGCGAAATCTCGTGCAGCCCGCTGGCGTAGTAGCCGTGGGCAAACACCACCCGATTCCATGGGGATGTCTCGTCTGCCGGCAGATAGATCGGCTCATCGTCGCCTTTAATCAGGCGGGTTTGAAAATCATCAGCAAAGCAGTGATCGAAGATCTCAATCAGCTGCTGATAGTGGTGTTGCGTGCTCATAGCTGTTTGTCGTCAAAGTAAAAAAACGCGCAATTGTCGCATTATGTCAGCCCGGTTACGAGCACTATTACAACGTCTGCGACTGGCGGCGAAAGGCCAGCGGGGCCAGGCCGTAGTGCTCTTTAAAGGCGCGGGAAAAATGGAACGGGGAAACAAATCCGCACTGTTCGGCAATCAGCGCCACCGGTAGTTCGCTGTGGATCAGCTGGCGACCGGCGTGACGAAGGCGCACATCGCGCAGGTATCGTGCGGGAGTCTGGTGCAAATGGCGGCGAAACAGCGCAATAAGATGATTAACCGAACAGTGTGCCTGGGCGGCAATATCCTCCAGCGCCAGCGGATGCTGATAGCGCATCGCAATATAGCGACAGGCTTCACGCACCCCTTTCGGCATAGTTTGCTGCGTATCGCCGTGAGAATGGTCACCGCGCGAGGCGTAATAATAAAGCAGCGTTTCCGCCAGCGAAATCAGCGCGCGGGCGGCACCGGCCGGCTGTGCCGCCAGGCTCATCCCCAGCTCCATCAGCTGTTCAACCTGGTTATCAAAGGCAATCGTCGGCGGCAGGCGCTGCAAATCACGGTTGAAATCCCCCGGCAGCGCGGCGAAATCCAGCTGGCACCAGATATGTTCGCTGGGCTCGCTGGGATCGAAGCGGAAAAACTCGCGCTGTCCTGGCAGCAGCAGCGCCAGCATACCCGGCTGTAACAGCAGCGGCCGATCGTCAATTTCAATGGTCACGCTGCCGCTCAGCATGGCGATAAACTGGATGCCGCGCTGAACGCGCGGACCGTGAGTTTCCCCCGGACTGTAGCGCGACAAACCAAAATACCCTTCTACCGGCGCAACGGGCAGTGTGATTTCAGATATTTTTCTCACAACTCTGGTCATGTACCCTCCCGGGCCTGTCAGGCTATCTTTTCCCCATCTTCAGCCGTGTAACGGCTAATGCAATCTCGATGCTGATACAGGCACTGATTTTGCGACGCAGATCAAACTTTGATTTCAGACAGGAGAAATGATGAGCAATACCAATGTTCGACTTGGCGTCAGCCCGCTGGCATGGACCAACGACGTGCTGGAAGATCTGGGCGACAACGTCTCTGCCCTGCAGTGCATGCAGGAAGCTGCTGCGATCGGCTATCAGGGCATTGAGCTGGGGCGTAAATTCCCGCGTGAGCTGTCCACTCTTCAGCCGCTGCTGCAGGAAACCGGCCTGTCGCTGGCCTCCGGCTGGTTCTCCGGCACGCTGGCCGATATCAGCGTGGAGCAGGAATTACACAACGTGGCCGATCATGCCCGCCTGCTGAGCGGCCTCGGCTGTAAAGTGATGGTCTACGGCGAGTGCGGCGGGATGCCGGGTGATACGCCGCTGGATATCGGCATTTCCCACTCTCCTGCACTCAGTGCGATCGACTTTGACGCCTATGCACGCCGGATGAGCCAGTTCTCCTCGGCGCTGTATCAGGAGTACGGCCTGAAGCTGGCCTACCACCACCATCTGATGATGCTGGTGGAACACCAGGATGAGATCGAGCGCTTCTTCTCCGCTACCTCTGACGACGTCGGCATGCTGCTGGATACCGGCCATGCGGTAGCCGCAGGCAGCGATTTAACCGCGCTGATTAGCCGCTTCGGCAGCCGTATCTGCCATATCCACCTGAAGGATATCCGCCGCGAGCGCATGGCGCAGGTCTACGAACAGGATCAAAGTTTCAACGAGGGCGTGCGCGGCGGCATGTTCACCGTGCCGGGCGATGGCTATATCGACTATCAGCCGGTGGTCGACTACGTCAGCAGCAGCGGCTACCGCGGCTGGCTGATTGTGGAAGCCGAGCAGGACCCGCTAAAAGCGCCACCGGTCCCGACCGTGACCCGCGCCTTCAATCATGTTAACCACCTCTTCTCGCTGTAAGGAATCATCATGTCTGACACGCTGAATATTGGCCTTATCGGCTCCGGTTTTATGGGCCAGGCGCATGCCGATGCAATCCGCCGCGCGGCACTGCTGTACCCCAATCTGCCCAAAACGCCGGTACTCTACGCGATTGCCGATCAAAATCAGGCAATGGCAGAACAGGCGGCAAAACGCTTCGGCGCCCTGCACGCGTTCGGCAACTGGCGCGAAATGCTCCAGGACCCGAATATCGACGTGATTGATATCACCTCGCCAAACCATCTGCATCATCAGATGGCGCTAGAAGCGATCGCCGCCGGTAAACACGTTTACTGCGAGAAGCCGCTGGCCGTCACTGAGCCGCAGGCGCGCGAGATGGCAGAAGCCGCACGCAAAGCCGGGGTGAAAACCATGGTGGCGTTTAACAACATCAAAACTCCGGCGGCTCAGCTGGCAAAACAGCTGATCGAACGCGGCGAAATCGGCACGCCAGTGCGCTTCCGTGGCACCTTCGACCAGGGCTTCTACAACGATCCCGAACTGCCGTGGTCCTGGCGCTGCTCGAAGGAGCTGGCCGGTTCCGGCTCGCTCGGTGATCTCGGTGCGCATACGCTGTCGGTGGCGCAGTATCTGATGGGTGGCGTCAGTGAAGTGTGCGCCAGCGGCCAGACGCATCTGAAAACCCGTCCGGTTCCGGGTGTGGACAGCGGCTACGCCAGCAAGGTCGAAGCCAACGCCGAACGCCGTGAAGTGGAGAACGATGACCAGATGCAGTGCCTGGTTACCTTCGACAGCGGTGCTGCCGGAGTGATTGAATCCTCGCGTATTTCAGCCGGGCGCATTTTCGGCGTCTACTGGGAAGTTTCCGGCACCGAAGGCACGCTGTATATGGACGGCGAGCGGTTTAACGAACTACAGGTGTTCCGCTTTAACGATGATAAGCGCGACCGGGGCTTCAAAACCCTGTATGCCGGCAGCCAGATCCCGTCCTACTCCGCCTTCTTTGGCTTTGACTTTGGCGGCGGCGGTCTGGGCTACTTCGACGTCAAGGTGCTGGAAGTCCATGACCTGGTCCAGGGCATCTGCCGCGATGACGACTGCTATCCGAACTTTGCCTTCGGCTGGGAGAATCAGCGGATACTGCAGGCGATTGAGGATTCGATGGATGAGCGCCGCTGGGTCAACGTGAGCCGGGGATAACACCCTTCGCATCGCCCTTCCGCAGCCCGAAAAAATAAGCCCGGGCTGACAGACGAGCCACGAGATAACAGGGAACAGGAGAAGAATGTCTCCAGCAGATAACGGACTGAATCTCGCGTAAGGAAGCGGTTGCTTTGTCAGGCGCTACGACGGTTAAATTTTGCTTAACCGTAGGGGGTAGCGCCTGATTTTTTCGTGTCCGACAGAATGATGCAGCCTACAGCGCGTGGAACCAGGCGATGATTTCCGCTCCGTGGCTGTCAAACAGCAGCTTGGCGCTCATCACCGCGGAAACAATCACGATCATCGGGCGGATCAGTTTCTGGCCCTTGCTCAGCACCATTCTTGCCCCCAGGCGCGCACCGCACACCTGCCCCGCCAGCATCACCACGCCCACGCCCCACACCACCTTGCCACCCAGCATAAACAACAGCAGCCCGCCGAGATTTGAGGTGAAGTTCAGCACTTTGGCATGCGCGGTCGATTTCGCCAGGTTGTAGCCGCACAGGGTGACGAACGCCAGGGCATAAAACGATCCCGCACCCGGCCCGAAGAAGCCATCATAGAAACCGACGCAGCCCCCGGCGACCAGCGCAAAGGGCAGGCCGTGCAGGCGACGATGGCGATCCTCTTCGCCGATGCGCGGCATCAGCAGGAAGTACAGGCCAATGGCAATCACCAGCAGCGGCAGTAGCTGGCGCAGAATATCGCCTTTAACGTGCTGCACCAGCAGCGCGCCGCAGATCGACCCTAAAAAGGTCAGTGCGATATTCAGCTTCTGCTCGCGCAGATCCACCGCCTTGCGGCGAATAAAATAGAGACTGGCGGAGAACGATCCGCCCACTGACTGTAGCTTGTTGGTGGCCAGCGCCTGCGCCGGAGAAAGCCCGGCGGCCAGCAGTGCCGGAACGGTCAGTAGCCCACCGCCTCCAGCGATTGAGTCAATAAAACCGGCAAGCAACGCCACCAGAAACAGCACCCCCAGTAACCACGGGGCAACGGCAAACCACTCCATCTGAATTCCTTAAATCCTGAATGTAACGGCGATCAGAGCAAATGCTTATCCAGCAGTGCCTGGCAGGCCTGCGGCAGCGGTGGCGGCTCGCGTTTTACCGGCGGAGTGGTACCCGGTTTCGGCGGAGCAAACCAGCTTTGCAGCTCGGCTCCGCAGCCGTCGCCCGCAGGCGGCAGCGGCTGATCCTCACACTGCAGGCTGCCCGCCGGGCAGCGCAGGCGCACGTGCATGTGTGCACGGTGCTGGAACCACGGACGCACCTTGCGCAGCCAGTCGCGATCGGCACCAGCATCGGCACACAGCTGCTTTTTAATCGCCGGATTCACGAAGATACGCGTAACCTCATTATCCTTCGCCGCCAGCTTGATCAGGCTGTCTATTTGCGGCTGCCAGTGGCGGGCAACGACGTTTTTACCGTCGGCGCTGACCAGATCCAGCGGCTGCGGCTTCAGCAGCATTTGCTGCGTCCAGCGCTGCTTCGGCAGCTGTAGCCAGATGTCCACGTCCAGACCGGACTGGTGACTGGCGTGGCCGCTGCTGAAGCGCCCACCGGCCGCCATGCCCATATCCCCCACCAGCACTTCGCCCAGACCCAGCTGGGTGGTGCGGGTGCTAAGGCGCTGGATAAAAGCGATCAGATCGGGATGACCAAAATAACGACGCTGATCGGTGCGCATCACCTGATAACCCGGAGCCTCCAGCGGCAGCGCCTGAGCGCCGATAATACAGCCGTTAGAGAACGCGCCAATCGACTGCGGCGCACCGCTAATCGGCTGACGGATTGTCTGCCACGGCGTGGCCGCCAGGGAAGCCGCAGAAATCAGCAGGGAGCACAGCACAAGCAGCGTCTTTTTCATCGTCGTTACCAGCGTGGAATATCGGTATGAACATCCGCATTCTGCGCGCGGTGGCGCAGCAAGTGGTCCATCAGCACAATCGCCATCATCGCTTCGGCGATCGGCACTGCGCGAATGCCCACGCAGGGATCGTGACGCCCCTTGGTGATCATCTCGACTTCTTCACCGCTGCGGGTGATGGTCTGACCCGGTACGGTAATGCTGGAAGTCGGTTTCATCGCCAGGTGCGCAATAATGGTCTGGCCGCTGCTGATGCCGCCGAGAATACCGCCCGCGTGGTTGCTCTGGAAACCGTTAGCACGGATTTCATCACGGTGCTGGCTGCCGCGCTGGTTAACCACCGCGAAGCCGTCACCGATTTCAATACCCTTCACCGCGTTGATGCTCATCAGCGCGTGCGCCAGGTCGGCGTCCAGGCGATCGAAAACCGGCTCGCCGAGGCCCACCGGAACGCGCTCCGCCATGACCGTCACTTTTGCGCCAATCGAGTCGCCCTCTTTTTTCAGGCCGCGCATCAGTTCATCCAGCGCGTCGATTTTGTCCGGGTCCGGGCAGAAGAACGGGTTCTGCTCAACCTGATCCCAGTCCTTCAGCTCGCAGGCCACTTCGCCGATCTGCGCCAGGTAGCCGCGCACTTTAATACCGTGCTTCATTTCCAGATATTTTTTAGCAATGGCTCCCGCCGCAACGCGCATGGCGGTTTCACGGGCGGATGAACGGCCGCCGCCGCGATAGTCACGGAAGCCGTATTTTTGATCGTAGGTGTAATCGGCATGGCCGGGACGGAACAGATCTTTGATCGTGCCGTAATCCTGTGAACGCTGGTCAGTGTTTTCGATCAGCAGGCCGATGCTGGTGCCGGTGGTGCGGCCTTCAAACACGCCGGAAAGGATTTTTACCTGATCCGGTTCGCGACGCTGAGTGGTATAGCGCGAGGTGCCAGGGCGGCGACGGTCGAGATCGTGCTGCAAATCGGCTTCGGTCAGTGGAATGCCCGGTGGCACGCCGTCAACGATACAGCCGAGGGCAATACCGTGTGATTCACCAAACGTCGTTACCCGAAATACTTGTCCAATGGTATTACCCGCCATGCTGGCTCCTCGCTCTGTTTTTCTAATTAGTCTTTGTAAATTTTGAAGTGATGCTGAGCATCGATAATCTGTTGTTTAGTCAGCATAAACACGCCGTCACCGCCGTTATCGAACTCCAGCCAGGTGAAGGGCACATCCGGGTACTGTTCAATCATGTGCACCATGCTGTTGCCCACTTCGCAAATCAGCACGCCGTCATCGCTCAGATAGTTTGGCGCACAGGCCAGAATGCGGCGCACCAGCTTCAGGCCGTCGCGCCCTGCGGCCAGGCCCAGTTCCGGCTCGTGGCGATATTCATCAGGCAGATCGTCCATATCGTCCGCATCGACGTACGGCGGATTGGTGACGATCAGATCGTACTGCGTTTCCGGCAGTCCGCGGAACAGATCGGCGCGGATCGGCGTGACGTGCTGGTCAAGGCCGTGAGCGCTGATGTTCTGCTCGGTGACCGCCAGCGCGTCGGTTGAGATATCTACCGCATCCACTTCCGCTTCCGGGAAGGCGTAGGCACAGGCAATGGCGATACAGCCGCTGCCGGTGCACATATCCAGAATGTGGCGCGGCTCATCGTTGATGATGCCGGAGAAACGGTTGTTGATCAGCTCACCCACCGGCGAGCGCGGCACCAGCACCCGCTCATCAACGTAAAATTCATGGCCGCAGAACCAGGCTTTATTGGTCAGATAGGCCACCGGAATACGCTCGTTAACGCGGCGAATCACCCGCTCAACGATGCGGTGACGCTCGCTGGAGGTCAGACGCGCGGTGCGCATATCTTCCGGGATATCCAGCGGCAGGTAGAGCGTTGGCAGCACCAGCTGAACGGCTTCGTCCCAGGGATTGTCGGTGCCGTGGCCGTACCAGATATCAGCAGCAGAAAAGCGGCTGACCGACCAGCGCAACATATCCTGAATGGTGTGCAGTTCATTCACTGCTTCATCGACGAAAATTTTGTCCAAAGTGCCCTCCGCAGGCCGTTCGTTAAACCCGGGCGCTAGTTTGCCACGAAGACGCAGATAATTCAGCGCGAGGGGGTGAAAAAGCTGAGATTTGTTTAGTCCCCGGGGGAAGAAAAGGTAGACTAGCGGCTGAAAACAGTATGATGATGCTGAATGCTGGCCTGATGCCCGCGCTATTCTGAGAACAAGCAGTGAGTTGAGATGAGTAAAAAAGAGAAACTGAGCGTGGAGGACAAGGCGCTGTTTCGCGGGCTGATGAGCGGGACGCGCAAGCTGGCGCAGGACACCATTGTGCACAAACCGCCGCGTAAAAAAATCAGCGAAGTGCCGCAAAAACGCCTGCTGTCCGAGCAGATGGATGCCAGCCACTATTTTTCCGATGAATTCCAGCCGTTGCTGGCCAACGAAGGCCCGGTTCGCTATGTGCGATCCGACGTCAGCCACTACGAGTTAAAAAAACTGCGGCGCGGTGACTATACGCCGGAGATTTTTCTCGATCTGCACGGTTTGACCCAGCAGCAGGCCAAGCAGGAACTCGGTGCGCTGATTGCCGCCTGTCGGCGCGAGCATATTTTTTGCGCAAGCGTGATGCACGGGCACGGCAAACATATTCTGAAGCAGCAGACGCCGCTATGGCTGGCCCAGCATCCGTGGGTCACGGCGTTTCATCAGGCACCCAAGCTGTTCGGAGGCGATGCGGCCCTGCTGGTGCTGATTGAAGTGGAAGAGTGGACGCCGCCGGAGCTGCCGTAAAGGCCTCAGCCCTTGCGCAAGAAGCCGGAACTAAAAGGTGGGCGGGACAATATGGGCCGACCGCAGAACGAGGCCGACCCCGGAGCCGTAAGCTAGATCGCTTTGGCAAGTTTGGCGGGTGAAACCTGCCACTCAAGTTTGCCCTGGGCGCTGTCCGGATCGAAATCAACGCAGGCAATGGCGGAAGTAGAAAACATCGGCGGCGCTTCCTGCGGGCACAGTTCTGCAACCAGATACCCCACCAGCGGCAGGTGCGAAATCACCAGCACCGATTTTACGCCTTTATCAGCCAGCACTTGCAGGTAGCTTGCCACCTGGGCCGGGTCGCCACCGGGCGTCAGTTCAGGCAAGACCTCTTCGCCTGACGGCAGGTTCAGTGCTTCACGCACCGTATTCAGAGTCTGCCTTGCCCGCAGGTAAGGACTGACCAGCACGCGTTCGATATCCACAGACTGACCGTTAAGCCAGGCCGCCATTTGACGGGACTCATCACAGCCGCAGTGGGTTAGAGGTCTTACTGAATCACTGGCTGCATCCAGAGCCGCATCACCGTGACGCATTATAAAAACTTGCATATAGCACCGCTGTTGTTAAACAAAAACGCCGGAGGTACAACGCCACCGACTCTTCATTCAGAGAATGAACAGTGTGTTGTACCTAATGCCTTTAGTATAGTCAACCGATTGTTTACTTAGTGAGCGACCGGTATAACAACCCAACAGAGCAACCTACTTATCGGTCAGAATTAACCCGCTGAAACGCCGCCGCTATCCAGCGTAACATCCGGTCCGTAGAAGGTTTTCTGTTCTTCCATCATTTTTTTCAGCCGTTCGCAGGGGCCGAAGCGAGAACCGAATCGCTGTTCCAGCTGCTCAAGGGCCGCGACCACCTGAGCGATGCCCATCCGGTCCATGTAGCGGAACGGCCCGCCGAGAAACGGTGGGAAACCAATGCCGAACACCGCACCGATATCGCCATCCCGCACGCTGCCCACCACCTGTTCATCCAGAGTGCGGGCCGCCTCGTTGAGCATCATCATCACACAACGCGTAGCAATATCTTGTGCGCTAAGACAAGGTTTTGGCGACAGCTTCAGCAGGCGATAGATCTCCGCATCGGCCTTTTTCTTCCCACCCGGGCGTTTGCCGTACAGATAAAAGCCCCGACCGTTTTTTCGCCCTTTACGGTTATCGTTAAGCACCGCGCCCAGCGCCGATGGCAGCGCAAAACGCTCACCCCACGCCTTTTCCAGCACCGGCATAATATGTGTGCCGACATCAATGCCGACTTCATCCAGCAGCTGCACCGGGCCAACGGGGAAGCCAAACTTCACCAGCGCATCGTCAATCGCTTCGATCGGTTCCCCGGCCAGCAGGCAGTGCATCGCCTCAATCACGTAGGGGGCAAGGATACGATTAACGTAAAAACCGGCTTTATCCGCCACCACAATCGCCGTTTTGCCCTGTTTTTTAGCCAGCGCCACCGCCGTTGCTACGGTCACATCGCTGGTGCCCGCGTGCGGGATGACCTCAACCAGCGGCATTTTTTCCGGCGGGCTGAAATAGTGCAGGCCAATGACATTTTCCGGCCGCTGCGCCCCGGCGGCGATATCGGCAATCGGCAGCGAAGAGGTATTGGAGGCAAAGATCGTCTGCGGCCCGCAGTGAGCTTCAACTTCCGCTACCATTTTTTGCTTGAGAGCCAGGTCTTCAAACACCGCTTCAATAATCACATCGCGCTGGCTGAAGCCCTGATAATCGGTCGATCCGGTAATCAGCGCCATCTGCTGCTGTCGCCCGGCTTCCGTCAGATGGCGACGCTTAACAGCTTTGCTTAATACCTGCCAGCTGGTTTTCAGCGCGTGGTTGATGCCCTGTGCATTAATATCCTTGATGCGCACCGGCAGCCCGGCTCGGGTGGCGGTCACGCAGGCGATACCGCCGCCCATCAGCCCGCCGCCCAGTACGCCAATGCTGTGCAGCGTTCGCGGTTTGCCTGCGGCTCCCGGATCTTTTTTCAGCGCGGTGGTGGCAAAAAACAGCCCGCGCAGTGCCGCCGATTCCGGCGTCATCGCCAGCTCGCCAAAGGCCCTCGCCTCCGCTTCGTAGCCGCTGCTGCTGCCCTGTTCCAGTCCCTGGCGCACTACCGTCAGGATTTTATCCACCGCCGGATAGTTGCCGTGAGTCTTCGCCTGCGCCCGGCGTTTCGCCATGTTAAACAGCAGCGCCCTGCCCGCCGGTCCGCTCAGCAGCCGCTCGCGCAGCGGCAGCGGTTTTCTTGCCTCACGCGCTTTCAGCACCGTCTTTACCGCCGTTTCCAGCAGGATAGCGTGCGGCACGGCTTCATCCACCAGCCCACATTTTAGCGCCTGCCGTGGGCGCAGCGTTTTTCCACTCAGGATCATGTCCAGCGCCATCGAGGCACCGATTAATCTCGGCAGGCGCTGCGTGCCGCCCGAACCCGGCAGTAAACCGAGTTGCACCTCCGGTAATCCCAGGCGGGTTTTCTCATCAAGGCTACAGACGCGATGATGGCAGGACAGCGCCAGCTCAAGACCGCCGCCAAGACAGGCCCCGTGGATCGCCGCCACCACCGGCACCGGCAATCCTGCGATTTCGGCCATCACCTTCTGCCCCTGCTGCGCCAGCTTTTCCGCCTGCTGCGCGCTATCGCATGCGGCAATCATCGCGATGTCCGCACCGGCAATAAACGAGTCCGCCTTGCCGGAGACGATCACCAACCCGACCAGCTGCGGATTGGCACAGGCGCGCTTGAGTACGCTGCGGATCTCTGCGGCGAATTCCGCTTTCAGGGTGTTCATCTTCTCGCCCGGGACGTCGATGGTAATCACCCCGACGTTGTCCAGCCGCATCGTCAGAGTAAATGCTGATGACTGTTCCATTATTCCGCCTCCAGAACCATTGCCGCGCCAAGACCACCCGCCGCGCAGGCGGTGACCAGTCCCAGACCGCCGCCGCGACGCCGCAGCTCATTCAGCGTTTGGGTGATCATCCGCGCTCCGGTGGCCGCGAACGGGTGGCCGTAGGCGATGGAACCGCCCAGCACGTTAAAGATCTCTTCATTGACTTCGCCCAGCGCGTGCGGGCGATTCAGTACCTCGCGGGCGAAGCGCTCGTCGGCGAACATTTTAAGATTGGCGAGGGTCTGCGCAGCAAACGCCTCGTGCATATCGATTAGCGTCAGATCGCTGAGGGTGATGCCCGCACGCTCCAGCGCCAGCGGCGAGGACCACGCCGGTCCCAGCAGCATATCCTCTCGCACGCCAATCGCGGTGAAGGCGTAGCTGCGCAGATAGCCCAGCGGGGTGATGCCCAGCTCACGCGCGCGGGATTCGGTCATCAGGATCACCGCCGCCGCGCCGTCGGTGAGCGGCGTGCTGTTGGCGGCGGTCACCGTACCGTGGCGGCGATCGAACGCCGGCCGCAGGCGGGCATAGTCTTCCGGCTTGGAGTCGGGGCGCACGTTGTTGTCCTGTTCCAACGCGGCCTGCCAGGGGGGTGTGAAGGCGGTCATTACCTCCTGATTCAGCAGCCCCTGCTGCCAGGCACGCGCCGCGCGCTGGTGCGAGCGGTGTGCCAGCGCGTCCTGCTGCTCGCGGCTGATACCGTGGCTTTTTGCCATCTGTTCGGCGGTATCCCCCATGCGCAGTCCGGTGGAGTATTCGGCAACGGCAGGCGGCACCGGCAGTAAATCGCGCGGGCGCAGCTGGCTGAACAGCTTGAGTTTTTGTGACAGGGTGCGCGCCTTGTTGAGATCGACCAGCGTTCTTGCCAGTTTGCGGCTGACGCCAATCGGCAATACGGAAGAGGAGTCTGCACCGCCGGCGATCCCCACCTGAATACTGCCCGCCATCAGGCTTTCCGCCACGTTTGCCACCGCCTGAAAGCTGGTGGCACAGGCGCGGCTGACGCTGTACGCGTCGGTGTGGACGCTCATACCGCTGGCCAGCACGATTTCCCTGGCAATATTTGGCGCTTCCGGCATCTGCACCACCTGGCCAAAGACCAGCTGATCGATGATATCGGCGGGAATATCGCTGCGGGCCAGCAGCTCACTGACCACCATTCTGCCCAGCTCCAGCGCCGGGATGCCGTGGAAAGCCGTCGCCTGCTTAGCAAACGGCGTGCGCAGCCCGTGGGTAATGGCGATGCGGTCGCCCTGGCGCGTCAGCAAAGGTAGCGCTTTGCTCATTATTATCACCTGTTTCGTGTCGATGGACGGCATCACTGCCAAAGAGGTCTGACCTCCTCAGTGTTAACCAGAATATAACGGGGCGCTACGGCGGGAAGAAAAAAATGCGAGAGCAAACACGGTTTAAGGGGAGCATGGCCGCTCCCCATAGCCTGTCAGCACAGGCAAGAGCGTGGTTCAGCGCAGACCAAGCTGGAATATCAGCGTTTCGGCCTGGCAGCAGAAGGTAAAGCTACAGTCGAGCACCACGCCTTCCGGCGTTTCGGTAAACGTACTGTCGATCGCGCAGGGATCGGACTCAACCTCACGCGCTTTCGCTGTCAGCGAGGTCAGCATCGCTTCGGCTTCGCTGCGATTGGCAAAGGTACGATTGTAAGCCGCCGTGCAGTCGGTGTTATCCATCACGGTGCCCACATCAACGCAGCAACAGGCTGCCGTTTCGCTGGCGCTACAGCGGTTAATTGCGTCGGTCATTTCATCCTCCGGCATGCCGCGACAGGAAGGCGGCAGGTTAATTTAAGACTAAATCCATTTTACGCCTGACGCTTTTCCCGCTCCAGCAGACGCGCGAAATGAGTCCGTGAAGTGATGAAAATCACACTATTATTTGATCCACCGCAATCAGCGGCGTTGTTCGAAATTTCTACCTGTAAGTTTTTGTTAGGCAGATCTCTTTTCTTGCATCATTTTGGAAATAAGTCGAAAACATTATTGCAACATCTGTACAGGTCGGACCTATACTTGGGCCACTGGTCTGATTTGTTGCCCGTCAGTCAGTCCCTACAATCCGCGATCCCTTGTTACTTCAGGTAACAGAGTTTAATAAAATCTAATGAGGTTGTGGTTATGAACCATAAAAACCTGTTTACGAAATCCACACTTGCCGTGGCAGTGGCCCTTGTTTCTTCAAATGTGTTTGCGGCTGGCTTTCAACTGAATGAATTTTCCTCGATTGGTTTAGGTCGTGCCTACTCCGGTGAAGGTGCGATGGGCGATACCGCCGCGTCCGCCAGCCGTAACCCTGCAACCATGGCGCTGATGGATCGCCCGATGTTCTCCGTCGGCGCGGTGTTTATCGATCCCGGTGTTGATATCGACGGCCAGTCGGCCAGCGGCAACAGCCTGGATGCCAGCAATATCGCCCCTACCGCCTGGGTGCCGAATATTCACTACGTGCAGCCGCTTAACGATCAGTGGTGGTTAGGTGCCAGCGTCACCTCTAACTACGGTCTGGCTACCGAGTTCAACGACAGCTACACCGCCGGGCCGTACGCCGGTAAAACCGACCTGACTACCATGAACTTTAACCTCAGCACCGCCTACCGTCTGAATCAGCATTTCAGCTTCGGCGTGGGCTTTGATGCGGTTTATGCTCGTGCCAAAATTGAACGCTACGCCGGTGAATCCCTCGGCTCGCTGGGTATCCCGGCAAACACCCAGATTGCCCATCTGAAGGGTGATGAATGGGGCTACGGCTGGAATGCCGGTATTCTTTATGAAGTGGATGACAATAACCGCTTCGGTCTGACCTACCGTTCAGAAGTGAAGATCGATTTCGACGGCGATTATCGCAGCAGCCTGCCAAGCTCGATTAACCCACTGAACCAGGCGCTGGGCCTTGGCCTGCCGTTTGGCACCGACGGTAATACGATTCCTGGTGCACTGACGCTGAATCTGCCGGAAATGTGGGAACTGTCAGGCTTCCATAAGGTGGCACCGAAGTGGGCCGTACACTACAGCCTGGCCTACACCAGCTGGAGCCAGTTCCAGGAGCTGAAAGCCACCGGCACCAGCGGCCAGCAGCTGTTCTACAAAGATGAGAGCTTTAAAGATGCTTACCGCATCGCGCTGGGTACCACCTACTATCATGACGATCACTGGACATTCCGTACCGGTATCGCCTTCGATGACAGCCCGGTTCCGGCACAGACCCGCTCTATTTCCATTCCCGATCAGGACCGTCTGTGGCTGAGCGCCGGTACGTCTTATGCCTTCAATGAAGATGCATCGGTTGACGTCGGCGTTTCCTATATGCACGGCCAGCACGTCACGGTGAAAGAAGGCCCTTATACCTTTAACTCTACCGGTAAAGCGTGGCTGTACGGCGCAAGCTTTAACTACAAGTTCTGATTATCGTTCAGCATGAAAAAGGCCCGCTGGTTTCCCGGCGGGCCTTTTATTAGGCAGCGCGAAAACAACTATGCGACGCGAAAATTACGGCGCATCAATATCGTTGAGTTCGTCTTTGATCGCCGCCGCATTCGGATTTTCCTGCGGGATCAGCTTGCCGTCGCTGGCAAGGAAATCATGATGCTGGAAGTAAGCCGAACGCATAAACGCATAAGGATCTTTCGAATTGCTCAGGATAGAGTCGGAATCCAGCAGCTGCGCGCGGGTTTCAATACCTTCCAGCGCCCACTTACCGGCGGACATCCACCACGTCAGCCATGACAGCGGCGGATAGAGATCGTCGACAATACCACCGACATCCTCACGCGGCGTAAAGCTGCCGTAGCCCGGCACCACCACATATGTGCCGTAACCCACGCCGTAATGGCCCAGCGTGCTACCGAAGGCGCGCGGTTCTTCTTTCGCCAGTTTCGGGTTAGCCATGCTGGCCACATCAATCAGACCGCCCATCCCCAACAGGGTGTTCAGGAAGAAACGGTTAAAGTGGATCATAGCCTTGTAGGGATTTCCCTCAACGAAGTAGTTCACCATCGATGCCGGTTCATCAAGGTTACTAAAGAAGTTGCCCAGGCCGTTTCGCGCCGGCACCGGCACGTAGTCTCGCCATGCTACCGCAACGGGCCGGAGGACGTACGGGTCCAGCACGTTGTAGTTAAAGTTGAACATTGACCGGTTGAAGCCTTCCAGCGGATCGGAACGTCCCTGAGGATCATCGGCGTTCTTAGAGCTGGCGCAGCCCACCATCATTACGCTTGCCAGCACTAAGCCCGTCAGGCGATAGTTCATTTTTTTCTCCCTGTACTGGTTTATGGATTATCGCCTGCCACCTGCTGGTCGATAGTGACCGCAAGCTGCTGTTGACCGTTGAATGGCGTAACCTCGCTCAGCCCGAACCAGTCACCGGGTTGAGGATTGGCGCTGCCGTCGCGTGAAATACGTACGCGAACTCGCACCTGATGCAGCGCTGATAGCAAGCGCTCCGGCATCATTGCGTTACTGTCATCCAGCGTGAGCGATAGAGGAAAATGGCTCAGCGACAACTGCTTCACCGCAACGGGAACTGGAGTGGTTCCGTCAGAAATAGAAATATACAACACTCCACCTTCCGGTAACATTTTTTCTGCCTCCGGCGACAGATTTACCTGAATCGCCAGATGGCTGCTTTGCTGACCCGATGCGCTTTTGGCCCGCTCAATACTGCGGCGAATGACCTCAACACGCGCATCTTTGGCCGGTAAAAGCGCCAACATCTTATCCCAGGCTTCGATGGCTGCGGTGTAATCCTGCTGGCCAAAGGCATTAAATGCCAATAAACCCAGCAGACGAAGGTTGTTGCCGTCGTGTTTCAGCATATCACGCAGCATCACCGTTGCCTGGCTGTTGTCCTGCGGATCAGCGGATCGCGCCAGCACTTCAGCATAGCTCAGCCTGACGTCGGGATTATCCGGTGCCAGCTGCAGGGCGCGTTCGAAGGACTGCGTGGCGAGGGTGGCGTTATTCAGTACCATTCCCAGCCGCCCGAGCATCATCCAGTCGTTCAGATTATGCGGCTCCTGCTGCAGTTCGCTGCGAATTCCGAGCGCCAGCCGGGCCAGCTGTTCCATATTCAAGGGCGCGGCCTGCGGGTCCATCACCTGCCTGCGCAGCGCGGGCAGATCGCTTTTTACCTGCTGCCAGGCCAGCACCTGCGACAGGCCGCCGGTTTTCAGATAAAACCCCACGCTGATAACCGCCAGCAGCACGCCGCCGGGAAGCAGTACCCAACGGCTCAGTGGCCGGGCGGACGGCGGATTTGTCTGGACAGGGTTCCGGCTGGCAGGATCGCATGGAGGGGGCAACATAAGCCCGCCATCCGCCAGACCTGACGCTCCCGGCAGGGACGGCGCTCGCGCGAACTCCGTCGCCTGGCTCCCGGCATTCGGTTCCAGCCGACCAACGTCGTAACACTGGCTGCCTCCCACACGTTGACTCACGCCTTCGGCATCGGCATCGGCATCGGCATCGGCATCGGCATCGGCATCACTTACACTTAAACGCTGCCTGCCGCGTAGCACAATGATCAGTGCCCCCATGGCAACAAATAGCGCCGGCCCCGCCCACAGGATCAGCGTGGAGAGCTGTAGCGGGGGCTGATAGGAAACAAAATTACCGTAGCGATCGATCATCCACGCCTTAATCTGCTCCGGGGTTTGCCCCTGGTGCAGCAGCTCATAAACCTTCAGCCGCATATCCGCCGCGATGATCGAGTTAGAGTCGGCGATGCTGTTATTCTGGCATTTGGGGCAGCGCAGTGACTCAGTCAGATGGCGATACTGCTGCTCCTGGTTGACTGAATCAAACTGATAAGTATCGATGCTGTCCGCCAGCACGCTGGTACTCAACAGCATCAGTGCCAGCGCAATCAGAAACGGCTTCACTGGCTGCTCTCCCGGCTGTACTGCTGCCAGAGCGGCTCTAGCTCATCCCGCCAGACCTGTTCGTTCATATCCCCGGCGTGGCGATAGCGGATAATCCCCCTGTCATCGATCAGAAACGTTTCCGGTGCGCCATACACGCCCAGATCCAGCCCCAGCATGCCGTCACCGTCATACAGGCTCAGGATGTAAGGATTTCCCAGAGTATTCAGCCAGTTCACCGCCTTCAGGCGATCGTCCTTATAGTTCAGCCCCACCACACGCACTCCCTGCGTTGCCAGCGTATTTAAATATTGATGTTCCGCCCGGCAGGTCGGGCACCAGGTCGCCCAGACGTTCAGCAGAAGCGGCTGACCGGTCAGCATCACCGATCTGTCGTACACTTTCCCCGGCTGCTCCAGCGACTCCAGCCGGAATTCCGGCACCGGTTTACCCACCAGCGCGGATTCAAGACGCGTGGGATCGTCGCCATTGGCGTTGCGGCTCAGTTGCCACATCAGCGCAGCCGCCAGCAGCAGAAACAGGAACAGCGGGATAAACAGTATTTTCCTGTTCATAACGCCTCCTGCGCTTTTTTACGCGAACGGTAGCGGGGGTCCAGCAGGCAAAGCACGCCACCTGCGGCCATCAGCAGGCCACCAAACCAAATCCAGCGCACGAACGGTTTGTAGTAAATACGCACCGCCCAGGAGTCTCCGCCCAGTTCTTCCCCCAGCGCGGCGTAAAGATCGCGCGTCAAACCACCATCGATCGCGGCTTCGGTGATCATCATGCGGGCAACGCTGTAGTAGCGTTTTTCCGCATACAGCGTCGCCTCCTGCTGGCCGTTGCGGGTGACATCGATAACACCGACGTCGCCAGAGTAGTTCGGGCCCTGCAGATTGTGTAGCGCGCGGAATGTGAAATGATAATTATGGATATCCACCGAGTCTCCGGCCTTCATCCTGACGTCACGCTCCACGCTGTAGTTCTGGCTGAAGGCGATGCCAATCACCGTGACCGCCACGCCGAGATGGCCGAGCACCATCCCCCAGTGGCTGTGCGACAGGCACAGCAGTCCCCTGAAGAATCCGTGACGATGGGTTGCGCGCTCGTGCAGCTCCATCAGCGTCAGAAGGATCACCCAGATTGCCATCAGCAGGCCGACGACGGTCATCGCCTCAATCCGGTCCTGCATCAGCCACGGCAGCAGAATCGACAGTACGCAGGTCGTCAGCGCGGCAACACCAAGCCGTTTCCACAGCGTTTTCGGACTGTCCCGCCGCCAGCGCACCAGCGGCCCGATACCCAACATCAGCGCCAGTGGCGCCATCAGCCAGGTAAACAGCGTATTAAAGAATGGCTCGCCGATGGAAATACTGCCCAGCCCCAGTTGCTTATGTACCAGCGGCAGCATAGTACCCAGCAGCACCACCAGCATGGCGGCGATCAGCAACACGTTGTTGCCCAACAGAAACGATTCGCGCGACCAGAGTTCGTTTTGCACTCTGCCGCGTACCCGCCCCCCCTTAATGGCATACAGCAGTAGCGAACCTCCGATCGCGATCACCAGGAAGGCGAGGATAAACATACCGCGCGCCGGATCGGAGGCAAAAGAGTGCACCGAAACCAGCACGCCGGAGCGCACCAGGAACGTCCCCAGCAGGCTGAGCGAAAAGGCGGAAATCGCCAGCAGCACCGTCCACGCCTTAAACGCCCCGCGCTTTTCGGTAACCGCCAGCGAGTGCAGCAGCGCCGTTCCCGCCAGCCACGGCATCAGCGAAGCGTTTTCGACCGGGTCCCAGAACCACCAGCCTCCCCAGCCCAGCTCGTAATAGGCCCAGGCCGATCCCAGCACGATACCTGCGGTCAGAAATACCCATGCGGCGAGGGTCCACGTTCGCGACCAGCGGGCCCACGCCGTATCCAGACGGCCGGCCAGCAGCGAAGCAATCGCAAAAGCAAAGGCTACGGAAAAGCCCACGTAACCCATATACAGCAGCGGCGGATGGAAGATCAGTCCGATATCCTGCAGCATCGGGTTCAGATCGTTACCGTCAATCGGCAGATCCGGCAGCGTGCGAATAAACGGGTTAGAGGTCAGGGTAATAAATAGCAGAAACGCCAGATTGATCATCCCCATCACCGCCAGCACGCGGGCGATAGCCTCCTGCGGCATGCTGCGGCTGAACAGGGCGACAGCCAGCGTCCAGCCGCTGAGCAGCAGCACCCACAGCAGCAGCGATCCCTCATGTGCGCCCCATGTTGCCGCCACGCGATACCAGACCGGCAGCAGGCTGTTGGAGTTAGCCGCCACGTACGCCACGCTAAAATCATTCACCACAAAGGCGTGAACCAGAATAAGAAAAGCAGCGGCAACGCAGGTAAACAGAGCAACAGCCAAAGGCCGCGCCATCGCCATCAGACGCGCATCCCGGCGGGCAGCGCCCCACAGCGGATAGATAAGCAGCAACAGGGACACACCCAGAGCCAGGCACAGCAGGAAACTGCCGATTTCCGGGATCATGGCTGACCTCCCTGGCTCACCCCGGACGCCGGTGCCCGATGATTTTTCTTCATCGCATCGGTAATTTCCGGCGGCGTATATTTCTCATCGTGCTTCGCCAGCACTTCTTTCGCCATCACGTGGCGACTGTCCTCCAGCACGCCCTGGGCCACCACTCCCTGCCCCTCACGGAACAGATCCGGCAGAATCCCCTCATAGCTGACGTTAATCACCCCGCTGTTATCGTATAGCTGGAAAGACACTTTCAGCGTATGGGGATCGCGCTTAACGCTGCCCGGCATCACCATGCCGCCGACCCGCAGCCGCTGGCCCGGTTCGGGTTTCTGCTGCGCTTCCCCTTTGCCGTAAATAATTTCGCTGGGGGTATAGAACAGGTCAATATTGGCGCGCAGCGCATACATCACCAGCGCCGTGGCAATGCCGAGGCCAGCCAGCACCACCAGCGTGAGGATAAGACGGTTTTTGCGGCGTTGATTCATGATGGCTCCCCTGCCGACGCGGGGCGATTTCTACGGCTTTTTGCCGCCCGAATACGCTGTTCGCGTGCTTCACGCTGGCGGATCGCCGTCAGTAACCGGCGGCGCTGGATGACGGTGTGGAGTGTCAGGCCGCCGAGGCCCAGCAGTGCACAAGCCACCGCCAGCCAGACATAGCTGGCATAGCCGCCCATGGCGAAGAAATCCTGCCAGTTGGAGAATGCCGGAGTCATAACCTGCACCCTCCTTTCATCGCGATCGCTACGGCCCACGGGCGGTGGCTTTCGCTCAGCAACAGCAGGTTGCGCAGGCGCATAAGGGTAAGAGTGACAAAGACCAGCAGCATACCGAGAATTGACCAGCGCAGCGGCGTACGCATACTCGGATCGATCGCCTGCTGCATCATGCCGGAAGATCCCTGATGCAGGGTGTTCCACCAGTCGACCGAGTAGTGAATAATCGGCAGATTCACCACGCCGACGAGGATCAGCAACCCGGCTGCTCGCCCGCCGGTCCGGCTGTCATCAAATGCATTCCGCAGAGCGATAGCGCCCATATAAAGGAACAGCAGCACCAGCTCCGAAGTGAGCCGGGCATCCCAAATCCACCAGGTGCCCCACATGGGTTTTCCCCAAGCCGCGCCGGTCACCAGAGCGATAAAAGCAAACACGGCACCGATCGGGGCCATGGCGGCGGCGGCGAGATCGGCGGTTTTCCACTGCCACACCAGGCCAACAAACGCCGCAGCGGCCATCGTGGCGTAGACGCCCATTGACCACATCGCGGCGGGCACATGGATATAAATGATGCGATAGCTGTCGCCCTGTTGATAGTCGGCCGGAGCAAAACCGAATCCCCACCCCCATCCCAGCAGTAGCGTTATTGCGCCAGCGACCGCAAACCAGGGGGTCAAACGACCGCATATTCGATATAGCCGCTCCGGCTTACTAAGTTGATGAATCCATTTCAACATGATTAAACCTGCTAAAAATAAAAGAAAATCGTATGCGTAACGCGCCGCAGTTTACTTTACATCACGCTACTGCACGCTGACCCTCAGCGCAGCGGCGGTGGCAAACGGCGCAAGGGCAGAACTGGCGGCCAGCAAAGCGCCCAGGATCGCCAGATAGCCGCTAATCGGCAGCCCCTGCCCTGCGGCATCCATCGCGCTGCTGGCAAAAATCAGCACCGGGATGGCCAGCGGCAGAACCAGCAGGCTTAACAATACGCCACCGCGCCGCAGCCCGACGGTCAGCCCCACGCCGATAGCTCCGAGAAAACTCAGCGTTGGCGTACCCAGCAGCAGGGTTAACGCCATTGCCCGCCAGCTGGCATAATCCAGCGACAGCAGCAGCGCCGCCAGCGGCGATAGCAGCAGCAGCGGCAGGCCGGTGACCATCCAGTGCGCGGCCACCTTGCCGAGTACGGTCAGCGGCAGCGGCGCAGGCATCAGCAGCAGCTGCTCCAGCGAGCCGTCAATAAAATCATCACGAAACAACCTCTCCAGCGCCAGCAGTGACGACAGCAGCGCGGCAACCCACACGATGCCCGGCGCAATCCGCGCCAGCAGCTGAGGTTCCGGCCCGATGCCCAGCGGAAACAGGGTGATGACGATCAAAAAGAACCACAGCGGATTCATCACTTCCGATCCGCTGCGGAACGCAATCCGCAGTTCCCGTTTCAGCACGCGCCAGAACATCAGTTGTACTCCGGCGCGGTCAGCCGCACGGTGCCGACCCGCTGCATGCCGGATGGCAGCGGCTGGTGAGTGGTCAGAATTACCGCACCGCCCTCTGCGGTATGGCGCGTAAACTGCGCCATCAGTGCCTCAACCCCGGTTCGATCGATTGCGGTCAGCGGTTCATCGAGTATCCACAAGGGTGCCCGGGTCAGCCACAGCCGCGCCAGCGCCACGCGCCGCTGCTGGCCCGCCGACAGCTGCGCCGCCGAAACGTCTTCATAACCGGTAAGTTCAACCTGCTCCAGCGCCTGCAACAGCAGCGCCTGCGGGCAATCCCCATGGTAGAAGCTGAGGTTTTCCAACGGGGTCAAAATCGCCTTCACCCCCGGCTGGTGCCCGAGGTACAACAGACTGGCGTGATAAACCTCGCGCTGCCGGTAAATACTTTGCTGCTGCCAGAGCACTTCACCCTCATCCGCCCGGCTCAGCCCGGCAAGAATACGCAGCAGCGAGGTTTTCCCCGCGCCGTTGGCTCCTTCAATCTGCACAATCTCTCCTGCGGAAACGGCAAAGCTCAGCCCGCTAAACAGCGTTCGGTTATCGCGCAAACAGGTCAGATTTCTGGCAGACAGCATGGGAAATTCACACATTAAATACAGGGCGATGGATCATATCACAGGCCCTACTGCTACCTGGAAGTACATTGAAAAATATCCACACTAACGCCAGGTTAATTCACTATTACAACCTCCATTTGCATATGAAAACGTCGCAGTTAAAGCTTTGTTACTCTTCTGATTGCATGACATCGTGCCTTTCCCTGCTTTCCCTTCATCCCCTGCGCCGCTGCCAGATAAAAAACTCCGCTACGCTTAACAGGATACGACCGTGCCTCCGGGGGAAAGATGACCAGTAAGACAAACGATAAAACCGCTGAAAATGAAGTTGAAAGCGAAGAGAGCGAACAGGGAAAGGAGATTGAAGTTGATGAGGAGGTGCTGCCTTCCCGCGCCGCCGCGGTTCACGAGCAGATACGTCAGGAAGGGGAAAAAGAGCTGGAGCGCGACGGCCTGGCGCTGCTGTTTTCAGCCATCGCCGCCGGGATTTCGATGGGGGCTTCGCTGATGGCGAAGGGCATTTTCCAGGTTAATCTGCACGAGGTGCCGGGCGGCTTTCTACTGGAGAACCTCGGCTACACCTTCGGATTTATTATCGTGATTATGGCTCGTCAGCAGCTGTTCACCGAGAACACCGTCACGGCGGTGCTGCCGATGATGCATAAACCCACGGTGGGTAACGGGCTGCTGCTGCTGCGGCTGTGGGGGCTGGTGCTGCTGGGCAACCTGATCGGCACCGCGCTGGCCTCGCTGGGCTTTATCCATATGCCCATTTTTGACGAGGCGACCCGCAGCGCATTTGTCAGTATCAGTCAGAAAGTGATGGAGAATCCGCCGAACGAGATGTTTGCCAACGCCGTGGTGTCCGGCTGGATTATCGCCACCATGGTCTGGATGTTTCCTTCCGCCGGTGCCGCCAAAATCTGGGTGATTATCCTGATGACCTGGCTGGTTGCGCTGGGCGATCTGGCCCATATCGTGGTCGGCTCCGTCGAGATCTTCTATCTGGTCTTTAACGGCGACATCCCGTGGCAGCAGTTTATCTGGCCGTTTGCCCTGCCGACGCTGGCCGGCAATATCATCGGCGGCACCTTTATTTTTGCCCTGCTCAGCCACGCGCAAATCCGCAACGATATGCGTAACAAAGCCAAAGCCGAGGCGGAAGCCAAAGCGAAGCGCGAGAAGCAAAGGCAGCAGGGACACACGGCGAATTGATGGTAAAATGCGCAGTCAGTTCGGTAAGTAGTTAATCTGCGGCAGGAATTGCGCTATACTCCCGCCGCTGTCTCCTTAGTTAAATGGATATAACGAGCCCCTCCTAAGGGCTAGTTGCAGGTTCGATTCCTGCAGGGGACACCATTTTATTACCCGCTCCCTCAGCCAATACCCTGTGCAGCACCACCTTCAAACACACAGCTCTGCCGTCATTTTCCCGACATATCCCGGCCCTACACTCACGCCATCCGCGATGAGAGAACCGTCAATGAGCCACGTAAAGCTAGCAGAAACCTGGATCGACCCAAGCGTGCGTATGCGCGAGTGCAATATTGGAAGGCAGTGCGAGGTGCTGGCGAACAGCCAGATGGAGTACAGCAGGCTGGGTGATTTTTCCTACGTTGGGGAATATTGCAGCGTGGCCGATTCTACGATTGGCAAGTTCGTGGCGATTGCCAACAGCGTACGTATTGGCGCACCGAATCATCCGATGGATCGCCCGTCGCAGCATCGGATCACCTATTGCCCGGAATACTATTCCACGAGCGCGGTGCGCGACGCCGGATTTTTCAGCCGCCGCCGGGACGATAAGGTGATAATCGGCAACGACGTCTGGATCGGCCATGCGGCAATCGTGCTACCTGGCGTGACCGTCGGTGACGGCGCGGTGATTGCCGCCGGGGCGGTGGTCAGTAAAAACGTCGAGCCTTATACCATCGTCGGCGGCGTGCCGGCCAAAACAATCCGGCAGCGCTTTTCACCGCAGATCGGCCACAGACTACAGCAGATCGCCTGGTGGGACTGGCCGCTGGAAACGATTATCGAGCGGCTTGCCGACTTCCAGGACGCGGACGTTGAGGCCTTTTGCCGCAGGTGGGAGTGAGCGTGACCGTGATGCCCTCCCCCTCCCGTTAGATAAACTGCTGCTCCCGCAGATGGCGCAGCAGCACTTTTCCCTCCGGCATAAAGTCGGTGCCGTAGCGCACCAGGCCAATCCCTTTCAGCTCGGCATCGATGGCATAGCGCAGTTCGCCGGGGGATTTCTGTGCCAGCATCACTACCGCGATTTTTTTCAGGCGCGGCTCGTACTTCAGCAGCACGTCGGCAAGGGTATTCATCAGCTGATGCGCCGTACCCGGCATCCCCTGTAAAATCCGCGTCATATCCGGCAGACCGTAGTCCGGCAGGTGGGCCAGCGTACCGGCCCGGCAGTTGAGGATGCGCTGCATATTATCCAGCACGGAGAGGATCACCTGGTTCTCCTCGCTGACCTGATGAAGATCGAGGCCGCCGGAAAAGTTGCCGTAGAGTATCTCGTAGAGCGACGGCGTGTTGTGGTCTCGCATCATCACTCCCCCTCGATCGCGATCGGGTTGAGGCTGTTCGCGCCGGCCTCAAATACCCGCGCTTTATCCGGATCGAGCTGTTCACGGTCCAGTACCTGTTTCCAACCCTGTTTCACACTGTCCGGGTGACGGAACAGCGCCACGACCGCAACGAACTTCGCATCGGCCTCCATCGGCATATCAAGGCCCACGGCACTGCCCGGCTTGAGCACGACATCGCGGCTGGCCAGTAGATCCTGGCCCAGCAGCGACTCGCCCTCTTTCAACAGCTGCTGATAGACCGTTTTATCAAAGGTTTTACGCTCCCTGAGCTGATAAACGCGAATCACCACGGATTCCGGGTGCGAATTATTCTCCCGCGCATCCGTATTCAGATCGGCGCGGGCAACGAAATCCAGGTGCAGAACTTTAATCTTCTTGTAGAAAATAGATGATACGGCAGATTTCGTGCCGTCGCTGACGCTCTGACCCAGCCCGCATCCTGACAGGTTAAGAACCAGAATCGGCAGCAGCCAGATGGCTGATTTAGTTAAATTTGTAGGTAACACGTCGTTGTCCTTGAGTCTGTGTTGCAAGTTGCAGGCCGCTGTAGTTTCCCAGCTCCGTGGTAAAAGTGGCGGGTAGATCGTCAGGAATCCTGTCGCCATCAGCGCCCAGCACGCCGTTCATGCCCAGCCATAGCGGTGCTTCACCCAGCGGCGGAGCGGGCAGCAGGCAGGTGGGCACGGTCAGGCGAATACGCGCTTTAAACCGCCACCCCAGATAGACGCGCAGCATCACCCGAAAATCCTGCCAGAGCTGGCCTTCCGGCATCCAGCCCCTCGCTTCTTCAGGGTTGTGTGTTTGCAGCTCAACCAGCAGCTGGCTGCTGGTATCCATCACTTCGTCCCCCAGCGGGCCGTTGCCATCCAGCAAAATATCCTCGTCGCCGTAAAAACCTGACGGCACATCGGTCCTTACCGGACGCAGGCTGTAGGGGCTGACGTTAACGCGGGTATCCGGTGCCAGCAGATGCACCAGAGCCTGCATCCCCTCCCGGGTTTTTCCGGGCTGGCGCAGCACGCCAAGGAGCGCCAGAAAGCGGGACACCGGCGTGGCGATATGATTCGCGGTGCCCGGAATTCCCAGCCCCACCAGCCCCAGCAGAGACTGAGAAACCGCATCCGTTCCCCCTGCGGCAAAGGTTGCCGGGTAAGAGTATTTTCGCCAGATACGGTAAAACTGAGTGAGGATGCGATGGCTGAAGATATCCAGAAAGCCCTGTAGCGCTTCGTACCCTTCACGCTGCTGGTTAATATCATCCAGGAATGCCGTCGGCAGGGGTGAGTCAACGCCATAGAGTCCCATAAAGGTGGTGCGCACCACGGGTGGCCGGGTTTGATCTTCGCCATCATATTCAACGGCATTCAGCTCCGTGGCCGGAAAGCCCATTCCCGGATGAGGACAGAAGCGAACCGGGTCGTCAGAGGGACGGCTGGTGCTGCCCATCAGCGGCCGGGCAGGTTCCTGCTTTTCCAGCAGCTGACAGAAACGATAAAAGTTTATTCGCGTCAGGTCCGCTTCCAGGCGGGGCGTCAGCCGGGAATTCGGCGGTTGTGTTTCTCTTCCCATTCCAGGCGTTCTCCGGTGGGTTGCAGGATGATAATCAGGCGGTTAAACAGGTAGATATCGGTGTAAAGCGCAAAGAACCGGCTCAGCATTTCACCGAACAGGCAGATATCCCCTTTTCCGGCAAAACCGTTGCTGTCGAGGGTCACTTCGATCTGTACCCCGCGCAGCAGATAGCCCTGCTCAAAGCGCTCCGTTTCACCGTGGCGAACATCAATAATTGCCTCCAGCCGGCGTCGGTTCATTTCGCTGTCGGTCCATTCGTACAGCGCCAGCGTGCCGCGCAGCACCTCAGCGTTGTCCATCATTGATAAAAATCCACTGCCGAGGTGGCTGAGTACCCGCCAGTGGAAGCGATCGCGGTCCGGTGGGTAGCAGGGCAACGTTGGCGCACACAGATTACGGACACCAATACTGACGGAGGTGCTTTTCATAACGGTATCCAGCAGCGTGCTCTGTAATGCCCGGCGAGGGAGCTGTCCGTTGGTACCAGTCAGCGTCAGCGACAGGCTTTCGTTTTCCGGCACCGTATGACGATCAAACGCCTCGCCGCCGAGGATCAGCCAGGTACTGTGCAGCCCGGAAGGGCCACGCCGCACGCGGGTGTGGTAGTAATATTCCGGCGCGTCATGCCGCATCATCCCGCCCTTATGGCGAAAGCTGGAGAACGGAACGTAAACCTGCCGGCTTGCCGACATGACCGAATCCACACTGTAAATCTCGGTGTGCCCGTCCTGTACGCGCATCGGGCGCAGCAGGTATTCGGTGCGCAGAGAATCGAGCGTCAGCGGATCGGATTCCAGCGGAAACAGATTAATCACCGGCACGCAGTTAAGGCGCAGATGCTTTGTACTAAAGGTGAAGTCATGCTCCCAGCGCTCGGCCAGCACCACATCGATTTCAAACCATGGAAGCGATGGTGGAAACTCGACCGATTCCAGCCCACACAGCCCGGTGAACATAAACTTTTCGCGGAAGGTGAAGTATTCCAGCAGCAGCTGATAGCCGCTGAAGCTGCTGTTGCCCTTCGGCCACAGGCGATCGTCCTCGGCAAATCCCAGCGCGGTGAAGTGCCCAGCCAGCGGGCGGCGATCGATGTCTCCCGGCAGGCGCAGCCACATCCGGGCCACGTTCATGGTAAAAGCCTCATGCATGGCGCAGGCCAGCGGCGCATCGGCGTTGAAATAGAGCGGGATACGGCTCAGATCGATGCGGCTCCAGTCGGCCAGACCGCTGCATGCAAAGCGCAGTGAGATTGTCGAGCGGCCTTCGGCATCGGTCGTTAAACGCGCCTGCTCCAGCGCCAGTGGCTGAAGGCCGATCTCACGGGTGGTGGTATAGCGGCAGCGTGTTGCTTTATCGCCAACCGGACGAGACTGTATTTCAAAACCCTGATTTATAATCATTATCTCTTTCATTTCCCGCCATTCGGGCGTGAATTCCACCACCGACATTGACGGGATGGTTCGCAGATAATGTGGCCAGAGCAGGCTGACCAGCCCTTCGGTGAGCTCGGGCAGGTCATCATCCAGTTTTTGGCGCAGCCTCCCCATCAGAAAAGCAAAGCCTTCAAACAGGCGTTCAACATAAGGGTCGCGCGCCCCGGCCTTGTCGAGATTGAGCATTGCCGCTCTGTCCGGATGGGCGCGGGCAAATTCTTCACCGGCTTCAAGCAGGTAGCGCATTTCAGCGTCGTAGTAACGCAGGGTTAAATCGTCCATAACAGAACCTGAGTTGTGGTTTTTGGTATGTGGGAAGGTCTGGTTCCCGGGGATGAACTCAGCCGCAGAGCACTGCGGCGCGTGCCGGATCGATAGCTATCAACCCGGAAAGCAGGGCATCCATTTCCGGTTGCAGCCGGATTTTATCCGCCTCGCTGCGCGACACTCTGGATCGCAGCAGCTTCAGGCGGCGGGCTTTTACCTCGAATATCAGTTCAGGCGCCCACTGTTGCAGCGTCAGCGCCTGTGCCCCGTCATCAAGTTCACCAAGCAGATGCAGCGACATTTCATTTTTTCCGTACTGTTCGGTAACCCGCGCCATCAGCAGACGTACCAGCCAGCGGTCGCGGGCGGATACGATGCCGGGCCGCGCCTGTAGCCAGTTAAGCGCCGCCTCAATGCCGTCGCTGTCGGCCAGCGCCAGCACCTCCGGTTCAAGGCTCAGAACGTCATCGCCGGCGGGCGCTGCCGCCGTAACCGGGCCATCGTTCCACTGCGACAGTTCATCGCGCACC
Source organism: Erwinia sp. S38 (assembly GCF_016624545.1). Taxonomy (NCBI): domain Bacteria; kingdom Pseudomonadati; phylum Pseudomonadota; class Gammaproteobacteria; order Enterobacterales; family Erwiniaceae; genus Erwinia; species Erwinia sp. S38. The sequence continues at coordinate 1,279 of NZ_JACVTS010000011.1, read as the reverse complement.
GTTACGTTGATCCAGTTCAGCGTCACCTCATCGGCAAAGGGTGTGCCGTCGTTAAAAGCGAGCGCCTCAAGGCCCGGCAGCCGCGAGATCAGCCCCTTCAGATCGCTACAGATAATCTCGGCGCGCACGCTGTCACTGTCCTGTCTGACCAGCGCCTGCCAGGTATACCACTGCAGGTCCAGCCACAGATGGTTCACCCCCTGCGCCAGCAGGCGATCGCTCTGTTCCAGCAGTTCTGACCAGCTTTGCTGTAGATACAGGCGTTTGAGATGTGCGCGGTGATCCGGCTTTGGGGGAACCAGCCGTGTACGGCCGCTGGCATCCAGCGGCGGCAGTTCGGTCAGCGTGTCCCAGCGTACGCTTTTTATCAGGTGATGACCGGCAAGCCAGCCGCCGTGCTGGTCACGCAGGTATTTTGCCAGCACTCTGGCCTGTTCCAGCAGGTCGCGGCCGGAGCTGACGGCGGTCATCAGCGGCGTGGATGCGCTGGTCGACGTTGTGTTCTCTTCGCTGCTGGTTTGTGGCACCAGGCTTGTTGCTCCGCCGCTCTGAGCCAGGCGAATTTCCAGCGCCTGGCACAGGCTGGTAAACGTCGCGCTGGCTTCGCCATCCTGACGACGGAGTGCCTGCTCCAGCAGCAGCAGCGCGCCGCCAATACGCTGCATTGCGGCCATGTCGACTTCCGGGTACAGGGCAAGACTGTCCAGCATGCGGCTGCTGCCCAGCCATTCCAGCGCGGAGCGTCGGCTGCGTTCGCGTTGCGGGTGCAGCGCAGTGCCAAAGCGCTGGATCGCACCGGCCAGCAATTCCAGCCCCTCGGCAAGCCCTGTTTCACCGTCCTGATGCAGACGTGCCCAGATATAAAAAGTGACGATGCGCAGATCTTTGCTCACCGTGGTCAGCAGCTTTTCCGCCAGCGTGCAGACCAGCGCGGTATCAAAGCCGGACAGCTTATTCATCTCCTCACGGATGCGCTGAAAATCATCGTCATAGCCGGGATCGTCGCCGGTCGGATGGCCCTCTTCTAACGGCAACAGCCAGCCCTCCCAGCGTGAAATATGCGCCTGTGCCCGTTCCGACAGCGTCTTCTCATCCGCCTGGCAGGCCGCGACTAAGTTTTGCAGATAGTTCATTGATCGATTCCCTCCCTGTCATCGCCTTGTATCGTGCTCTCCAGCACTTGTGCCTGAGCGGTGGCGTCCACGCTAAAAATGTCTTCCGGCAGGGAGAAGCTGCGCAGCCCCAGCAGCGCCAGTGGCCCATTACCCAGTTGCGTTCG
>NZ_JACVTS010000010.1:0-195743 GCF_016624545.1 Erwinia sp. S38 | reverse complement strand
TCCCGGGCCACGGGGGGCCGGCGGGGTCCCGGCCCGGGGGGGCGCTGGGTGGCGCCCGTCGAGGCTACACGGATGTATTCACGCCGAGTCCGTGAACCCGGCCTGCACCGATAAGCCAGTCACCGATTCCAAAGCTCTACCAACGCGATCACTGTGCCTTAAAATCCCGCTCAATGCTGTTCAACATATTGCTGGCGCTGTAGTAATCCAGACGGAACGTATCCGGACCCATCGAATACACCCGCTTCGCGCTCACCGGCTCCAGATGCACCAGGAACTGATTCGCCTCCACCTTCTGCACCGTCTCATCATCGGACGAGAACAGAATCATCGTCTTGCCCGTCAGACCCGCCGCCATATTCTCACCGGTCAGCTGGATAATGTCGTTGCGCTTGCCCATGCTGGTACCGCCGTGAACATCAGCAGGCGGCATCGCCAGGCTGAAGCCCAGCTCGGTCAGCAGCTTGCCCTGCGCCGATTCCGGCGTCCACAGATTCACGCCGCGCCCGTCTTCATAATAAACCAGCGCCGAAACCGGCTGCGGTGGCAGAGTAATCTCCTGCTTCACCTGCTGCACGCGCTGCTCGAAACGATCAATCACCGCTTTCGCATCGTTCTCGTGCCCGGTGATATCGCCCAGCTGAACCGCCAGCTGCTGCCAGCTTTTATTGCCGTAATCAATCACCAGCGTCGGCGCAATGGTCGACAGCTGATCGTACAGCTTGATCGCCGAGTCACCGCCGGTAGCGGCGATGATAATCAGATCGGGTGCCTCGGCCGCAATCGCTTCCGCATTCGGCTCGGTGACGTACAGTGGTTTTAGCTGGCGTTCTTTCGCGACCGCGCTCCACTGGGTAAAAAAGCCCTGCTCATCCGCCACCGTCGAGTTGCGCCCGGTGGCGCCGGAACCGATCACCGGCGCGTTAATCGCCAGCAGCGTACCGGTCAGGGTGACGCTGGTGGACACAATCCGCTTCGGTGCCTGTTGCAGGGTCAACGTGCCTTTCGGCGTTTGCAGGGTGCGCGGCCAGCTCTGCGGTTCGCTTACCGCCGCGTTTTGCCGATCTGAACCAGACGTTTCACCCGGTGCGGAATTTTGCTGCTGTTCACCGTGCGCCGCGTCATGATGTTCGGTGCCGTGGTGCTCACCTTCGGCGGCGTTCTGATGGGCAGCAGCATCATGTTGCGCCGCTGGCTTAGCATCGTCGGAGGCCTGGTCACAGCCGCTGAGCATCACGCCCAGCGCCAGCGCACCGGCAACCAACATCAGGCGGGTAACGGAAGATTGAGGTTTCATGGTTAGGATTTGGTTGTAAATGAGTATTATTATCATACATGCAATACCCTTGAAGTTAAACGCTTTAGCCGCAGGCGGGCGGCAATCAGCACGGGGCATCACCCGCATAACTTATGGATACCGCGTATGCGCATTGGGTTTATCGGGCTGAAATAATAAAAAAGGCTGCGTGACGATCGCGTCAGCAGCCTGTTTTACTTAGCGAAATCGCTCTGAATTACACTTTCATCCAGCGGCCTTCCGCAGCGGAAACGGCAATCGCCTCCAGCACTTTCGACACCTGCAGGCCTTCGGCGAAGTCCGGCCACATGCGGTCATCGGCGGCGATGCCGTTAATCAGGTCGCGCACTTCAACGGTTTTCTGATCGTTAAAGCCGATACCGTGACCGGCAGAGATGCAGAATGCCGCATAGTCTGGGTGCGCAGGCCCGGTCAGGATGGTTTTAAAGCCCTGGCGACCGGCCGGTTCGTCGTGAATGTACAGCTCAAGCTCGGCCATGCGCTCCTGGGTGTAGCGGATGGTGCCTTTGGTGCCGGTGACCACATAGGTCAGGCCCATTTTGCTGCCGCAGGCAATACGCGAGGTTTCAATCACGCCGTGTGCGCCGTTGGCAAAGCGCAGCAGCGCACTGGCCTGATCTTCGTTTTCCACATCGCGCAGCGTAGACGGATCTTTCGGGTCCGGACGCTGTTTGATGACCGTCATCATATCGCCGCTGACTTCGCTGATGTTGCCCACCAGGAAGTGCGCCATATTGACGATATGCGCAGCCAGATCGCCCAGTGCGCCCAGCCCGGCCAGCGCTTTCTGGCAGTGCCAGTCCAGCGGGGTGTTCGGGTTAGCCAGATAGTCTTCGTTGTGAGTGCCGTAGAAATGCACGACTTCACCGATTTCACCGCGAGCGATAATCTCTTTCGCCAGCTGGCTGGTCGGGTTTTTCATGTAGTTGAAGCCCACCAGGGTTTTTACCCCGGCTTTTTCCGCTGCGCGAACCATTTCTTCCGCATCCGCCACATCCAGCGCCAGCGGTTTTTCGGAATAAACGTGCTTTCCGTGGCGAATCGCTTCCAGCGCCATTTCCTTATGCAGGAAGTTCGGCGCGCAGATATCCACCACATCGATATTCTCGTCCGCCACCAGCTCACGCCAGTCCCCGGTCGATCGGTTAAAGCCCAGCGCGGCGGCCTGAGCGCGCGCTACGTCCGGGCTAACCTCGGCAACCATCTCACGTACCAGTTCGCCTTTCAGCTTAAAGACTGTAGAAGCCTGAGAGTAAGCGATAGCGTGGCAGCGTCCGATGTAGCCGGTGCCGATCAGTCCGATTCTGACTTTTTGCATGACAAATCCTTGGGTGTAGGGGTGGCAAAATGGAACGAAATGAAAAACAAACTGGAATATATATTTCAAAACAATGTGCTACAACATCAAAATGAAATAAACGTGATCGCGCTTGCACAATGAGATGCAACCACCAGTGCAACGCAGTTCGAACCTGCAAAGCAGTGCGCAAAAGATAAAAAAATGCTGGTTACAGCACAAAATACGCATCAACTGCCGATTTAATCAGCAGTTAAACCAGAAACATCAAATCAGCCTTTGACATCCCCTCCCCCGCTCGATACTATGCGCCCCGTTCAAACGATTCCTCTGTAGTTCAGTCGGTAGAACGGCGGACTGTTAATCCGTATGTCACTGGTTCGAGTCCAGTCAGAGGAGCCATATTTAGAGAAGCCCGCTTAAGGAAACTTAAGCGGGCTTTTTGTTTTTGCGTTAAACGGTCAGGCGATCGGCATTATGGCCCACGCGAAATGCCCCTTTATGCGGCCGACCATCATCGATGAACGAGTGAGCTATCTGCCTTAGCGGCCGACTAGCCATCCGTTGAACAGGTTAGTTTCTCCCATTCGTCTATTTCCTGACCTAATGCCGCGAGCTTTTGCCGCACTAAACCCAGTGCATCACTGCCTAACAATAAATGCGTGGGTGGGTTCCGGCTCTCCATGATTGCCAGCATAGCGCGTGCGGCTTTAACGGGATCGCCGAGCTGCTTACCGCTTTTTTCCTCACGAGACTGACGGATGGGATCGAACAAAGCATCATAGTCCGGGATGCTACGCGCGCTGCGTACCATCGAGCGCCCGGCCCAGTCGGTGCGAAACGAACCGGGTGCCACGGCGGTCACGCAGATGTTGAACGGGTTAAGTTCTTTGCTCAACGTTTCTGATATCCCTTCCAGGGCAAATTTGCTGCCGCAGTAATAGCTGATGCCGGGCAAGGTAATGAAACTGCCCATCGAGGTGATATTGATAATATGGCCGCGACGGCGCTGACGCATGCCCGGCAGCACGGCTTTGATCATCGCCACGGCACCAAACACATTCACATCAAACTGGCGGCGCATCTCAGCGAGCGAAGATTCTTCCATAATGCCCTCATGACCGTACCCGGCATTGTTCACCAGCACATCAATCGGACCGAGGGTGGACTCAATTTCCGCAACGACTTCATCAATGCGCTCAAAGTCCGTTACATCAAGGAGGCGTCCAAAAGCCCGCTGTGCATCGAGCACCTCGAAAGCGTTAAGTGCTTCGTGGTTACGCACCGTACCAATGACGCGATGGCCTGCGGCGAGGGCTTCCTGCGCCAGCGCGCGGCCAAAGCCGCTGCTGACTCCGGTGATTAAAATCGTTTTTGCCGATGTCATAACATAACTCCCATAAACAGTGAAGATTGCATGGTATTCTTTGCACTGGCGCATTTTTAGGCCTTATTTTCTCTTTTTATTGCCTGATTTTATGAGGCTCTGATATGTCTGAAATGATTGCTCAGGTAAAAGCACTCGCGGCGCAGGAGGGGTACAACCTCACAGCGTTGCCTGATGTGCGAATTTTGCGTGCCGATCGCCCACTAGCCAGAACGCCTGTGCTTTATGATCCGGGTATGGTGATCGTCTGCCAGGGTAGCAAACGGGGCTATTTCGGTCAGCAGACCTATTTATATGATGAACAGCACTACCTGGCGGTTTCGGTGCCTGTGCCGTTTGTGATGGAAACCGACGCCTCGGCTGAACATCCGTTGCTGGCGATTTATATGCATCTGGATTTCCAGCTGGCCACTGAACTGATGTTGCAGATTGAACAGCATGGCACCCCGCATCCTCCCGCTGCGCCGCAAAGCATGATGTCGAGCCCGATGGATGACGCGGTAAAAACGTCCGTGCTGAATTTGCTTGAAGCCCTGAATAATCCGCTTGAGGCGCCCATCCTCGGCCCCGGGCGGGTACGTGAACTTTATTACCGCGTGTTGACGGGTGCACAGGGCAATGCAATGCGCGCCGCGCTGGCTTTGCAGGGGCAGTTCGGCAAAATCGGTAAAGTGCTGGAACGCATCCATGCCACCTATGCGGAGCCGTTAACGCTGACGCAACTTGCGCTGGAAGCCGGAATGAGCGTGCCGACGTTTCATCACCATTTCAAAGCGATAACCCGGATGCCGCCGATGCAGTATGTCAAATCGGTACGCCTGCACCAGGCGCGCATGTTGATGGTGCGGCAGCAGCTTACCGCCGCTGCCGCGAGCTACGCCGTAGGTTATGAAAGCCCATCGCAGTTTAATCGCGAGTTCAAGCGCCTGTTTGGTCTGCCACCGGCAGAGGAGATAAAACGCATGCAGCAGCACTTCGCCGTTCCGCCTGCGCAGCCCGCGTCAGTATTCGTTTCATCACATTAAGGCTTACTGGATAGTGGCGAGTAAGGGACCGTCATTTTTATAATGAATGCCTGCGCTTCCACTCATCAACAACGTCACCCAGGTTTTTGGTCGCATCATTCAGTATCCAGGCCATAAAATCACGATCGAATCGAAAATCCGCACCGCATTCATCAATCATGAAGCGACGTACGTTTTGCGTATTTTTATAGTGTTTATCCACGATCGTGGATCGTGTTAATACAGCACTGTGCCAGTCGATTTTCACTTATTGATCCCTGTAGTCAGTCATTAACGGCAGCGTTTATATCTTACACACAGGCTTTTAAAATTTCTGCTTATGGCATGAAGGAGACAGGATATTTGAATATGGTTGTGCCTTATGAGCGAGGAAATGGCTCTGAAAATGCCAATGATTATTTAGCAGTCTTCTGATCAGGGAATGAGCTACTAGTTCGAGAGGCGTTATGAAAAAAACTTTCGCAAGGCATTGATTGAAATGAGGTAAACGAGTATCTTCCATCCTTTCGGACAAACAAAATGACTGTTACCGATTCACTTCTTGCTTTCTCCTTCGCAGCACTAGTGCTGACTCTCACGCCGGGCCTGGATACAGCGCTCATTCTCAGAACTACCTGCGCAGAGGGTGGTAAAAAGGCTTTCCATGCTGCTCTTGGAATTGACTGCGGCTGTTTCATATGGGGAGCGCTTGTCGCGCTCGGTCTGGGGGCGCTAATGGCAGCTTCAGAGCTGGCTTATACAATACTAAAAATCTGTGGTGCGACTTACCTGTGCTGGCTGGGCTTGCAGCTATTAATACGGCCACGATCGTCTTTTAGTCATAACGATGCCGACATTTCTTCACACGGAAACTGGTTTGTGAAAGGAATGCTAGGGAATGTACTCAATCCCAAAATGGGTATTTTCTATATGTCATTTTTGCCTCAGTTTATACCTGTCGGGCATTCCCCTTTGATATGGACATTTATCCTTGTCAGTATTCATGTCGCGATAGGGACAATTTGGTCTGTCACACTTATTTTATCGACGCACTTTGCATCCGCCATACTGAAGAAAAGCCGTGTTGTCAGGATAATGGACATGGCTACCGGAGGTTTGTTTATAGGCTTTGCGGCTAAACTTGCTCTCAGTTCGAGATAAGTTTATTGGCGGTGACATTGCTAACCACGTCCGTTTCTGGCACGGAGCAGACGTGTTAACGAAGCTGAAGGTCCGCTGTGAGCGAGAAGCGGAAGTTGGCATTCTGGCGTATCCAATGGTGGGAAAAATTGGTCACAACTATCATTAGTGCAATTTCGATTACTGGTATTTTTTGACCAAAAGGCAATTTTTTGCTTGTCCGAATAGTATTGATAGGTAATCTATTGATACACTAGGTTTTTATGTAACTGGTAGCTAAAAATGTCTGATGGTCAAAACAGTAATAACGATAGAACAGAAGTCGTCAAAGCATCTTTAAGCGCTGGCAGCACGCTCTTAGTCGCGATAATCGCAGCCATTGGCGGAATAATTGGTTCATACTTCACTGGTTCAAAGCTTGTAGAAAGTACGAGTGTGCCAGCATTGATAAATGCCAGAACAATTTGTATCAACGCGGTTAATGAAGATGAGCAAAAATTTCGCGAAAGAGCATCTAGCTTATTGGCTGCCGTAGCTGCGTTTGATGCGGATAAATCTCTCTTATATCAACCTAATCATAATCAACTTTATCAACCAGCCAAATCAGCTATTACGCAGGCAATGTCCATCAGTACATATTCTTCAGAACGTCTTTCAGGGCTTGCGATAAACATTGCGACATCTATAAAAACACTTGCAATTGCTGATATGAATTATGGTGCATCAGGTGAAGCTTATAAGGTGCTGTCATCCTCTATGGGGGAATGGCCTGAAGCATATAGTGAATTTATGAAAACATTCGATATCAAACGAGCTTCTTGTAATTTTGATGAGTCAATCCATAAATCAGAAAAATGATACTCATCAGACTCTATCCTATTTATATCCGTCATACTTCAATCGGCCTATGCGCTGGCCGTACTTATTCACCCCAGTCATTTACCTGAGTAAGTTCCTGGGGATTCTCGAATTTGACACCTTTAAGCGACTCGAATTATTTTGGTTTATTTGTTTCTTAGTGCAAAGAACAGTTGTCAATGCCCGTTCCTAACACTCAGCAGGTGCTCGAAGCATAATAGGAACAAAAGGCAATAACTAACTTATTGTTTTTATTTATTTTTTCTATAGAAAAGCGAAGAGGTACCCCCAAAGATACCCCCATATGTTCACTTCTAGAGATTTTTTGAATGTTTTTTATGCAGTGAACTTTATATTACTAGCAAAAAACGTTAGCAATTTCGTCTAACATCTTTGTTAATAGCCTTTTCAGGCCACCATGTTGGATTGATACCTAAGGCTAGTTCGCTTTGGCAATGTTGTTGGAGATCTTGCCAGAACGTTACTATTGCTGAACTGAACTCGTCAAAATCGGATTCTGTTATTTGTAGATTCTCATAGCTAGTTAACGCTTCTCCAAATAATTGCTGGTAATACTTTGGATACCGTTGCAACAGGGTCTCATGACCCACCCCATCTCCATGTTTATATACATTTACAACAAGGCGGCAAGCATCTAGTTGATGAAAATATGGTTTATTTTTCACATCGAAACCTATCCACTCCATCAATTCTATAATTCGCTCAAAACTAGTACGCCAGACAATATCTTTTATAGCTTTTAACTTATTCCAATGACGAAATTCTCGAAGAATTAAATCACGTAACTGTTAATCGAACTGGTGGTACATTCCAGCATTCATAGCTAGAGTGACAGTATTTTTCATATCCATCAATGCATGCATATGTGTTATACCTATTTGTGTCGCATTTTCGCAAGCCTCTGCTGGATCATCTCTTTCAGGGTCAAAGTTTTTAGCCGTACGTTCGAGATATCTTTCCTCTTCCAGGTCACATTCAGCACTAAGATCTGAAAATTGTGATAGAAGTCTAGATTTAGCTTGCCCTACGTAAAAATTATGCGGATTAAGGATAACTCGAAGATCGAAGCAATCAAATGAAAAAATATTCATACCACCCTCAAAATTTTGTAAGTATAAATTATATCATTGTAATAAAATCATTATCTCGAAACTTAAAGGATTTAATTAATCATTACAAAAACATCTCGTCAGGATATCGCTTATAATCGTATAAACTAACTAGTCTTTTATAGTCTGAAGGTAGAATTTCAAGTGCCACCCCCTCTCGCAGATAATCGGCCACATTATCTAAATTAATATTATCCACGTAAATGTTGTAGAAAAGAATGCGCACAGTTTTATAAGTTTTAAATCCTAAAGCAAGTATTTCATCAACTGTATCGCAATCAATTTTCTCTGAAGGATCTATTGAGTCAAAATAAGTATTTAAGTTCCTTTCTTGGTTCTCTTTTAGATTTTCAATACCTTGAATTTCGTTACAAATGGTAGAAAAACCACGAGCGGTAAAGTACTGATTACGCGAAACTTTTATTTTATTCAACAACAATATTAGAGCATCATTTCTTGAATCCATTATATCAAAGTAATTCATAACCATTTCTGAAGCTGATTGGTAATGATATGTAATTTTCTTAACTGAACCAACTGCCATAACTAATTCATCATTAGATAAACTATCCAAATCACCTACAATTTTTACTTTTACAGAACCTCCTTCTTTAATTTTTCTCATTACACTTTCAACTTTCCTAATATCCATAGATGAAACAGGAAGTTTAAGTCCTACCAATTCTTCAAAAACACCACTGAAATTATCAGTTTTTATTTTATTAATTTTTATATTGCCGATATTTTCAATAACTACGTCATGTTCTAAAACTTCTAGAGAGTCACTACCTTCTTCACGTTCTATCAAAAGGAAATTCTTCCTGACTTTATCTGCCAAATCAGAATCCTTTGAAATGTACGAGAAAATAGTTTTTAATATATCTCTAATATTTTCATCGCTAATGCTATAACCGATGAAAATAATTGGGTTGTGAATGAATAATGAAATTAATTGGGCCCTAATTAAATGATTGCTAACGCGAAATCTTTCATAATCCGATTCAGAGATTACAATTGACTCTGGATGAGATACACAACCATGTATTTTATAAACAGACCCGTAAGGATTACTTAATAAAATATCGTTACCAATAATAGGTTTAAAGCCAATTAGAGTCTCAATGAATCTATCATAATTTGTTGTGATAATGGACCCTATGTTTCTACTAGCCTTAGCAAATAACTCCATTTCTGTTGCATAACTTTCATTATTGTTTGTTTCATGGAGATCAACAAGCTTAGATATAAATATTTTTATTCGGCTAGCCGAGTAGTTTCCAGAAGAAGCATATTCATAGTATCGGTCATTTATGGATTTAAATTTCCCGTTCCTATCTGACTCTAATAATCTATTAAATTCAATTTCTATTTCACTTGCCACCTTTGGAAGATCAACCTCTCCCAATGAATTTGCATTCCTACCAGCCGAATCAAAATAGAAGTCATAGCTGCCTTTCATTTCATAAACAATTTTTTTTAACAGTTCAGGCCATGAGTACGTACCAGTTAAATATCGGCGACTGAAACCTGCACCAACAAACACAACTGGATGATTTACGTATGATCCCATGAACTCACTAAGTTTCATCTATCGTTCTCCTAAGAACAATTTCTATAATTGATTTAACACAAAGCAACATTTTCAAGCGCATACAATTCTACTAACTAGCCTTCTACATCAGCTAATCACATTTTGATGCTTAAGACGCAACTTTTTACGATAAAAGTTGTGCATTAGGTCTTAAACTTTTATCCGCATTAGTCTCAGTTACACTGCATAAATCAGTTCATCTGGCTTATCGATTAGTAGTAAAAGAGCCAATCTTGCTCTAACTTCAGTAATGATAACTGTTTGAAGCAACTGTAACTTAGGGTAGGTACACTCAAGAATCCCCGATGGCGCTGGTAGGGAGCTACAACTTTTGACAACTCACTTCCATCACCAACTAGCTGGCTGACAGGCTGACAGGCTGACGTCGCGTTGATTGGTACATGATAATGTCCGCATTTGGCAAAAAGCGGACTAACAGCTATCTCTAAACAACCCTTCACTTATTCTCCCCACACTTCAATCATCCGTGCCTGGATCACCTTCCAGCGAACAAACAATGCGCTCCTTAACCAGGCAAAAAATCCCACTCAAAAGCCATCACATAAAAAGAAGCCCACTCAAGTTCCCCTGAGCGGGCTTCTGGATGCACTCCACTTTCTCCCCCAAAACATCACCCAAGAATCGCCTCCAGCCGCGCCAGCACCTCATTGACAATAACCTCGGGTACACGCTCCAGACGTTTACCGTTACGCACTTCCATATCAAGGGTTCTGGGCTGGTCGCAGCGAATCACGCCGGTGGTTTTCGTTCCCGCACCATCCAGAGAAACGGCGAAGCCTGCCGTGCGTGCGAAGTTGCCGCCGCTGGTGATTGGCACAACAACGGGGAGCCGGGTGAAAGCGTTAAACGAGGCGGGTGAAACAATCAGTACCGACCGCGTTCCACGTTGTTCATGCCCCGCAGTGGGATCGAGAGAGACGAGCCAGATTTCTCCCCTGTCCATTTACAGGACCTCCTTACCCTGGGCTGAGGCATTAGCCCATTCCCGATCCTCGTCACTGATTTCTGCGTGTGGATCGCACTGCGCCAGCAGCTCATCAAGGGAATAATGCGGTCGTTTCTGGGGTTCAATAATCAGGCGGCCATTATCAATGGTCATGCCGACTTCACTATCGGTAGTCAGCCCCAGCGTTTTAAGCACGGCAGGAGGAACCGCCAGCATGACGGAGCCTCCAACCTTTTTCAGGCGAGCAATATGCATAGAACACCTCCAAAAATTATATTTAAATATAACATTGTCGGCGATGCGTGCACAATTATTAATCAATTCCATTGTGGTAATTTCCTTAGTTAGCCTGTTATCAAGCAGGAGCTGAGTCCATGACAAAGAAAGCCGATGATAGAAAACTTCACCACTGGCTCAAAGAGTTATGACGTTTCAGGAAGGGAAAGTGCGGCACGGCTTCCAAAGCTTTGCGCCGCCGAAGGCAAGAGGATTACACAAAAGGCTATTTCAGTACGTACAAAGGCCCGCCCTCCATGGCAGCCCTACCCTCTCACGCCACGCTGTTCTTCGCCGTTGCCGGCAGCAGTGTTTTACTGCCTTTTAGGGTGAAGATAGAAATCACCGTAAAGCTCAGCGTAATACACCCCAGGGTCAGATACGCCTGGTGGAAGCCGACGGTATCGTACATCCGCCCTACCCACGCCGAAAGCACCACGCCGGATAGCTGTTTCGATAAGTTAAAGCCGATCAGGAACAGAGTGGCGGAAAGCTTCGGGTTAAACGCCGATGAAATGTATTTAAAGGTGCCGACCAGTAAAAACGGCAGCTCAAACATATGCAGCATCTTGAGGAATACCACCTCCACCGCCGAGCTGGCAAAGGACGATCCCAGAATGCGCATGGACATAATCAGTCCGGCAATTAACAGAGCATTTTTGGCACCGATGCGGTTAATAATAAACGGCGCGCAGAACATGATCATCGCATTGAGCAGCTCCCCACCGGTGGTGACGAAGCCAAACACTTCGGTGCCGCGCTGCGGGCTGGAGAAAAAGCCTTTAAAGAAGTTGGCGAACTGCTGGTCGAACACGTCATACACGCTGGCCACGCCCACCACATACACAATAAAGCCCCAGAAGCGCGGCATCCGCAGCAGTTCGGCGGCGGTGCGCATTGAGAACGCACGGCGGTTCGCGCCCAGCGCATCGATGACTTCGGCGCTGTTGCTGCTCTCGGGTTTGGATACCCACAGCAGCACGCCGAGGATCAGCGCAAATCCGGAGGCGATCCAGAAGGTAATATTCGGGTCGATGCTGAACAGAATGCCGGTGATTGAGGCACACAGCGCCCAGCCGATGCAGCCGGAAACCCGGACCTTGCCGTATTCAAAGCGGTTGGCGCGGCTGACGCGTTCAATATACGCCTCCACCGCGCCGGAACCGCTGGAGAACACCATCCCCAGGTAGATCCCGCCCACCAGCGCACCGGCGATGATGTTCATCTGCAATAGCGGTGAGAACACGAAGATAAAGAACGGCGCAAAGAGGATTAACAGCCCCGTAATGGTCCACAGCAGATGCTTGCGCAGCCCGAGCTTATCGGAAATCAAGCCGAACACCGGCTGGAAGACAATGGAAAACAGGGAAATCGAGGAGAAAACAATCCCGGTTTCGGTTTTGGTCAGGTGGTTAACTTCCGCCAGCCACACGGGGAAAAACGGGAAGTAGGCCGACATAATGAAGTAGTAGAAGAAAAAGAACAGCATGAAGTAGATAAAGTTGTGCCGTTCACGTGGGGCAAGTTCAGAAAGTTTCATGGTGATGTCCCGTATTATTCCTGTGGGGTTGGGGGCTTCTGCCACCGATTATTATTGGAAGTACATCGTTAACCGTTATTGTTATCCCGTCTCAGTCAGCAGCCGCTTCTAAACCAAAATGTCGCCCGTCAGACATGAATGATTTCGTTATCAGATATTTTCGTTAATGCCGCAATAACGGCGAAAATGAAACCCGTCCGGCGTCACGAAACGCCGGAAAAACGGCTGCTTTTTGTCGTTCGTTAAACATAAAATGTTAGCGCACGACATTCACCTTTACCGGATTAAGGAGCGCCGCATGCAGCGCCATTTGGCAACGTTAGAAGATGTCGCCCGTGAGGCTGGCGTTTCCCAGCAGACGGTTTCCCGGGTGCTGAATAATCCGGAGGTAGTGGCCGAACGCACGCGCGACAAAGTGATCCGCGCGATGCAGGCGCTGCACTATGTCCCGAACCGTTCTGCGCAGCTGCTGGCGGGGAAATCCGCGCCGTCGATTGGGCTGATTACCGCCTCGCTGACGCTGCACGCGCCGTCGCAAATTGCCGCCGCGGTGAAAAGCTACGCCGGATCGCACCAGCTGGAAGTGTCGATTGCGATGCCGGTTCAGGCCGATTTTACGTCGCTGCAGGACCGACTAAATGAGTTCCGCGCTCAGCATATTCGCGGAGCGATTATCAGTCTGCCGCTGGAAAGCAGCGTGGCGGAGCGGCTGGCGGCGGAAAACAGCGATATCGCCTGCCTGTTTCTGGATGTCTCGCCGGAGAGCGACGTCTGCTGCGTGCGTTTCGATCACCGCGACGGCTGCGGTGCCTGCGTGCAGCACCTGTGGGATGCCGGGCATCGGGAGTTCGGCCTGCTGGCCGGGCCGGAAAGCTCCGTCTCCGCCCGTATGCGCCTGAGCAGCTGGCGCGAAGCGCTGCACCGGCTGGGGATCGCCAACGCGGTGACGGTATTTGGCGACTGGAGCGCCGCCAGCGGCTGGCAGAAAACCTTTGAGCTGCTGCACCAGCATCCGCGGATCAGCGCGATGGTGGTGGCCAACGATCAGATGGCGCTCGGCGTGCTTAGCGCACTGGCGCAGCTCAATCGCACCGGCAGCCGGGCCGTTTCGGTCACCGGCTATGACGATACGGCGGACAGCCTCTACTTCCAGCCGTCGTTAACCACCGTCGCTCAGGATTTCAATGTGTTGGGGAAACGCGCGGTGGAAAGGCTGATCCAGCTGATGTCCGCGCCGCAGATCAAGATCCGCGAGCTGCTGCCGACGCGGTTGATCATCCGCCAGTCAACCCGCCCTTACAGCGGGGAAACTGACGATGAGAAAGAGAAGGTGATTGCGCAGTTAAAAACGCTGGCGGAGAAGCTGTAAAGATCGCAAACGGATCATCGCGCGATGTTTATTCCACGGAAGAACTGCCCCTCACACCAGCCACATCAGTTAAAAGCGGAACGCGCCGCCCACGGTGTACTGGGTTTGCGCACCGTCAGAATTGGCGAACCGGCTGCTGACATCGGTATACAGCGACAGGTTATCGCCCATCAGCCACTGCACGCCCACGCCGCCCCGGCCAAAGCTCTTGTCCGGCGCTCCGATGCTCACGCTGCGCACGGCTCCTTCCGCCCGGTCGCGAACGTTGAACTGGTCATTCACGCCGTCGCTGAGTTCACGCACCCAGGACAGATGCGCGTACGGCAGTAAGGTCTGATGCTGCGCAACGCTGAATGATGAGGATATTTTCCAGCCCAGCGAGGCTTCCAGCGAGTTGAAATCCTGCTTCTGGTAGTCCACGGCGGTACGCAGATCTTCGCGGTCGCTGAAACCGTCAACCGAATAGTGCGTGTAGTCCAGTCCGGCAAACGGCCCGGTGCGCAGCTGAGCAAAGGTGAAGTCATAGCCGCCGTTCACCCGACCGCCGTAGAAGTTGGCGTTGGTATGGCCGTTAAGCGTGTGGTCCAGCAGCGCCAGGCCATCGCCTGATTCGATATACACCGAGCGGCGGGTATCGAGGCTGGCCCGTCCGGCTGACAGGTCACCGGTCAGCCACAGCGGGTTATCGAAGGTCAGCTGGCCATAAACCCCCAGTTGCCAGGTGTCCCCTTTCACCGACCCGTCACGTTCCAGTTTATCTTTATTACGCTGATAGCTCAGGCTCGATCCCAGCACGGCGCGATCGTTGAACTGGTAGTCAACGAGGGCATAGGCCATGGTATTTTGCGCGCGCCCCTGCGGCACGGTATCAAAACCCTCCGCCGGGGTAGACTGGCCTTCAATACCGACGGCACCTCCCCAGGTGCCCGCTTCACGAGGCTGCAGGCTAAGCAGCTGACGGCGACCGTCGTGCAGATCGTTCAGGCTCTGATGCTGACGGCGCAGGCTCTCTTCCACCACGCGCTGAAGCTGTCCCGCGGAAGATGCGGAGTACAACAGGTCGGTATTGGACCACTCAAGCAGCAGCCGGGTGAGGATTAACGACACGTCGTGCAGGCGCTGGGTAATTCTTTCCTGACCAAACACGCTGGTCAGGAATTCTTCGTTATCCGTGGCAGGGCTGTGCCAGGTGGCCCCGCCCGGTACTTCCGGATTGGTGGTCTGGGTATAGCCGTCTTTATCACCGATATCCCAGTTGGTCGCTTCCAGGTACAGCACCGGAATGTCGAGAATGTTAAAGCTGTCGCCGTCGCTACAGCAGCCGGTCCCGGCCGGATACTGCGGATCGAGCCCCGGGTTGGTATACAACTTCACGCCCAGCTCTTCGGAAATGCGGAACAGCTGGTCGCGCAGGCTGGTCAGCGCCGGGTTGCTGACGCTGTTATCTCCGGCGTGGGCATAAAGCATATCCCCGGTGATCATACTGTCCATGTTGATCATCCCTTTCAGGTTGCCGGTCAGGTTGTTGGCCTCCAGCTCTTTAACCATCGCCGCCGATCCGCGCAGCCCCTCCTCTTCCGCACCGAATGCCGCAAAGACCAGCGTACGCTCGGTCTGAATACCGCTCAGATTATGCGCAATTTCGGTCAACAGTGACGCGCCAGAGGCATTATCGTCCAGCGCTTCCAGTGTCGGTCTGCCGTAATAGGAGTCAAAGTGCGCGCCGGTAACAATATAGTCATCCTGCAAACCTTTATTGTAAGCAATCACGTTCTGCGAGGCGCGAGTCTGGCCCCGCACGGTCCAGGTAAAATCCTGGCGGAGAACGTTATAACCCGGAGACATGCGGTCCTCCATCCACTGCGCCGCGCCGACAAAGTTATCGGTGTCGCGATATCGGCCGGGATAATCGTGGATTAGTGTATCGAGGGTTTCTTTGGCGTAGTCGCCATATTCAACGGCAGCACCGGCCTGTTGAGCCGAGAGGAGAGCTAAAGCCACGGCGAGTTTCTTAAACATTCCTTTACCCTATGAGTTATTGTGATTTAAAGGCGCGTTTCAGCCTGCGGGATAAAGCATCGATCGTGCCAGGGAGTGCATAAAGGGAATGGACCGAGGTTTTTTGCGAGAAATCAACAGATTGAAATGAATAACTATGCAATTCCTATGCAAACCGCGTCCAGCACAGCCACGTTGTAACGTTAGTGTAAAAAAAAACGATGGGTGAATATTCATTTACTATTTTTACAATACTCTTACGAAAAGTGTGCTCAACCCTGCAATTTATCCTCTCCGATCCGCCGGATGCACCACGGGCGAACAGCGTTGCACGGCGATGAATCAGTGAGATGCCGGGGTGATTAAGGAAGTCAGGAAGTCAGGAAGTCAGGAAGTCAGGAAGTCAGGAAGTCAGGAAGTGAAAACGTAGTCAGAGTGCAGCGTAAACAGGTAAGCCTGTCTTCAATGAAATTGCGCCATATATAAAAAATGCCCCCTGCCGATTGCGCAGGAGGCATCGTTTCTTACTCTAATTTCTAAGCCTCTTCGGTACAAAAATCAGAACACCACTTCAGCCTGCACGCCGAAGCTAATCTGATAATCTTTACCGTCGTTAAAGGTGGTGCTGTCGATCTCGTTTTCCAGCGCCTTCAGGTAGGTGGTGTACAGGCGGATTTCCGGGCGCGAGTTGAGGATGCTGGTATCCACCTTAAAGACCTGCGCCAGCGTCACCTTATAGCCGGACTCATCAAAGCTGAGGTGGTTGGCGCGATTCTGCTGGTTAAAGTAGCCCAGCTCCAGCGCGGTCTGCATGGTGCGGCTCCAGATCCACGACGGGCGGATCACCGCGCGCGCGGTTTCGAAGTCGGTATGCGCGCCGGTGTAGGTGGAGTAGAGATCGTAGCCGCGACCGTAGACCAGCGCGTGCGCCATGATGATCTTGTCGCTCAGGTAAAACTCGCCCTGGCTGACCAGACGCCAGCCGATACCGTCGCTGTGAATGCCGTAGTATGAGCTGTTGTAGTCAAAATCCGGGTTGGCGCTGGAGATATTCATAAACTGGCTGGCCAGCGAGTTATCGGCCACCTGAAGCGTCAGTTCGTTGGTGCCGTTGAGCAGCGGGTTGCGCAGAATCGCCTGGCCAAGCCAGGAGGATTTGACCTTGTAGTAGTCGTTATCCGCCTGTGCCTCTTTCTGTTCATCGGTCTGATTGGCGAAGGCGTATTTCGCCCCCAGCTCCAGCGTCACGCTTTCGGTTATCGGCAGGTTTTTATAGCGAACTTCGGCGATATTGACGTTAACCTGGGTGGTATCGCTACAGGTTGAGGAACCCGCCGCACACACCGTGCTGTAATTATCGATGTCGTTGCGGGTCAGCGCCATGCTCAGCGATCCCACCGGCATCGCCCAGTTCTCAATCCCGATGCCCGCGCCGGAAAGCGTGCGGTTGCTTTTCCAGTCCAGCAGCTGAATTTCATACTGCGGCAGCGTGTGTTTACCGATCCACACCGAGGCTTCCGGCGCGAACGGCAGCAGGCCGTTACCCTCCACGTACAGCTTGCTGAGCTTGCCCATACCGCCGCCGGACATGCCCTTTTCGAAGGATTCATTGCTCTGGGTTAAGCCTAAATCGCCCTCAAACTGCACGTTAGCCCAGATGGATTTATCACCCTCGCGCCAGGCGCGTTTTTTTAGCGACAGGTTATACCAGCCGTCGTATTCGTTACCGAAGCGCCCCAGCGACCCCACGCCCCAGGATTTTGGCCCGCCGTTGGTGGTGCTGGCCCAGCCGGAGCGGAAATAGCCGGAGTATTTAAAGCCGGTGTCGTCCTGCACATATTTACTGATCTGCTTCAGCGTGTCCGGCGACAGCTCCAGCGGTGCGGCGGGAGCGGCGGAGGCGGTCCGGGCGACCGATGGCGCAGCGGTTGCCGGAACGCCAGCAGTCGATCTCCCTGATAAAGATGCCGCCGGAACGCCAGAAGCGACGCTGCCCGCAGACGAGGCCGCATAGGCAGCAGAACCCGCCGAACCCGCTGAACCCGCCGGAGAACCGAATGCCGCCGAATCAGCACGAGCCGAAGCCGTCGCCTGCGCCTGTTCTTTATCCTCGTAGGCCTGCAGTTTCTGCTGGGTAGCCAAAAGCTGCGCCTCCAGCATTTCCATGCGCTGTTCCAGCGTGAGTTTTTGCGCCACGGCTTCACCGCTGACGGCGTAGCAAGAGAATAACGCCGCCGCGATCATCGTTTTTTTATAATTCAGTTGTTTCGCTTTCATTATTACCCCAGGGTATTGCATCCCCGCAAAAAAAAGACCCGCCGCCAGCGGAATGTATTTCCGCCGGTTGCAGGTCTCGCCTGAATTCAATCAGTCACGTCCTGAAGGGATAGTTTGAATTAACCATCAATGTTGTGTTATTAACGACGGCGACAGCCCAACGCCGCTACTGACTTTATTTCTACTGCGCGTTAATTCATTACAGCGACAGCGCCATTACCGGTTCGCCAGAGCGAGAATGCGGTTTATCGCTAATCTGCATTTCACGCCACGCTTCACTGTTAGTGACAATCACCGGCGTCACCGTGTCATAGCCCGCTTTCTTAATTTCATCGAGATCGAAGGTCAGCAGCAGCTGGCCCTTTTTCACTTCATCGCCCTCCTTCACCTGCATCTTGAAATGCTGGCCTTCCAGCTGTACGGTATTGATACCGACGTGGATCAGGATCTCCGCGCCGCCGGTGGAGTTAATGCCGATGGCGTGGCCGCTGGCGAAGGTGCTGGCGATATGGCCATCCACCGGGGAGTACACCTGTCCTTCATCCGGCACAATGGCGAAGCCCTGGCCGACAATCCCGGAGGAGAAAACCTTGTCATCAACCGCCGTCAGCGGGATCACCGTGCCGGAAATCGGGGCGGCGATCTGCTCGTTGACCACCTGCGCCGCCGGTGCTGCCGTTGCTGCCGTTGCTGCCGTTGCTGCCGCAGAAGTTTCCGCGCTCACGGTACGTTTTTCTCCTGCTGCGGGCGCAGAAGGTGCGGTTTGAGCCGTGCTCTTCAGCGCCGGGTCATCGAACCCGACCAGCAGCGTCAGCACCAGGCTGGCGGCAAAGGCCACTACGCAGCCGATAATAAAGCCGATAAAACCTTCGCCGTAGAAGATAGGCAGGGTCAGCAGGCCCGGCATCCCCATGGAAATGGCGGAACTTTTGGCATAGCCCGCAATGGCTCCGCCGAATCCGGCGGCGATCACCGCGCAAACAAACGGCTTTTTCAGCTTGAGGGTCACACCGTAAACACCCGGCTCGGTAATGCCGAACAGCGAGGCGATAAAGCTGCTTCCCGCCAGCGCCTTAAGCTTTTTATCTTTGGTACGCAGCATCACCGCAAGCAGCGCGCCGGACTGGGCAAACACCGACGGGCTGGAAGCCGCCTTCAGATAGCTGTGGCCCATCACCGAAATATCGTTGATAAAGACCGTCACAAAGCCCCAGTGCACGCCGAAGATCACCAAAATCTGCCACGATGCGGCCATCAGCGCACTGGCAATAATTGGATTGATGCCGTAGATGCTGACAAACAGTGACGCCACCGCTTCGCTCGCCGAAACGCCCACCGGCCCGATGGTCATTAACGTCAGCGGCACCATCAGCGTCAGCAGGAAGAACGGCGTCAGGATATTACGCACGCTTTCGTGAATATGGCGGTTCAGGAAGCGTTCCAGAATCGACATCAGCCAGACGCTGAAAATAATCGGGATCACCGTGCCGGTATATTTCATCATCATCACCGGCAGGCCGAAGAAGGTCACCGGATTACCGGCGGTAAACAGCTGCTGGATGCTGGGATAAATCAGCGCACCGGCAATCGACACCGCAACAAATACGTTGGTTTCAAATTTACGCGCGGAGGTAATCGCCAGCAGCATCGGCAGGAAATAGAACAGGCTGTCCGAGGCCGCATGCAAAATAATGTAGGTGGTTTCTTTGCTGGTCATCCAGCCCGCCGCCAGCACAATCGCCAGCGCGCCTTTTAATACGCCGGCGGCGGCCATCGCGCCCAGTAGCGGAGTAAAAATTCCCGACACCAGATCGATCAGTCGGCCCAGTACCGAGGCGCTGTTTTGCTGCTCCGGTGCCACCTTTTTACTTTTGCTGTCGTCCAGCAGCCCGGAGATGGCACCGATTGCGCGGAACACATCCGGCACGCGGTTACCGATCACCACCTGCAGCTGGCCGGAGCCTCTCACCACGGTGATCACGCCGTCCAGCGCTTCCAGCTCCGGCTGATTGACCTTGCTATTGTCGATAATTTTAAAGCGCAGCCGCGTGGCGCAATGCACCAGCGAGGCAACGTTGTTCTCCCCACCCACCAGCTTGAGTATATTTCCTGCCAGCACTTCAGTATTCATGATAATAATTCCCGTTTTATCGACGACAGTCATTGCAGTGCGTTTACGATCGTTGCCTGTATCCGCTGGCCAGCAGGAAAAAAAGCAAAAAAAAACCTGGATAAAATAGTGTGAAAAAACACACTGCTTTATCCAGGTTTCGCCCAGAGAATTCTGGTCACGTCCTGACGAACGCCCTTCTTTTAACAATACCGCTGAAGAAATTCCACTGATATATCCGGTTTTGTGAAAGTCATCACTAAATTTTCATTCCGCCCGCGGTGAAAAAGAATTAAATACGGCGGCTGCATCACATTTATCAGGAATAGTGATTGCCCCGGCCGTACCCTGTTCTTATAACTACGCCCTCAGGACGTTACTGATCATTCGGCGAAACCTGCTTTCTGTTGCTTACCCGGCAACGGAAAGCAGGTTTTTTTGTTTTTGGCGATCCCCAACGGAGAAAGATGATGGCCCGGTTAAACCCACTACTCGGCGCGATGCTCGCCTGTACCCTCACCAGCACCAGCGCCCTCGCCGCAGCGGAACAGGCAGCGACGCAGCAACAGGAACAAACGCAGGCGCAGGCGCAGGCAGGACAGCAGAAAACGCGCATTCTGATTTTGTCCGATATCGGCAATGAGCCGGACGACTCGCAGTCGCTGGTGCGCTTCCTGGTGTACAGCAACGAATTTAACGTGGAGGGGCTGATAGCCACCACCTCAACCTGGCTGCGTGACCGGGTGAACCCGGAGATGATGCACAAGCGCATCGACGCCTATGCGCAGGCGCTACCGAATCTGCGCAGGCACGCGGAAGGCTACCCGAGCGCCGAAGCACTGCGTTCGGTCGTGCGGGCCGGTCGCGCCGGTTACGGCATGGACTACGTCGGCGCGGGGAAATCTACCGAGGCGTCGGCGCTGATTATCCAGTCGGTGGATAAACCGGACCCGCGCCCGCTGTGGATCGACGTCTGGGGCGGCGCGGTGGATCTGGCGCAGGCGCTGTACGACGTGCGCGCCACCCGCAGCGCGGAAGAGGTTGAGGCGTTCGTCAGTAAAATCCGCGTTTATGCGATATCCGATCAGGACAATACCGGCGAATGGATACGGGCGCAGTTCCCTGCACTGCGCTATATCACCAGCATTCACGCCTGGAATGACTATTTTATCGCCACCTGGAGCGGCATGTCGTCGCGCTTTGCCGAAGGCGGCGATATGAGCCAGGTCAACAACGACTGGCTGGCCCGCAACATCCGCAATCAGGGACCGCTGGGCGCGGCCTATCCGGCCATTGAATACACTATGGAAGGCGATACGCCTTCGTTCCTCTACCTGCTGCAAAATGGACTGAACGCGCCGGAACATCCGGAGTACGGCGGCTGGGGCGGGCGCTATGCGGCGGTCACGCCCGACAGCCGTAGCGGGCTGCGCACCAGCACCTCCGATACGGTCACCGGCGTCGATGGCAAAAGCCACCGCACCGCCAGTGCCACCCTCTGGCGCTGGCGCGAGGCGTATCAAAATGATTTTGCCGCACGCATGCAGTGGAGCGTGATCCCGGACGTGAAAAAGGCCAACCACAATCCGCAGCTGGTGCTGAACGGGAAGCCGGGACAGGGGATCGTCGAGCTGAAAGTGAAATCGGGTGAAGTGGTAGAGCTGTCGGCGAAGGGGTCGCACGATGTGGATAATAACCGGCTCAGCTACCGCTGGTGGCAGTACAAAGAACCGACCGCCACCACGATGAATATCCACTTTGGCCCGGACCTCAAGCTGGAGGATACCGAGCGCGAGGCACTCCGCTTTACCGCGCCAGCGGTGAAAACAGCGACGCCGTTCCATATCATTCTGCAGGTGCAGGATGACGGCACGCCGTCGCTGTTCGCCTACCGCCGCGCTATCGTCACCGTAACGCCATAACGGCAGCACGCCCGGGCACACAGGGTGCCCGGGCAATGCAATTTAACGCGGTCAGACGGGATCGCTCAGGCTGGCACCGTTGCTGCCAATCACATCGCGATACCAGTAAAAGCTTTTCTTACGGCGGCGCTCCAGCGTGCCGTTACCTTCGTCATCGCGATCAACGTAGATAAAACCATAGCGTTTCGACATCTGCGCAGTACCGGCGCTGACCAGATCGATCGGCCCCCAGCTGGTGTAGCCCATCAGCTCAACGCCGTCTTCAATCGCTTCCCTCACCTGCACCAGATGGGCTTGCAGATACTGGATGCGGTAATCGTCCTGGATCGAGCCGTCCGCCGCCGGAACGTCTTTCGCCCCCAGACCGTTTTCTACAATAAACAGCGGCTTCAGGTAGCGATCGTGCAGTTCGTTGAGCAGGAAGCGCAGTCCCTGCGGGTCGATCTGCCAGCCCCATTCGGAGCTTTGCAGGTGCGGGTTGGGGATCATCTTCATGATATTGGTGCGCGAGCTTTGATACCGCTCCGGCTGCGCCGCCGCGCAGCCGCTCATGTAGTAGCTGAAGGAGATAAAATCGACCGTCTCTTTCAGGTCGGCGGCATCCTGCGCGGTGATGTTCAGCGCGATGTCGTTTTCGCGGAAGAAGCGCTGTATCCACGCCGGATAGGCACCCCGTGCCTGAACGTCGCCAAAGAACAGCCAGTCGCGATTCACACTCTGCGCCTTCAGCACATCCTCCGGCTTACAGGTGATCGGGTAGCGAATCCCGCCCAGCAGCATGCTGCCGATTTTGGCATCCGGGATAATCTCGTGGCAGGCCTTCACCGCGCGGGCGCTGGCTACCAGCTGATGATGGATTGCCTGATAGATCTCCTGTTTGCTTCTTTCCCCCGCCAGCCCGACGCCGGTAAACGGTGCGTGCAGCGCCATATTGATTTCGTTGAAGGTCAGCCAGTACTTCACCTTATCGCGGTAGCGGGTGAATACCGTACGCGCATAGCGCTCAAACAGCGCTATCACTTCGCGGCCGCCCCAGCCGTCGTACTTTTTCACCAGCCCGTAAGGCATCTCATAGTGCGACAGCGTGATCAGCGGCTGGATACCGTAGCGCGCCATTTCATCAAACAGGCGGTCGTAAAACGCCAACCCCTCTTCATTTGGCTGAGTTTCATCACCCTCGGGATAGATACGCGTCCAGGCGATGGAGGTGCGCAGTACTTTAAAGCCCATCTCGGCAAACAGCTTCACGTCTTCCGGGTAGCGGTGATAGAAATCGATGGCCTGATCTTTCACGCCGTGGCTGTCAGCGTCGCGCTCAACGACCTTGCCGTGGATGCCCTGCGGTTGCAGATCGGAGGTGGAAACGCCCTTCCCACCCTCGTTCCATGCGCCTTCAACCTGGTTGGCCGCGACCGAACCGCCCCACAAAAATCCTTCCGGGAATGCCATATTCATCGTTACCTTCTCCTTTATGCCTCATTTAACTGCGTGCCTGCTGTGCAGGCCTGAAAACAAAAAAACCTGCTCAGCACCGGCATCGTAAGATGTCGTTGCTGAAGCAGGTTTCGCCTGATTGGTTCAGTTACGCCCTGAAGTAAGACCTGTAAATCAGTTTAACCGCCGCTGAGGCGATTGATATGGATGGTCAGAAACATCACCTCATCGGTGGTGAGCTGGCAGCCATAGTTTTTATCAACGTAGTGACAGATTTTCTTTGCGCAGGCCCAGGCCTTCGGCATCATTTCGGTAATGCCCTGATAGATACTGTCGTCGCCGTGCGCCACGGTTTTACGATTTAACAGCCGCAGAGCGAAGAATTTCAAATGGGTAACAAAGCGCTGGTAGTCCAGCGACTCTTCATCCCAGGTCAGCTTGAAATCGTACTGCAAAATGCTCAGTACGTCCCTGATAATGGTCGCACTGTCCATGGTGCTCTGCATATCGCTGTTATTTTTGGCATTGGCCAGATGCAGGGCGATAAATCCCGCCTCATCCTGCGGCAGCGTAATACCGAGCGCCTGCTCGATCAGCCCCAGCGATTCAAGCCCGACGGCAAACTCCTCGGCGTAAAAACGTTTGATATCCCACAGCAGGAAGTTCTTAATCGCCAGGCCGTTGCTGTGGCGCTGAATGGCGAAATTAATATGGTCGCTGAGCGCCAGGAACAGCGTGTCCTGCACGGTGATCGCCAGCCGCTGCTGCGCCAGGTTGATAATCCGCTGGGTCACGGCCAGGTTCGCAGGCGGGATCTCCGCCAGCAGCTGCGCAAATACATCCGCCAGTCCCTCGGACTTTTTCACGAACTGGCTTTCAATCTCGCTGGCGTCCACCGTATCCCCGGGCTTTTTACCAAAACCAATACCGCGCCCGATCGCCACCACCTCTTCATGCCTGGCGTTGATCAGCAGGACCGCGTTATTGCTCAGAATCTTATCGACTATCATTGCAGCCATCTTTCACGTGACCTTTTTCATAAAAAAGACAAAAAAAAACCTGATTGCATTGAAGCCATTACGGTTTCAATGCGATCAGGTTTCGCTCAGAGTTATCTGATAACGTCCAGGGGGCTGTTATAACGAATCATCCCGCCAGTCTCAAGCGCCCTCGCCAGGAACTGTGACGATAATCATGAACTGAAGCCCGGACGGGGTTTGCTGATACGGATATCGCGAGGCCCTTCCCCACCGGGATGCTGCCGAGGGGGAAGGCACAGCTTAATCACGGTTCACCGATTGCTACAGGCTCGGAATAAGTATAATCGCTTATCTTCCGTTATCCTTCACAGCTGACATTTCAACAGAGCCAGCCACGGTAAAAGATTATTACCATCCACTCTGTCTACTAAAAACCCTTTTTCATCGATAAGTATTTTCTTCTGTTTTACGGAATTACCGACATTTCCACCGATGGTAATTAGGTATCCCTGTTCCCGATTAACATAAATAACCACGTCACCGTGTGAAGGGTAGAAACTGTCCGTTTTATACGCCAGTTCGGCATTTTCAAAACTGTATTCGCTCGCATATTCGCGGCCCGAGCAAATAATATCACCCGGCGCGGGAATATCCGAATCAGGTGAAACGGCATAGTAAGCGCTTTTAGTCCCGTTTTGCCGGGCCTTCCTTGCCGATTCGATATAATGGCAATGCGCCGAGGAGTAGTTAAACAGATCGCCCGCACCGGCATTTTTAACAACGAAAGAAACAAAGGCTGATGACCATGCCGGATTATAAAACTTCCCGTGTTTATCTTTTGACAGCGTTTTGCCATCTATATTATCTATATTGATGGCTTTCCAGTAGTCGCCAACGCGTTTATAAACAGCAGCATCATATTCTTTCAGCGTTCCCGAGCGGAATTTGGAATATTCGCGATCGCATGCCGACAAAAGTTCTTTGATAAAAACAGTCATACATCCCCCACAGACTAGTGAAAAATGAAACCTCATCTGTTAAAAATTTAATTACTTTTTTAGTTTTTAATAACCAAAAATGAAACGCGTAAACTTTTCGCTTTCCAGAGACAGGCGTTATGAAAGGCGTTGGTATCGGTTTGCCGAAAGCGATAATAACCTGACCGGCCCCCCTTTTCCAACACGTTGCTTTCATTGAAGAAAAACATTAACCCAATGAAATTTATTATGTTTTTCATTGAGCGCAATATTTTAACCCGGCAAAAAAATTTTTACGGTAGATCGCCGATTCAATCAGGGGATATCGCGAATAACAGCCTGAGCCGGGAGCAGGCGTTGCAGGGTATCGCCCACTTCGCCTTTATGCCAACGGGCCAAAACCCTGTCTGCCCTGTTCGTCGCTGAGGTTTATTCGATCGGTGGCAGCGATGTTCTACGTCGCTGCAGCCGTTGAAGCGCGGAAGTCAGTTGCTGCGAGCTGAACGATTATCCGATCAGCTCCCGCGATAGGTGGACCAGCCGCCGGGAGCAATCAGAAACGGCAGATGATAGTGATCGTCCGCCGCAGCCGGAATAATGAAATCAATCTGCGCACAGGGGAAAGGCGTCTCCAGCCCCTTTGCTGCAAACCAGTCGCCGGTTTCCGCCACCAGCCGGTAGCGCCCGGGCGGCAACGGCGCGGGGGCGAAGTCGCCCAGTCGTCCGTTGGCGTTGGTCAGCCCGCTGGCGATAACCTGATCGCCCTGCTCAAGCCGCAGCGCCACGCCCCCGGCAGGTTTACCGGTGGAAATATCCAGAATATGGGTGCTGAGGGTGGTCATTCGCTTATTGCTCCTTCCAGTCGTAACAGGGTAATTTCGCGCAGCGCCTCCAGCGCCGCCTGTACTTCTTCTACATCACTGTTGTTCAAACGCTGCGCCAGCGCGGCCAGGATCTCCTCGCCGCTGCGGCCTTTGGCGCGGATCAGGAACACCCGGCCAAATCGTGCCTCATAGCGGGCATTACCCGCCTTCAGCGCCAGCGCCAGCTGCGAGTCCTGGTCGTTAACGGCTCCCTGCTCCTGCCGCGATAGCGCGGCGTGCGCCTGGCTGCCGGTGGGCTTTTCGCCGATGCGCGGATGGGCGCTCAGCGCCTGATTCAGCTCCGCTTCCCCCCAGCCCTGCGACGCCTGCTGTGCAGCGCCAAGCAGCGATTCGCGGCTGGCGTACGGGCGTGCCGCTACCACGGCTTCGCCCCATGCCGGGATTGCCACGCAAGGCGCAATCAGGGCCAGTGCCTGCGGCGGTGAAAGATGATTAAAGTGACTCAGCGCTGTCATTACTGCTCCTTGCTGCCGCGACCGGCGCGGCGGTTTTCTCTTCGGGGATAATCAGGTTAAGCACAATCGCCACCAGCCCGCCGCTGGTCGCCGCCGAGCCAAACAGGTTGCCGATAATCGGCGGGAAGTGGGCGAGAAACGCCGGAACCGCCTCCACGCCCAGGCCAAAGCCAAATGCCAGACCGACGATCAGCATATCGCGGCGGTTTAACGGCACCTGGGTAATAATGCGGATACCTGCCGCCACCACGCAGCCAAACATCACCATCGTCGCGCCGCCCAGCACCGGCGTGGGGATCTGCCGCAGGATCTCACCAAACGGCGGGAACAGCCCCAGCAAGATCAGAATCACCCCAATATAGCGGCCAACGTAGCGGCTGGCGACGCCGGTCATCTGAATCACACCGTTGTTCTGCGCAAAGGTGGTGTTGGGAAACGCACACAGCATCGCGGCAATCATGCAGCTGATGCCGTCGGCCAGAATGCCGCCCTTCAGGCGAGAGCGGAACGCGCCGTCGTCAATCGACTGTTTCGAGATCAGGCAGTTAGCCGTCAGATCGCCCACCGCTTCAAGAATACACACCAGCGAAACTAAGGCGATCGGCAGGAAAATGGCGCTGTTAAACTGGAAGCCAAACGGGAACAGCGACGGCAGACGGAACCAGGTGTCGCCGATGCCGGTCAGGTGAAAATTCCCGCTCAGCACGGCGGCAACGCAGCCGACGGCGATACCCACCACGACCGAAGAGAGGCGCAGCCAGCGGTTCTTCGCGCAGCTCAGCAGCACGATCGCGCCCAGCGTAACGGCCCCGAGGGCGATATTGCTCATGCTGCCGAACGCCTGCGACTGCTCGCCGCCGCACCAGTTGATCACGCTGACTTTAATCAGGCTGATGCCGATCAGCGCAATCACGCTGCCGGTAATAATCGGAGTGAAGATTTTTTTCAGCGGTTCGATAAAGCGGCTGACAATCACCGGCACCAGCGCGGCAACGAAGTTCACGCCAAACAGCATGGCCATAATATCCTGCGGTCCGCCGCCCTGGCCTTTGACCCAGATGCCACCGGCAATCGCCACGCCGAGAAAGGCAAAGCTGGTGCCCTGCATGCAGATCATCCCCGCCCCGATGCCCCAAACGCGGTTGGACTGAAGAAACGTACCAATGCCGGAGGCCAGCAGCGACATGCTGATCAGATACGGCATCCAGTCGCCCAGCCCGAGCGTGGCACCAATAATCAGCGGCGGAGTGATAATCCCCACCAGCCCGGCCAGCACGTGCTGTAGCGCGCTGAAAAACGCCGGAAGCGGTGGGATCTTCTGCTCAAGTCCGTAAATCAGCGTGTCGTTCTTTTCATCAGCCATGGTTGTTGCATCCCGTTGCGAATAAGCGATATCAGCACATTGCATAAACCAGACCAGAGTCGCTAAAACGGCGCGGATAATTTGTTTTCCGGCCAATTACCAACGCAATTTCAATAAGATAAATTCACCAATAACGTCGTTTTGTCCGCCTGTAAATCACCGCATCTTAATGAAACGTTAGATTCCTGATGACTAGGTAAGAAATTATTGATTCACGATAAAGCAGAGACTGCGATGTATCGCACTAAAAAGAGGCACAACGCCGCCTGCTTACGATAGAAACGCCGCCGCCAGCGCCTTTGCCGACCTGGTACGCAAATTGCTGAACCCCATAACGAAGCCTGAACAGGAGAGAAAAATGAAAGCATTAGTTATCGGTGGCGGCATTGGCGGCCTGAGCGCAGCGGTTGCGCTGGAGAACGCAGGGATCGACTGCGACGTTTACGAAGCGGTAAAAGAGATCAAACCGGTGGGGGCAGCGATTTCCATCTGGCCTAACGGCGTAAAGTGCATGCACCACCTCGGCATGGGCGAGATTATTGAAACCTTTGGCGGACCGCTGCGTTCCATGGCCTATCAGGATCATCTGCGCGGTGAGGTGCTCACCCAGTTCAGCCTGGCCCCGCTGATCTCCCGTACCGGCGGCCGCCCCTGCCCGGTTTCCCGCGCCGAGCTTCAGCGCGAAATGCTGGATTTCTGGGGGCGCGATCGGGTGCAGTTCGGCAAGCGGGTGACCCACACCGAAGAAAACAGCGACAGAGTGACCGTCTGGTTTACCGACGGCACCTCGGCCCACGGCGATTTCCTGATTGCCGCCGACGGCAGCCACTCGGCGCTGCGGCCTTATGTCCTGGGCTACACGCCGGAGCGCCGCTACGCGGGCTACGTCAACTGGAACGGCCTGGTGCAGATCGATGAAGCCATTGCCCCTGCCGAACAGTGGACCTCCTTCGTGGGCGAAGGCAAGCGCGTGTCGCTGATGCCGGTATCCGACGGGCGCTTCTACTTCTTCTTTGACGTGCCGCTCCCGGCAGGGCTGCCGGAGGATCGCACGACGCTGCGCGCCGATCTGAGCCGCTATTTCAGCGGCTGGGCCGCACCGGTACAGACGCTTATCGCGGCGCTCAACCCGGAAACCACCAACCGCATTGAGATCCACGATATCGAGCCGTTTGACCGGCTGGTGCGCGGGAAAGTGGCGCTGCTGGGCGACGCCGGGCACAGCACCACGCCGGATATCGGCCAGGGCGGCTGCGCGGCGATGGAGGATGCGGTGGTGCTCGGTGCCGTTTTCCGCGAGCACCGCGATATCGAATCGGCGCTGCGCGAATATGAAGCGCAGCGCTGCGACCGCGTGCGTGACCTGGTGCTCAAGGCGCGCAAGCGCTGCGACGTCACCCACGGCAAGGATATGGCGCTCACCCAGGCCTGGTATCAGGAACTGAAGGAGGAAACCGGGGAACGCATCATCAACGGCATGTGCGAAACCATTCAGGGCGGGCCGCTGGGCTGACGCCACTCAGGTTACGGCTGTGGGCTGCATCGCCTCCAGCACCGCCGTCAGCTTCTGAATCGCCATCTGCGCCGGGCGCGAAAGCTGGCGCGAAGGGGCGGTACAGAGCGCCAGCGTCAGCGGCCGCAGCAGCGTGCCGCGCAAAGGCACAAACGCCAGCTGGCCGCGCTTCACTTCATCGTGAACGTCCAGCAGGCTCAGCACCGTTACGCCGCTGCCCTTCAGCAGCAGCGATTTGATCAGCCGAATATCATTACAGCTGACGGTGTTTGCCGGTGAAAAATCGTGGTGGCGGTAGAGCATCGCCACCCGCTCGTGAACGATCAGCGGCGCGCCGGGAAGGATATGGCGCTCGCCGCTCAGCTCGCCCAGCGAAATGCGCCCGGAGGATGCCAGCGGATGATCCGCGCGCATCACCATCCCCATCTCCAGCTCGACAAACGCCAGCACGCTCAGCCCCGCCTGCCCTTCAGGATCGAGGATCAGCCCGAAATCGAGATCGGCCTGGCGTATTCGCTGGCTGACCGTATGGCTGTCGGCCACCTGTAACACCAGTTCCAGCCACGGACAGTCGGCGATGATATCGGACAGCGCGGTGGCAAAACTGCCTTCGGCCAGCGCCTGTACCAGCCCGACGTTGACCGTGCCGCGCCGCAGCCCCTGTAGCTCATCAAACTTCTGCCGGGTCAGGCGAAACTCCTTCTGCCAGCGCAGAATATTGTCATACAGCAGCTCCCCCGCCGTGGTCATCCGCAGCCCTTCCGGCAGGCGTTCAAACAGCGGCGTACCCAATTCTTCTTCCGCCTGCAGGATCTGGCGATTAATCGCCGAGGCGGAAATATGCAGCTTTTCCGCCGCCCGGCGCAGGCTGCCGCAGCGTGCCACTTCGGCAAAGTAGAGCGCAAAACGTGAAAACGGACTCATGTGGCACCTGTACTCATTTTTGCAACACCATAGTGAATTAATGCTGATGGATGCGTACACCCTAATATGACAACAATAAACCCACAACAATTAAACAACTACTTTTTGTGAGCAGGAAGGCCAACGATGAACACGCACAAACCCACTCCCCCCGCGCATTGCACCTTCGAGCCGGACGACTGGCTGAAGCTGGCGAAATGCTGGCACCCGGTAGCCCGCGCCTGCGACATCGACGCCGCGCCGGTGAAGGCCACGCTGCTGGACGAACAGCTGGTGATCTATCGCATCAAGGGCAAAGTGGTCGTCGCACGCGACGTCTGCCCGCATCGCGGCGTACCGCTGACGCTGGGTTTTCACGATGAGGAAGGGATTATCTGCCCGTACCACGGCCTGCGCTTCGGCGAAGACGGCCGCTGTAACCGCATTCCGTCCAGCCCGGACCAGCCGGTGCCGGCCAAGCTGAACCTGATGAGCTATGCGGTGGAAGAGCGCTACGGGCTGATCTGGACCTGCCTGGACTTTGATGCTGAAAACCCGCCGCCGCTGCCGACCATGCCGCTCTGGGATGCAGAGGGCTACCAGCAGATCAACTGCCCGGGCTTTGAGGTCAACGGCTTCGCCGGTCGCCAGGTAGAAGGTTTCCTGGACGTTGCCCACTTTGCCTGGGTACACACCGATACCTTTGCCGACGCCGACAACCAGCTGGTGCCGGATTACAAACCGCAGGACACGCCGTTCGGCTTCGTCGCCGACTACTGGAGTTCGGTCAGCAACTACGCGCCGCACTCGGAATACCGTGCGCCGGAAGGCTTCCAGTGGCTGCGGCATTTTGAAATGCACCTGCCGTTTACCGCCACGCTGACCATTCATTTTCCGGGCGATGAGCGGATGGTGATTATGAACGCCGCGTCGCCGGTGTCGGCCAGGGTCACCCGTATGTTTGCGCCGATCGCCCGCAATGTCGATCTGCACGTACCGGTGGAGGACGTGCATGCCTTCAACCTGCGGGTGTTTGAGGAAGACCGGCTGATGGTGGAGACTCAGCGCCCGGAAAGACTGCCGCTGGATCTGACCCTGGAGGCGCATATTCCCGCCGATCGCAGTTCGATTGCCTACCGTCGCGGCCTGAAAAAAATGGGCTTCGGCGAATTTTTCCTCGTCTGACCGGAGGCTGCGATGAATGAGATGCTGGAAGCGAGGGTCGATGGCCTGTGGTGCCAGGGCGACAAAAGTCTGGCCGTCAGCCTGGTCGGCACCGGTGCTGCGCCGCTGCCGGCGTGGCAGCCCGGTGCGCATATCGACCTCCACCTGCCCTGCGGACTGATCCGTCAGTATTCGCTGACCGGCCCCGGTGAGGCGAACCGCTATCTGATCTGCGTGGCGCGTGAAGCCGCATCACGCGGGGGATCGCGCTATATTCACGACACGCTGCGCCCCGGCCAGCGGCTGATGATCTCACCCCCGCGCAACCTGTTTCCCCTGCATCCTGCCGGGCGGGTGCTGCTGCTGGCGGCGGGGATCGGCATCACCCCGCTGTATGCCATGGCGCTGCGGCTGAAGGCGGCAGGCACGCCTTTTGAACTGCACTACTTTGTCAAAAGCCGCCGCAGCGCCGCGTTTATCGCTGAACTGCTGGAAAGCGGCAGTGAGGCGCTGTGTACCGTTCACTGCTCCGACGAAGGCGGCAGCCCGCGCCACCGGCTGGCGCAGGCCATCACGGCTCCACAGGGTGAACAGCATCTTTACGCCTGTGGGCCGCAGGGGTTTATGACTGCAGTGGCGGAAACCGCACGGGCGAAAGGCTGGGTGGCAGATCAGATCCACAGCGAAGCCTTCCAGCCCTTTGCCCCGACGGCTGGCGGATCGCAGGACGGCACGTTTACCGTCAAGCTGGGGTCGACCGGGGAACGCTGGCCGGTTCCGGGAAACAAGAGCATCGCCCAGGTGCTGCTGGAAAACGGCGTGGCCGTGCCGCTCTCCTGCGAGATGGGACTGTGCGGAGCCTGCCTGACGCCGGTGATCGACGGCATTATCGATCACCGCGATACCGTGCAGTCCGAACAGGAAAAAACCGCCCCTACGCAGCATATCGCGCTGTGCTGTTCGCGCAGCCACTCCGGGGAGATTGTTATCGATCTTTGAAAGGGATACCGGTGAGGCATTGCTGCACTCCTTCAATCTGGAAAATCATCGTCTTGCAAAAATCGCCTGACAGCAGCAGAATCGGTTAAAGAATAATCATTTATAAGTGTGGGCGTGATTAATTTACCAGGCTGTGAAGCAATGTAAGGGAGAACAGGACGTGGATGACAAGGACATGAGTTACTTCAAGATGTTTAACTCGTTAAAAACTGATGATTTTATTAGATTTCTCGATAGAAATAACGTTACCACCACATGTGCAGTCTGTACGCACGAGGTCGCCATCGTAGCAGAAACGATGAAAATCGCAGCATCAGATAATTCTGTAGAAACAGCCTTTGCCACTCTTTATAAGCATGAAACGGCTATAAATACGATTCATCCCCAGAATTTTTATTACAAGTTGCACTGTGAAAAATGTGGTTTTATCACCACCTTCACCGCACCGGTAATATTTAACTGGTTACAGCTTGAGCAGTTAAAAGAAGAAAGCAAGGATGATGCGAATGAGCGATAATATCTATCAACTGAACGGTGGAACGCCACGCAGACCGGGAAATTTTCAGGGTGGAGGTAACGGAGGCGATATGGATAATCTGATAAAACGCGTTGAGTTATTAGAAAAAGATACCCATCAGATTCGTGTTGATGTGGCAACGCTCTCTGAGCGATCGAAGAGCTTCGCCACAAAAGAAGATGTACAGTTAATCAGAACCGATATGCAAAAAGAAATCGCCAGCCAGACTAAATGGTTAGCAACCACCATCATCGCGGTGGCTGGCGTCAGCCTTGCCGTGGCGAAGTACCTGTTCGGATAACCCCCAACCGTCTAAGTCTTTCCCCCGCTACTGCGGGTCCCCTTTCGGGATCTCGGCAAAGAACCCGGCAAACAGCGGCTGACGCAGCTGGTGCAGCACTTCCTGCAGAGTATCCAGCGGTGCGGCGGACCAGTCGGCGCGGGCGTCGACGTCGGGGTATTCACGGTCATACCAGATTTTCAATGCGGCCGAATGCATGCCGCGCCTGTCGCCGCCCGCCATCGCTCCGGCGCGCATTGCCGCCAGCAAACGATCGGCAAACGGCAGCTCGCTGCGCAGCTGGTATTCCCGGCGCATCTCCGCCAGCGTTTCCGCATTAAGCAGTAAATTCCCTCCAACCGCGCCGTCGTTCACCGAGAGACTGTCGGCATATACGCCGCACAGCGGGCCGCTCCAGTGCGCCACGCTGCCGCTGCGATCGACGATCATCACCTGCCTGCGCGCCGCTTCCGGGTCTTCCCGCAGCAGCATCGCCAGCGTTTCGGTGGCAGAAAATCCTTCACGTAAGCGCGCAATGCCCTGAATGCCATACAGCGGATTGGTCATCGCCTGGGTGGCAATCGCTCCTACCCGCGCGGCACCGTGGATCACCAGCGAGCCGACCGCCGGGCCTGCCGTGGCCGTGGCCGCACCGAATGCACCGGTACGCGGATCGCGCGCGACGATTGAGAAAGTCATGTCAGCTCCAGTCGCAGGGTCAGACTAAATTTATATGGATAAATTATTGCAATAAACTCTATTTATACGCATAAATAATAATCAGGACAACCGGAATTCACTCCCCGAAGCAGAAGAGGCCACCATGCTGAGTACGCGACGAATCAAGGTTTTAATCAGAAGTGCCCTGCTGCTGTGCCCGCTGCTCGGCTTACCGCAGGCGCAGGCCGCCACGCCCGCCGATGCGCTGCTGATAGGTCAGGTGGCCGAACCGCAGTCGCTCGATCCGCAGGTAGCCACCGCCGCTAACGACTCGCGCATTCTGGTCAATATGTATGACGGACTGGTGCGCAACGGCGAAGGTAAACTGGATATCGAACCGGCGCTGGCCACCCGCTGGGAAATCAGTCCGGACGGACTGACTTACCGTTTTCACCTGCGCGACAACGTGCGCTTCCACGACGGCACGCCGTTTAACGCCGAGGCCGCGAAGTTCACCTTCGATCGTATGATCGATGAGAAGAACCCGTGGCACGATACCGGACCGTTCCCGCTGTCGTTTTTCTTCTCCAGCATCCAGTCCATTGACACCCCGGATGAGCAGACGCTGGTGTTTCACCTGAAAGAGCCCTTCGCGCCGTTCCTCTCCAATCTGGCCACCCCGACCGGACTGATCGTGTCACCCAGCGCGGTGAAAAAATACGGTAAGGATTTTGGTCGCCATCCGGTGGGGACCGGGGCGTTTCAGTTTGGCGAATGGCGGGCCAACCAGCGCGTGGTGGTGACCGCCAATGCGTCTTACTGGGACGGTAAACCGGCGGTCAACACCGTGGTATTCCGGCCGATTACCGACGGCAATACCCGCGTGGCGGAAATGCTTTCGGGCGGGATCGACGCGATGGTGGAAGTGCCGCCGGATACGGTGAAGCTGTTTGCTGAAAAGCGCAAACGCTTCCGTCTGTATGAAACCACCGGGCCGCACGTGTGGTACGTGATGCTGAATGCCCAGGTGCCGCCGTTTAACGACGTCCGCGTGCGCCAGGCGGTGAACTACGCGGTGAACAAACAGTCGCTGGTCGACAATATTCTCCAGGGTTCGGCGGACGTGGCCGACGGCCCGATCCCGGCGGCGTTCAGCTGGGCGGCGAATCCCGACGTGAAGGCGTATCCCTACGATCCGCAGAAGGCGCGCGAGCTGCTGAAAGCGGCGGGAGCGGAAGGTGCAACCCTGACCTTCTACGTCACCGAAGGAGGATCGGGAATGCTCGACCCGGTGCCGATGGCCACCGCCATTCAGGCCGATCTGAAAGCGGTCGGGCTGAACGTGAAAATTGAAACTTATGAATGGAACACCTATTTGTCGAAGGTCAACGCCGGACTGACGCCGCAGACCCATATGGCGGAAATGGCGTGGATGACCAACGACCCGGATACCCTGCCGTTTTTAACCCTGCGCACGGAAGCATGGCCGAAAAAAGGCGGCTTTAACTCGGGCTACTACAGCAATCCTCAGGTAGATGCGCTGCTGGAAAAAGCCCGTCTGACCACCGATAACGCCGAGCGCGGACAGCTTTACCGCCAGGTGCAGCAGATCGTGCATAACGATGCGCCGTGGCTGTTTGTCGCCAACTGGAAGCAGAATGCCGTGACCTCCACGCGCATTAACCATTTTTCCCTGCAACCGAACTTTAACCTGTTACTCAACCGGGTGACCAAACAGTAACGCCGACGCAGGAGCCTGACTATGTGGCACTACACGCTAAAACGCGTCCTGGCGATCGTTCCCATCTTTATCGGGCTTTCGCTGATCGTCTTTCTGATTATGGCGATGATCCCCGGCAATCCGGCCCAGGCGCTGCTGGGTGCCTGGGCCACGCCGGAAAACGTGGAACGCATCACCCGCGATCTCGGTCTGGATAAGCCGCTGTGGCAGCAGTATCTGATCTGGATCGGCAACATCCTGCACGGCGACTTTGGCCGCTCCTACGTGCTGAACCGCCCGGTGATTGACGAGGTCTTGCAAAGGCTGTCGGCCACGCTGATCCTCGGCGGCAGCGCGCTGCTGCTCAGTACCGTGCTCGGACTGCTGGCGGGGATTGCCTCCGCGCTGCGCCAGTTCGGCTGGGGCGACCGGCTGATCACCCTGTGCGTGCTGGTGGGGATTTCCATGCCCTCGTTCTGGATCGGCCTGCTGATGATTATGCTGTTCGCCGTACAGCTACAGTGGTTCCCGGCCTCGGGGATGTTCGCCATCTGGGGCGGCGGTGACTGGCTGGATCTGCTGCATCATCTGGCGCTGCCCGCCATTACTCTGGCGATTGTTGCCACCGGGGTGATCGCCCGCCTGACCCGCACCGCAATGCTGGAAGTGCTGCGCCAGGACTTCATCCGCACCGCCCGCGCCAACGGCCTGAGCGAGTCGAAGGTGATTTACCGCCACGCCTTCCGCATGGCGCTGGTGTCGGTGATCCCGGTCATCGGCATTCAGGCCGGTTTCGTGCTGGGCGGCGCGGTGTACATTGAAACCGTCTTCCAGTGGCCGGGGCTGGGCGCGATGCTGGTGAAAGCCGTTGCCACCCGCGATCTGCTGCTGGTGCAGGGCGGCGTACTGGTGGCCGCCGCGGTCTATGTGCTAATCAACCTGTGCGCCGACATCCTGCAGGCGCTTCTCGACCCGAGGTTAAAATCATGAGCCAGATTCTGACTGCGCCCTCTGCGCGCCACCGCCCGTCGCTCTGGTCGCTGCTGCTGGCGAATCGCCTGGCAACGCTGGGGCTGATTATTCTGCTGCTGACGGCGATCGTTGCCCTCTGCGCGCCGCTGCTGCCGCTGGCCGACCCGGATGCCACCAACCTGCTGCAGCGCCTGCTGCCGCCGCTGTCGCAGGGGCATCTGCTGGGCACCGATCCGCTGGGGCGCGATGTGCTCTCACGCCTGATCTGGGGAACGCGGGTGTCGCTGGCGGTGGGCATCAGCGCCACGCTGCTAGCCGCGCTGTTTGGCACGCTGATCGGCCTGCTGGCGGGCTACGCGGGCGGCCGCACCGACAGTCTGCTGATGAGGCTGATCGATATGCTGATGGCCTTCCCCTATATTCTACTGGCGCTGGCGATTGTCGCAGTGCTGGGCCCGGGACTGCTGAACGCGCTGTACGCCATCGCCGTGGTCAATATTCCCTTCTTCGCCCGTAATATTCGCGGCCTGACCGTCGGCCTGCGCCAGCGCGACTTCGTGCAGGCGGCGCGGCTCTCCGGCAAAAACCACGCGTCGGTGCTGTTCACCGAAGTACTGCCCAACGTGATGCCGGTTATCGTGGTGACCATGTCCACCACCATCGGCTGGATGATTCTGGAAACCGCCGGGCTATCGTTCCTCGGCCTCGGCACCCAGCCGCCGGATGCCGACCTCGGTTCGATGCTCGGCCAGGGTCGCGCGCAGATGTTCAGCGCCCCGCACGTATCGCTGGTGCCGGGAATTATGATTTTCCTGCTGGTGATGAGCTTTAACCTGCTGGGCGACGGCATCCGCGATCTGCTCGATCCGCGCCTGCGCTCCGGCGTGCTGCAACGTGCGCAGGCGGTCACCACCGTCACCCGCCCTGCCGTACCGGCGGCAAAAACCAAAGACGCCCTGCTGGAGGTGGTGGATCTGAAAGTCAGCTTCCGCGCCGGAAAACAGACTCAGCAGGCGGTAAAGGGCATCAGCTTCCATCTGCAACGCGGGGAATGCCTGGGGCTGATTGGCGAAAGCGGTTCGGGCAAAAGCGTTACCGCACTGTCAATCATGGGCCTGCTGGCCTCGCCGCCGGGGGAAATCAGCGGCGGCGCGGTGTACGTCGGCGGCGAAGAGATGCTGTCGCTTTCCCCTGACGCCCTGCGCCAGCGGCGCGGCGCGCGCGTGGCCTATATTTTCCAGGACCCGCTGAGCACGCTACATCCTCAGCTGCGTATCGGTGACCAGATCGTTGAGGCGATTCAGGCGCACAGACCGCTGTCGCGCAGCGAGGCGCGGCAAAAAGCCGTGGCCCTGCTGGAGGACGTCGGTATTCCCGATGCCGCCGCGCGCTTTAACGCCTGGCCGCATCAGCTTTCCGGCGGTCAGCGCCAGCGTGTGGGCATTGCGATGGCGCTGGCGAACGACCCGGAGATCATCATCGCCGATGAACCGACCACCGCGCTGGACGTTACCGTGCAGGCGCGCATTCTTGAGCTGCT
Source organism: Erwinia sp. S38 (assembly GCF_016624545.1). Taxonomy (NCBI): domain Bacteria; kingdom Pseudomonadati; phylum Pseudomonadota; class Gammaproteobacteria; order Enterobacterales; family Erwiniaceae; genus Erwinia; species Erwinia sp. S38. Next base: position 157,198 of record NZ_JACVTS010000010.1, on the reverse strand, counting down.
GCAAAACCTGCGCCGCCAGCGCGGGCTGACGCTGCTGTTTATCACCCACGACTTCGGCGTGATTGCGCAAATCTGCGACCGTGTGGCGGTGATGCGCCACGGCGAGATCGTAGAAAGCGGCGATACCGCCACCGTCCTGGCAAATCCGCAGCATGATTACACCCGGCGGCTGATCGCCAGCGTGCCGAAAGCTGGCCAGGGCCGTGATTTCCTGCGCCAGGTCGCGGCACTTTATCCCGGCAGCCAGCCCCAACAGGAGCGCGTATGAGCAACGTGATTGAGGTGGAAAACCTGACGAAAACCTTCGGCCACGCCGCGCGCTGGTTCAGCCCGGCGGCTCATCAGGTGCAGGCGGTGAAAGGGATCTCACTGCATCTTGCCGCCGGGGAAACGCTGGCGATAGTGGGCGAAAGCGGCTCGGGAAAAAGTACCCTGGCGCGCATGCTGGTCGGGCTGGAGACGCCGACATCGGGCACCATCCGTCTGATGGGTAACGAGACAGGCCCGGGGCGCAGCGCCAAAGAGAACGGGCGGCTGATCCAGTATGTCTTTCAGGACCCGGTCGCCTCGCTGAACCCGCGAAAAACCATCGCCGAGACGCTGGACGTGCCGCTGAAAGCGCTGTGCGGCTACGGCAGCGCCAAAAGGAAAGCGCGGATGCTGGAGCTGATGGAGGCGGTGAAAATGCCCGCCGATGCGCTGATTGGCTATCCGCACGAGTTTTCCGGCGGGCAGGCCCAGCGTCTGGCGCTGGCGCGGGCCCTGGCCGCCGAAGCACGTATTCTGGTGCTGGATGAACCGGTCAGCGCGCTGGATGTGTCGGTGCAGGCGCAGGTTCTGCTGCTGCTGGAGCAGTTAAAAGAACAGTTTGGCCTCTCCTACCTGTTTATCAGCCACGATCTGGCGGTGGTCGAATCGATTGCCGACCGGGTAGCGGTGATGTATCACGGAGATTTGGTAGAATGTGCCGATAACGCCACGCTGTTCCGTTCACCTCAGCACCGCTACACGCAGAGTCTGCTGGCCAGCGCCCCCCGTCTGTGAAGGAATAATTGATGACCCAGGACACCCAGGACGCTCCGCGCCGCAAACGCACCGACGAAATTGTCGATGCGATTAAAGAAACCATTATTCGCGAAAACCTGGTGCCGGGCGACCGGCTGCCGCAGGAAAAAGATCTGGCTCAGCACTACGCCGCAGGTAAAGGCACGGTGCGTGAAGCGCTGAAATCGCTGGAGGTGCAGGGCCTGATCCGCACCAAAACCGGACCGGGCGGCGGCGCGTTTATCGAGTCGATGACCGAAACCCGCGCCATGAGCCTGCTGTCCAATTATCTGTTCACCCGCGAGCTGTCCATCGGCAATATCTATGCCCTGCGCAAAGCGCTGGAGCCGATTGCTGCCGTCAGCGCGATCCACGCTATCGACGAAGCCGGTTTTGCTCGATTAAATCAGCTGATTGCCGTTTACGACCATCCTCCGGCCGACGACGATGAGCGCTGGGCGCAGCGCATGGCGGAGCTGGATTTTCACGGCGTTGTCGCCAGCTATGCCGATAACGTGCTGCTGGCGTTTCTCTGCCACTTCTTGCAGCGGCTGCTGAAAGACCTGGCGGTATGCAAAGATATTTATCAGCGCCCGGAGCCTGTGGAGCGCCGGGTCGGGATTGATTTTCAGCGCCGCCTGATCGATGCGATGCGCCGCAAGGACGCCGGAGAGGTGGAAGCGATTATGCAGGCACATATGCAGCACGCCGAGGCATCAATGCTGGCGCTGGAGGCAACGCTGGAGGAGCGTTTTCTGAGCGACAGCGTTTAGCCGCCTCCCGTAACCGACGAGTCAGATAAACCGGTAGCTGACAATATACCCACCGAGGTTACCGAGCCGCTTCTCCACCCGCAGCGCGCGGGCCGCGGGTGGAATGTCACTGTCGTTGGCGCAGAATTCGATATGACGCCGCAGGTCTACATCAAAGTAACGAATCCCCGCCGGGCAGCGGCTGAATCGCGAACTGGCGGGGCCGGGATGCTCCACCGTAAATGCCACTTCGCTCTGCACCGGGCGGCTGGCGGTCAGATATACCCACATCTCCGGCACATTAAACAGGGTAATGAAGGCAAAGACGGCCACACCGGCAAAGGTTTTCAGCAGCGCCACATTGCCTTCATCCACCTCCGGGCCACGGAGAAAATGCCGCCAGGCAGCAAAAAGCCCGATAATGCAGGCCACGGAGACGGTTATCAGCCCGTTATACTCCCCTTCGCGCAGCCAGACCCGGCGCGTCAGCCACAGGCAGGCCATCATCCAGACCAGCCAGAGGCACATTCCCGTGATAAAGAGATGATAGATCCTGTTCCGTTTTTCGAAGTACACGTTGCGGCCCTGTTCGTGTCTGCCGGTCCTGTCGGACTGAAAAAGAAGGAGTTCTGAGTATCGCGCATCGGCAAAACATCGTAAACCGGCTATGCGGTTGAACCATGTCAGTCGTCGGCCAGCTCACCTGCCGGTGGCACTACCCGCACCAGATGGATCATCAGGTACAGCAGTTCGTCGCTGGTCAGAGTCACCTGCAGCAGATTCAGCACATATTCGGCGATCAGCTGACTAGCGCGATAGTGGTCGGGGTACTCGCCGCGCACCTGTTCGAAGATGAAGTCGTCTTTCGTCGCGATCTGCCGCCGTTCGATCATCCGCTGGATGAAAAACTGCAAATGGGTGAGAAAGCGCTGATAGTTCAGCGAGTCGCGATCGATCTCCACGCGGAAGTGATATTTGATGATATTGAAGATATCTTTCAGCATCTTCACCGACAGCAGCGTGGATTCCATATTCAGCACGTCGGTTTGCCCGTTCACCAGATGGAAGGCGATATTGCCCGCCTCCTCTTCCGGCAGAGTGATGGACAACCGCTGATTCAGCGTGTTGACCGCCTGCTGCGCCAGCGCGAATTCACGCGGATAAAAGCGTTTAACCTCAAACAGCAGGCGATTCTGGATGGCGATGCCCTTATGAAAACGCTCAATGGCAAAGCTGAGGTGATCCATCAGGGTAAAGAACAGCTGCTCGCTGAGGCGACCGTTCAGCCCGACGTTGGCCTGGTCGATCAGCGACTGCACCAGCGGCGGCAGGTATTCCGGCGAGTTCTCAATCACCCGCAGATAATCGCGCGCGGCCTGGCTGTTCTGTACCGCATAGATTTTCTCAATTTTCTGCGGATCGAGATCGTCGCCGGGCCGGCTGCTAAAGCCCAGCCCTTTTCCCATCACAATCACATCTTCTTGGCCGGGGGTACTGGCTAACACCAGACTGTTATTCAGTACCTTCACTACCGTCATTTTTTCCATTGTTGCCACCCGGCCATTGTCTGCTGCGTGTTGTTTTACAGGCTCTGCCCGTTGCTGGCAATCACCTGCTGATACCAGCCGAAGCTCTGCTTGCGAATGCGCTTCAGATCTTTCAGATCGTGCTCGCCGCGATTAACGTAGATAAACCCGTAACGTTTGCCGTAGCCCTGATGGGTACTGACCACATCAATCGCCGACCACGGACAGTAGCCGATCACCTCAACGCCATCCGCCAGCGCCAGCTGAAGCTGCGCAATATGCTGGCGTAAAAAGTCAATGCGGTAGTCGTCGTTAATCACCTCGCCCGCTTCCAGCTCGTCCGGCGCGCCGATACCGTTTTCGGTGATCAGGATCGGCAGGTTGTAGCGCTCCCAGGTTTTACGCAGCGTCAGGCGCAGCCCCACCGGGTCGACCACCCAGCCGTATTGGGTTTTGCCAACGAACGGATTTTCCGCCGCGCGATACACGCCGGGTTCGCCCAGCATAATCTGCTGATCCCCGGCTCTGGCGCTGATATCCGAGGCGTCGCCCCGGCTGGCGGCGATGGTGGCCGTGGAGTAGTAGTTGATCGCCACGTAGTCCGGCCTGCCCTGCAGCAGGATCGCCGCATCCCCTTCCGCAACGTCCGGCGCAATATCGCGGTCCAGCAGGTAGCGCCAGGCCAGCGAGTTGTAGCGGCCGTGCACCGCCACATCGAGGAAATTCCAGCCGCGCAGGGTTTCCCAGTTGTGCGCCGCAATGGCGTCTTCCGGTTTGCAGGTTTCCGCATACATTGACGTGGTGTTGATCGCCGGGCCGATTTTCGCCGCTGACAGCAGGTGGTGACAGAGCGCCATCACCCGCGCCTGGGCCAGCATCATATGGTGGTTCTGCTGCCACAGCGATTTTGCCGTGGGCATTACGCCGCCCTCCGGCAGGCCAATCGCCCCCGGATGCAGGATCATAGTGTTCTGTTCGTTGATGGTCAGCCAGTAGCGGACCTTTTCGCCAAAGTGGGTAAACAGCGTGCGCGCGTACTCCACAAAAGCGTCGATGGTTGCCCGGTTATTCCAGCCGCCCTGCTGCTCAAGGCACCACGGCAGATCGAAATGGTACAGGGTGACGATCGGTTCAATGCCGTGGCGGTTCAGCTCATCGATCAGCCGTTCATAGAACGCCAGCCCGGCCGGATTCACTTCCCCGACGCCACCGGGGAGGATGCGCGTCCACGCAATCGAGAAGCGGTAGGCCTTCAGCCCCAGCTCGGCGAACAGCGCAACGTCCTCCATCACGCGACGATAGTGATCGCTGGCTACGGTAAAATCCGCCGTTTCCGCCGCGTGCTGACACATATCAATCACCGACGGGCTTTTGCCGTCTTCGTTCCACGCGCCCTCAACCTGATAGGCCGAGGTCGAAGCGCCCCATAAAAAATCGGCTGGAAACGGTGCTGTCTGACGATAAATCATGCTGTGGTCTCTCCGTGTTGACTGTTCAGGGCCAGCAGATCGGCCCCCGTGGCGATCTGGCCGTCAGCAAGGGCTTCAACCGCCCGATACTCCTCGCTGTTGACCACCAGTACCGGGGTGATCGGGTCATAACCGGCGGCAATAATCGCCGCCAGATCGAAGCTCACCAGTTCGTCACCCGGGCTGACGCGGTCGCCAACCTGTAACGAAGAGGTGAAGTACTGACCGGCCAGATTGACCGTATCAATACCGATATGGATGAGAATTTCTGCCCCTTCGTCTGATTTGATGCCCACCGCGTGCTTAGACGGCAGGAAGGTCACCACTTCTCCCGCTACCGGGGAGAGCAGCACGCCGCGATCCGGGATAATCGCCACGCCCTGGCCCAGCAGGCCGAGGGAGAAGACGTCGTCCGGCACCGAGGAGAGCGGCACAATACGGCCGCTGAGCGGGCTGCGCAGTGTTTCCGACTTCTGCGGGTGAGCCGCTGGCGTGTCAGTGTTTGTCACCGGCGTGGCGATGGCTGAAGGGGAACCATCAGAAGGTGATAAATCATCTCCCCCTTCCGGCTGCGGATCGTCAAAGCCGAGGAACCAGGTCAGCGCAAAGGTCACCACGATGGCGATGGCGCAGGTGATCAGCGCATGGACGATATTCATCGGATTGTCGCCGATAAACGCGGGCAGTGCGGCCAGGCCCGGTGAAACAAACGCATAGCGCACCACGCCGCTCAGCCCGGCATAAATTCCGGCGCAGCCGCCGCCGATCATCGCGGCAATCAGCGGGCGCTTCAGCTTCAGCGTCACGCCGTACAGCGACGGTTCGGTGATCCCCAGCAGCGCGGTGAAACCGGCGGAAGACGCCAGCTGCTTCAGATCTTTATTTTTAGTTTTCAGCGCTACGCACAGCGTCGCCGCACCCTGCGCAATGTTGGAAGCCAGCATGCCGGGACCGTTAATGGTTTCAAAGCCCTGGCGGGTCAGCTGGGCGGTGGCAATCGGCGTCATCGCCCACGCGGTGCCGGTGATCACCAGGAAAGGTTGCAGACCGCCCATCAGCATCGGGATCAGCCAGCTGGCCTTACCGTTAATCACCGCCGCGCCCGCAGCGACCAGATCGTTAAGCAGGATGCCAAACGGCCCTACCACCACCAGCGCCAGCGGTGCCGTCACCAGCAGAACAATCATTGGTTTGATAAAGAACACCAGCATCGACGGCGAGACTTTCTCCGCGAAGCGCTCCACCCACGACATCAGCCAGACGGTGAAAATAATCGGCAGCACCGAACCGGCATAGTCCGCCAGCCGCACGTCAATGCCGATAAAGGTAATGTCGCCGCCTTTTGCCAGCATCTGCGCCAGGTTCGGGTGCAGCAGCGCCCCGGCGATGGTCATCGCCAGAATCGGGCTACAGGCAAATTTAATCGCCGCGCCGTAGGCCAGCAGCACCGGCAGGAAAAAGAACGCGGCGTCGGCAATGGTATCCAGCAGCTGATAGGTGGTGCTGCTGGCACTGATTAACCCGCAAAGCTTGAGAATAGCCAGCAGCGCCTTGATCATCCCCGCGCCGGTAATTGCCGGGATCACCGGAGTGAAGGTGGTGGAGATCACGCTGATAATCTGGCTGAAGATGCCGCTTTTTTTCGCCGCCGTGTTTCCGCTGGCAGGCTGCGCGTTCAGCGTGCCGATTTCCGACATCAGCGTGCGATAAGTCTGCTGTACCTGATTGCCGACCACAATCTGAAACTGGCCGCCGCTTTCCACCACGCCGATCACCCCCGGCAGTTTTTCAATCGCCTGCGCATCAACTTTGGCGCGATCGTTGAATTCCATGCGCAGCCGCGTCGCGCAGTGGGTGAGCCTGCTGATATTGTTTTTGCCGCCGCCGAGCGACAGGATTTGATGGGCGAGCTGTTTATAATCCACTGTTTTCCCCGGAAAAAAACCAAAAAAAAAGACCAAAATAAAAAATGCGCCTCGCGGTGGAGGAACATTTTTATTTTGGTCTTGCCTGCTTTACCAGTGACACGCCTTAATAAAAATCACGGCAACCTGTAAAGCTCGTTGCGTGGCGATTATCAACAGAGCCGGTGCAGACTGGCAATCTCCGGAATGCAGTAATGCGATCTGGCTCGCAACTTTCACTTCACACCGCCGCCTCCTTTGCCGCCTTCTGGAAATTTCTGACCGCTTTCATGTGATTGCGATCAAATTCTGGAAGGTTGCGATTGACAATGCTGCCGCTAAAAAATAGCGTAGCGGCATTCTGATATCGATTTCATACATTATGACTGCAACCATTAAAGATGTGGCAGAGCACGCCGGACTGTCGGTCACTACCGTCTCGCGCTTTCTGAACAATCACCCTTACATCTCCGAAGATAAGAAAGTGCGTATCCTCGCGGCGATGAAGGCGCTGGACTATGAGCCAAGCACCGCCGCCCAGCAGATGCGCGGGGTGAAGTCGCACCGCATCGGCATTCTGGTGTCGCGGATCACCAACCCCTTTTTCGCCAATCTGGTGGATGCACTGGAGGTAACAGCGCGCAAAAACGGCTATTCGGTGCTGATCGTGCAGAACCACGACAGCGTGGGGGAAGAAGCCAACTGCCTCGACCTGCTGAAGAAAAAGATTATTGATGGCCTGATCCTCTGCTCGGTGGAGAGCGATAAAGCGGTGCTGGAAAAATATCAGCAGCACGGCCCTATTCTGCTGTGCAACACCCGCGTGGACGGTTCGGATCTGCCGGTGGTGCGGGTGGATGATGAAGAGGCAACGTTTAGCGCCATCGGCTATCTGCTGGAACAGGGTTACCAGAAAATCGCCTACTGCACCGGCGGTGATTTCCTGCAAAAAGGCCACGGCGAGCGCCGTAACCGCGGCTTCCTGAAAGCGATGGCAGCGGCGGGCAAAAACGTTGATGACGCGCTGATTTTCCGCAGGCTGCACACCTACAAAGACGGCATTCGCCTGGCGGAACAGCTGGCGGCGCTGCCCCCTTCCGCACGGCCCGACGTGGTGTTTACCGGCAGTGACGATGTGGCCTGCGGCCTGGTCACCTGGCTGACCAACCATGACATTCGGGTGCCGCAGGATATCGCGGTGGTCGGTTTCGATAACCTGCCGGTTTCCGAAATGGTCAGCGTGCCGATTACCACAGTGAACCAGCCGGTGGACAAGCTGGGTCAGTTCTCGGTGGAATATTTGATTGCCCTTATCGCCGGTAAACCCTACCGCTACAACAGTGACGATCTGAAAGCGGAACTGGTGCTCAGAAAGTCGGCGTAAATTTTTTTTATCACAATGTGGTATCGATACCACATCACAGAGGTGAACATGTTAAAGCAGCAAGTAGGCCAGGATAACGCCTGGTGGAAAGAATCCGTGATTTACCAAATCTATCCGAGGAGCTTTAAGGACAGTAATAACGACGGGATTGGCGATCTGCCGGGGATTATCGAAAAGCTGCCCTATTTGCAGTCGCTGGGCGTGACGATGCTGTGGATTTCGCCGTTTTATCTGTCGCCGATGGCCGATAACGGCTATGACATCGCCGATTACTACGCGGTGAACCCGGAGTTCGGCGAGATGCGCGATGTGGATACGCTGATCGACAATGCCGCCGCGCTGGGGATCAAAATCATGATCGACCTGGTGGTGAATCACACCAGCGATGAGCATCAGTGGTTCCGGCAGGCGCTGGCCGATGCGGATTCCCCCTATCGCGATTATTATCTGTTCCGCCCTGCGGTCAACGGCCTGCCGCCGAATAACTGGCGCTCGATTTTCGGCGGCAGCGCGTGGGAAAAAGTGCCGGGGGAAGAGACGTATTACCTGCACGTGTTCCACAAGAAGCAGCCCGATCTGAACTGGGAAAACCCGCAGATGCGCGAGGCAATTTACCGGATGATTAACTGGTGGCTGGAGAAAGGCGTGGCCGGATTCCGCGTGGATGCAATTACCTTTATCAAGAAAGATGCCGACTACGCCTCCGTGCCGGTCGACGGCGTTGACGGGCTGGGGTCGATCAAAAGCAAGGCGCGCAACCGCCCCGGCATCGACGTGTTTCTGAACGAGCTGAAGGAAAACACCTTTGATAACTATGCCTGCGTTACCGTCGGCGAAGCGCCGGGCATTCCCTATGCGGAGTACGGCCAGTTTATCGGCGAGAACGGCTACTTCGATATGATTTTTGACTTCCACGCGGCGGATATCGATGTGGAAAACGGCTCGGAGTGGTTCCGCCGCCGCGACTGGACGGTGGCCGAATTTCGCGAGGCGCTGTTCGACAGCCAGAACGCCTTTGCGCAGTGCGGCTGGGGCACCAGCTTTATTGAGAATCACGACCAGCCTCGAGCGCTGTCGAAACTGGTTCACCCGGATTACCAGAACGATATCGGGGCGAAATGTCTGGCGGCGATGTACTTCTTCCTGCGCGGCACGCCGTACATCTATCAGGGCCAGGAGCTGGGCATGACCAACTTCTGCCGCAGCGATATCAGCGAATTCGACGATATCTCCAGCATTGATAACTATCATCGCGCGCTGGCGGAAGGCTTCTCCGAGCGGCAGTCGCTGGCGTTCGTCAATCACCGCTCGCGGGACAACTCGCGTACGCCGTTCCCGTGGGACAACACGGTGAACAGCGGATTTAATCAGGGGGCGAAACCCTGGCTGGCGCTGTCGGCAGAGGACGCGTTGATTAATGCCGCCACACAGCAGCAGGATGCGGATTCGGTGTTTGCCTTTTACCAGCGGCTGATTCGTCTGCGCAAAGAGCATCCCGATGCGCTGATCTGGGGCGATTTTATCCCGCTGGAAACCGCCTCGCCGGAAATCATCAGCTATCAGCGCCGCACGGCGAGTGAATGCTTTACTTCTGTCACTAACCTCAGTCACCACGCAGTTGATTATAAAATACCGGAGGGCGATATTATCGTTAATAACTATCCGCAGCTCAGTTCATCATTAAAGCCTTATCAAAGTATTCTTATCAAGGGAACAACCCAACATGAATAAATATAAAAACATTGCCGTTGAGCTGGTGAATATCATTGGCCGGGAAAATATTATTTCCGCCACCCACTGTGCCACCCGCCTGCGATTACAGATAAAAGATCGCGGCCTGATAGACGATGAGAAAATAAGAAACGTCGATGAAGTCAAAGGCGTATTTTTCAACTCGGGGCAATATCAGGTTATTCTCGGCACCGGGATTGTGAATAAGGTTTACGCCGAGTTTATGCAGGCGTTTAATATCAGCGAAGTCAGCAAGGATGAAATGAGCCGCCAGGGCAGCAGCTCACTACAGGCGGGAATCCGCCATCTCTCGGATGTGTTTGTGCCGATCGTACCGGTGCTGGGCGCAACGGGCCTGTTCCTCGGGCTGAAGGGCGTGCTGTTTAACGATACGGTGCTGGCGTGGTTTGGTGCCAGCACCCTCGCTCTGCCCGCTTCGGTGACCACCCTGATGACCGTGCTGTGCGATACGGCCTTTGCTTTCCTGGCGGCGTTTATCTGCTGGTCGGCGTTTAAGAAGTTTGGCGGCACGCCGATTATCGGTTTTCTGATCGGGCTGATGCTGGTTTCCCCCGCCCTGCCCAATGCCTATTCGGTGGCTTACGGCAACGCGCAGCCGATTTATCTCTTCGGTTTTATTCCGCTGGTTGGCTATCAGGGATCGATACTGACCGCGCTGATCACCGGCATTATCGGTGCGAAGCTGGAAAAGGTTTTCCGCCGGATTATGCCTGACTCGATGGATCTGATCTTCACCCCGTTCCTGGTGATCCTCTGCGCCGTGGCGATTGCGCTGCTGGTGCTTGGCCCGCTGGTGCACGGCTTTGAGCACTATGCGGTGATGGCTATCCAGCAGTTTCTCGCGCTGCCTGCCGGTATCGGCGGCCTGCTGATTGGCTTTATCTATCCGATTGCGGTGATGACCGGCATGCACCATATGTTCATTATGATTGAGACCTCGCTGATCGCCGGTACGGGCTTCAACCCGCTGATTACCGTCTGCGCGATGTACGGTTTCGCCAATGCCGCCGTATGCCTGGCGATCTCCCTCAAGTCGAAAAACGTGGCGTTTAAGACCGCCGGGATCTCGGCGACCGTGACCCAGCTGCTGGGCGTTTCCGAGCCTGCGCTGTTCGGTATCGTCATGCAGTCCGGTATGCGGGCAATTGCGGTGATGCTGTGCAGTTCGGCACTGGGCGGCATGGTGCTCTCCCTGCTGTCGATTAAAGCGAACTCCTACGGGCTGGCGGTACTGCTGTCGCCGCTGATGTACCTGTATGACCGCTATCAGTTTATTACCTATATCACCGTTGGCGTGGCCGTGGCCGTCTTCGCCTTTATCTGCACGCAGCTGTTGGTCAGGGTGGATAACAAAAAACGATAATACATCACAGACCGATGCCATAAACCCTTTGCCGTAATCCTTTGCTGTAAACCTTATTAATGGCAACCCCTATGCCCTGAATACTGATATTCAGAGCAGGGTGACTCACAGGTATAAATGATGAAAATAGCATTTCTTACTTTCTGTACCCTGGCCTGTACTTTACCTGCGCACGCAGCGGAATTAACCCTGGCGGAAATTAACGCCCGACTGGAAAAAGTCGAGGCGGAGCTCAAACTTTCACAAAATAAATTAACCCAGGCTGAAAATAAAATAGCCGTGGCGGAGAAACGAGCCAGCGACGCGGAATTAAAAAATAAAAACAGCAAGAGCGATATTATTAATGCCGATACCGAAATTAAATTCGGCGGCTACGCCCGCACCGGTATTCTGAGCGGCAAACAGGGCACCACCACCACCGTCGGGCCATCACTGACGCCCGCGGGCAGCACTGGCGGCAGCGTGGGCCGCCTGGGTAACGAAGCCGACACCTACGTCACCGCCGACTTCGACTATAAGCGCCACTACGCTAACGATTCGAGCTTCCGCTACTACATGAAAATTGCCGAGTGGGACAAAACCTATAACACCGACAGCGCGTTTAACGGCCAGATGAACCTGCGCCAGGCGTTTGTGGAGATGAGCGATCTGCCCACCTTCACCGGCGCGTTCAGCGGCTCCACGCTGTGGGCGGGCAAGCGCGAGGACCGGGACAACTTCGATATCCACTGGCTGGACTCGGACATGATGAACCTGATCGGCACCGGTGCGGGGATTTACGACGTGAATTTCTTCGGCGACGTGAAAACCAACCTGTCGGTTTACGGGCGTAACTTCAACGACATCGACGCGATGGAAAACGTTGAATACAACAACATGACCGGGGCCGATAATACCTTTATCCAGAACTACACCTTCTCGCTGAACAACCGCGTCGGCGGCTGGCAGTGGATGCTGAACGGCCTGTACTCGAAGGAGAACGACAAGCGGATCAACGACGGTCTGGCGCAGGATAATGCCGCCTCGCACGGCTTCAACACCATGCTGGCGTGGCACGGCGACAGCTTCTACGGCCTTAACGAAGGTTCGACCAAAACCGTGCTGCTGTACGGTAAGGGGCTGGGGGCCGAGGTGCGCGGGCCGGGATCGGATGGCTATCTGATCGACGATGCCTGGACGGTGAAGTTCGCCACCTACGGCATGACCCGGCTGAGCGACAGGCTGAGCATCGCCCCGCTGCTGGTGGCGCAGAGCAGCAACAGCCGCTACATCGAATCCGACCACTATGACTGGGTTACGCTCAACTCGCGGCTGATTCAGGAGATCAATCAGAACTTTGCGCTACAGTACGAGGCCAGCTATCAGTATATGGACATCGATCCGAAGGGCTTTAACGGCAATAAGCCGGTGTCCGGCAGCTACTCCAAGCTGACCTTCGCGCCGACCTTTAAAATGCAGAACGTCACCGACTTCTTCGAGCGGCCGGAGATCCGTTTCTTCGTCACCTGGATGAACTGGGACAAAAATCTGGATAACTACTCTTCAACCGATACCTTCGGCAACGCGGGCTATCACAGCGGCGGTTCGCTGATGTTCGGCACCCAGCTGGAAACCTGGTTCTGAGGTTAACCCGCTAACGCTAACGGGGCTGAGTTCAGTTCATCAGCCCCCCATACTTTACTCCAACGCCTCAAACTTCAGCTGGCTGAGCGGCTGCACCTTATCCTCACGCACCATTTTGTATTCGGTGTCCGGCCCCAGCCAGCGGTTCCAGATGGTATCGATTTCGCCGCTCTGCTCCATCTTCGCCAGGCTGTCGTTCACTTTAGCCAGCAGCGCCTCGTCGCCCTTCTGCATCCCTACCGCCACCGGCTCCAGCGCCATCGGCTCTTTCAGGATCGCCAGATTAACGCCGTCGGCTTTGGCGCGGTTAACCAGCTGGGTGGCGGTCATGCCGTTAGTGACAAAGCCTACCGATTTATTCTGCTGCAAAGCCAGATACGCCGAAGCGGTATCCTGGAAAGTGACCGGCTTCGCCTGCGCCAGGCGGATCGACTGCTCGGAGGTGGAGCCTTTGGTGGAGCTGAGGCGTTTGCCTTTGAAATCGGCGCGGGTTTTCGCCGCGTTGGCTTCCTTCACCACCAGCACTTCTTTGGCTATGTAATACGGATCGCTGAATTGGATCTGCGCGGCGCGGCTTTTGGTGTAGGCGAGGTTGGCAATCAGCACGTCAACCCGACCGGTGGTCAGCACCGCAATGCGTGCTTCCACCGATACCGGCATCAGGTTGACTTTTACCCCCAACTGCTGCGCCAGCGCGTTGCACAGGTCAACATCCATCCCGGCCAGCTGGCGGGTTTTGACATCCGGCGAGGAGAACGGCGGTACGTCGGCATACACGCCGCAGTTCAGCTGGCCGCGGCTGCTGATATCGGAAAGGGTATCGGCACTGGCGGGCAGTGCGGCACTGAGCATTAACGGCAGACAGAGTGACAGCAGCGGTGTAGTGATTTTTCTCATGGTTTCAGGCTCCGTTTCGATTTCAGTGCTGACGCAGGTCGGTGAGGAAACGCTGCGCGCGTGGATGCTGCGGGCGGTTAAAGAAGGTTTCCGGCGCGGCTTTCTCCAGGATTTTTCCTTCATCCATAAACCAGATGGTGTCTGCCACCTCGCGGGCAAAGTTCATTTCGTGAGTCACACACATCATGGTCATCCCCTCGTTCGCCAGGCTGCGCATCACGTTGAGCACCTCGCCAACCATTTCCGGGTCCAGCGCCGAAGTCGGTTCATCAAACAGCATCACCGGCGGCTTCATCGCCAGCGCCCGGGCAATCGCCACGCGCTGCTGCTGACCGCCCGAGAGCTGCGCGGGCCAGGCGTTCGCCTTGTGCGCCAGCCCCACACGCTCCAGCAGCGCCAGCGCATGCTGCTTCGCCTCGCTGCGCCGCTCGCCCAGTACCTTCACCGGAGAGAGCATCACGTTGTCGATCACCGACAGGTGCGGAAACAGATTAAAGCTCTGAAAGACGAAGCCGATACGCGCGCGCAGCCGGTTTTGCTGGGTGCTGGCCCCGTGAATATCCAGGCCGTCGAAGACGATCTGCCCCTGCTGGATCGGCTCCAGCCGGTTAACGGTGCGGATCAGCGTGGACTTGCCGGAGCCGGACGGTCCGCAGACCACCACCACCTCGCCGCTGTTCACTTCCGCATTGAGGTCGGCGAGCGCGTGATAGGCGCCGTACCATTTATTAACCTGGTTAAAGCGAATAATCGGATTCATGCCTTACTCCTCGATAGCGGGTTTGTTGACCAGCAGCGCGGCGCGCTGTGGTGCCGTGCTGACGGCGGGGCCGCGTCTTTTGGCAGCGATGCGCCGCTCCAGATAACCGGCCAGCCACGTCAGGCTGAAGCAGATGATGTAGTAGCTGATGGCCACAATCGCGAACACCTGAAACGGCTTGGTCAGCAGCTGGTTGTTGACCTGATTGGCGGCAAAAGTCAGCTCCGGTACGTTGATCACGTAGCCGAGGGTGCTGTCTTTAATAATCGATACCAGCTGGCTGACCAGGCTCGGCAGCATGTTGTAGAGCGCCTGCGGCAGGATCACCAGCCGGAAGGTGCGGGTGTAGCTCATCCCCAGCGCGCGGGAGGCTTCGTACTGCCCCTGCGGCAGCGCCTGAATTCCGGCGCGGACAATTTCGGCAATATAGGCGCTTTCATAGATAACCAGCGTGACCAGCATGGTGCCGAAGCCGCTCAGCGTGTGGCCCAACAGCAGCGGCACGCAGAAGTAGGTCCAGAAGATCACCATCAGCAGCGGCACGCCGCGCAGCACATAGACCCAGGCGGTGGCAGGCCAGCGCAGAATGCGATACGGCGAGATACGCGCCACGCCCAGCAGCACGCCCAGCGGCAGCGCCAGCACAATCGCCATCAGTGACACCAGCAGCGTGCAGAGCACCCCGCCCAGCGGGCCGTTGGGATACTGGCCCATCAGGAACAGCATGCCGTTCTGCTGTAAAATCGTCAGCATTTCACTCATTCAGCTTACCTCGTGTAGACGCGGTGGAAACGCTGTGCCAGCAGCGCACCGGCGGCCATCAACAGCAGGGAGAAGAACAGGTAACAGAGCGTCGACACCAGATAAGCTTCAAAAGTGCGGAAGGTGTAGTTTTCGATCTCGCGGGTGACGTAGGTGAGATCCGCCACGCCGATCACCATCGCCAGGCTGGTATTTTTAAACAGCAACACCGTGTGGTTAATCAACGCAGGGAGCGCATTACGGATGCCCTGCGGCAGGATAATCAGCCGCATCGACTGCACGTAGCCCATGCCGAGCGCCCGTGCCGCCTCGCGCTGGCCGTCCGGCGTGGCGCGCAGGCCGCTGCGAATATCCTCCGAGAAGTAAGCGGCCTGGCACAGCCCCAGCGCCACCATCGAGAACAGAAACTCCGCGTTGTAGTCGTTCAGCCAGATCTGCGCGGACTCCGGCAGCAGCGTCGGCACCGCGAAGTACCAAATCATCAGCTGGATCAGCGTGGGCACATTGCGATGCCAGGAGACGTAAGCCGCCACCAGCCACTGCAGCGGCTTCAGCGGAGTCAGCCGGATCACCACCAGCACCATCGCCAGGATCATCGCCAGCAGCCAGGAACCCACCGCCAGCTTCAGCGTTAACGCGACGCCATCGACGATCATCTGTCCGTACTGGCCGTGCAGAATGACGCTAAAATCAAGTGAACCGTTCATCGTCGATCGCCTTCACTCAGTTCAGATTAACGCGCAACATCACCGGGGCGCATGGTGGACAGACCGCCCGGAACCTGTAGCGTCGGGGTGATTTCGATGTTGCCGATATTCACCGCCACTGGCGCAGAGATGGCGAACGCCACGGTATCGGCGATATCTTTCGCCGTCGGTAGCTCGAAGCCGTCAATAAACTCGCGGCGCGCGGCCTCTTTATCCCCGGTCACATTGCCGAAGATATCGGTGGCGACACGGCCCGGACAGATCTCGGTGATACGCACACGTTTGCCATAGCAGTCCACGCGCAGCTGGCGTGAGAGAGCGTGCACCCCCGCTTTGGTGGCGTGATAAATCGAGTTGCCGCCGAAGTTGTAGATGGCGGCGATGGAGGTGATGTTAATCACGTGGCCGCGATCGCGCTCGACCATACCCGGCACCAGCAGGCGACAGAGGTGCAGTACCGCACGCAGGTTAACGTCGACCTGGGTTTCAATCTGCGACTCCTGCGATTGCAGAATCGAGCCCGGATGGGACACCCCGGCGTTGTTCACCAGAATGTCGATCTGCAGGTCGCGGCACAGGTCATTCAGCGCCTGCACGTCGGAAACGTCGATGGCGTGAGGAATACAGCCGGTTCTCGCCGCCAGCTGTTCCAGTTCGTTATGACGGCGGGCCACCGCGTGAACCACGATACCCTCCTGGCACAGACGCTCAACGATGGCTTCACCCATTCCGGCGGAAGCGCCGGTCACCAGTGCGGTTTTATAATCTGAAAATGGCATTGACTTCTCCTGTTGTTATTTTTGCTCTGTCTTTGACTGTATCCCCTCACCGCGCCGAGGGGTAAGAGGTAAAGTCTTTGTGGCAATAAGCCGATCTTATAGAGCCAGATAATCTAAGTTATCTCTCTGTTTATTCAATGAAATGCTTCGATATCGGGCGAATTTCTCCGCCCTGAGCCGTAATATCAGCCCGCAGTTGTTCAATCAGCGCCAGCGCGCCTGGCGTGTCGCCGTGCATTAAAATCGAGGACACCGCCATCGGCAGCCGCGTGCCGTCAATCGCCGTGACGCAGCCGGATTTCAGCAGATCGATCACCCGCTGGCTGACCTGCTGCGGGTCGTGGATCACCGCGCCCGGCGTGCCGCGCGGCACCAGCAGACCGTTGGCCTGATAGGCGCGGTCGGCCAGAAACGTGCAGGCCACGCGCAGCCCCAGCTCGCGGGCGCAGCGCTCCACCGCGTTGGCGGCGGTGGTGCTGATAATCAGATTCGGATCAAACGCCTTCACCGCCGCCAGCAGCGGCCTCGCCAGCGACTCGTCTTCGGCGGCCATATTGCCCAGCGCACCGTGGAAGCTCATGTGGCTCAGCGGGTAGTCCGCCACGCGGGCAAAAGCGGCCAGCGCACCGAGCTGATAGGTGACGTAGTGCGCCAGGGTTTGCGTGTCGATCTGCATGCGTCGTCGGCCAAACCCCGCTAAATCGGGGAAGCCGACGTGCGCCCCGAGATCCACGCCGTACCGTTTTGCCAGCGCCACGCTGCTGGCCATAATCGACGCGTCCCCGGCGTGAAAGCCGCAGGCAACGTTGGCGGAACTGATCAGCGCCATCAGCCCGGCGTCATCGCCGATGCGCCAGTCGCCAAAGCCTTCGCCAAGGTCGGCGTTTAAATCGATGCTTCTCATTGCGCTGCCTCCGTTTTAACCATGCGGGCCACCGGCTGGCCGTACTCCACCCGATCGCCCTGCGCGACCGTATACTCATCCAGCTGCCCGTCGGCTGCGGCCCGCAGCGGCAGGCAAATCGGCCCGGCCTGAACCAGCGCCAGCAGATCGCCGGTTTTCACCGTGCGCCCGTCGGCGGCAATGTTCTTACCGGTCAGCGGGTCCTGCAGCCAGATGCGCCCCGGCATCGGCGCGCCCAGCTCAATGATATTGGGCGGTGGAGATGCCGGATAAGCAGCCACAGCTGACGGTGCTGTATGGAATGCGAGTGCGGCATCAGCCGGGGCGGGAGAAGCGGGATCGCCGACGGATGCGGCATATCCGGCTGGTGCGGGACAGGCCGCCAGCCCCTCGGGGATCGCCCCGCTGCCGGAATACGCACCGCGACACGATGCTTCTTCAGCGCCGCAGCGGATACGCACGCTGTAGCCGTCGCCTTTAATCTCAATGCTGTCTATGCCACTGCGCCGCAGACGGCGGGTAATGGCCTGTAGTTCACGAATGGTCGGCATCTTCTCTCCTTGCGGTTAAAGCGGGCAGCGGCGGTAGTCGTCAATACGCTGGCAGATCCCTGCCAGCCACCGCTGCTGGTCACGTTCCGCCTCGTCGGCCTGCGCCCAGTTCACCTCAACAAACTGGACTTTACTGCCCACCGGCACCTGGCCCAGCAGCCACATATCGGCGTCGATCACCGTGCCGAGCTTCGGGTAGCCGCCGCTCGGCTGGGCGTCGCGCATCTGGATAATCGGCTGGCCGCTGTGGGTTACCTGGATCACCCCGGGAATAATGCCGTGCGAGCGCATCTCCAGCGGCGCTTTCGCCACCAGCCCTTCGCCGTCCAGCCGGTAGCCGTAGCGGTTGCTCTGCGGTGAAACGCGCCACTGCTGCTGCCAGAAGCGCGCCACCGACTCGGCGGTAAACGCGCCGTACTCCGCCGCGGGCAGCACGCGGATCTGCGGCACGCCGTCGGGGCTGTCGCACAGGCTCAGGCGCGGCGAGGCAATGCCGAAGTCTACCGCGCCCCGATACGCATCGCGGGCGGCGCTCAGGCTGTCGCCCTGCTGTAATCCACGACCGTGGAAGCCGCCAAACTCACCCCTGAGCTGGGTGCTGCGCGATCCCAGCACCTGCGGCACGTCAACGCCGCCGGGCAGATGCAGATAGCTGCGCGCCGAGAAGCGCGACGCGTGCAGGGTCAGCACTTCGCCCTCTCTCGCCTGCGCCACCCACCAGGCCGGAATGCGCCGATCGCCGAGCATCGCCGGGCTGTCGCCGCCGCTGATGGCAAAGGCGCAGTCGCGGGTAAAACGCAGGCGGAACGGGAACAGCGGGATCTCAATCACCGCATCGTCCGGCTGGTTGCCGAGCAGCGCGTTACCCAGCCGCAGCGCCAGCGGGTCCATCACGCCTGCGGTTCCCACACCGTAGTGCAGCGCGCCGAAGCGGCCTTCGTCCTGCACGCTGGACAGCGCGGTCGTGCGTTCAATCACGATCATGCCAGTACCCTGCTTACCCGGAAGCGAATGCTGTCGCCGGGCTGGAGCCGCACCGGCGGTGTGGCGTGGGCATCAAAGAAAACGAAATCGGTGCGGCCGATGGTGTTCCAGCCGCTGGGGCCGGGAGAAGCAGAAACGCCGGTCTGTACGCCGCCGATGGAGACCGAACCGCCGGGAATGCTCTGCACCGGGCTGGCACGGCGCGGCGTCGCCAGCTGCGGGTCCATATTACCGAGGTAGCAGTAGCCCGGATGGCTGCCGAGGGCATACACCGGGTAGAGCGGTTCGGTGTGGCGCTGGACGATCTCCTGAATGGTCATGCCGGTGTGTTCGGCCACGTCGCAGATATGCGGCCCCGGCTCGCCGCCGTAGGTCACATCCAGCTCAATCACCCGGCCGGAGAAGGTTTTACTTTCGCCACGCTGCCACTGCTGGCGCAGACGATCGAACAGCTGTTCGCCACCGCTCATCTGCGGGCCAAACACCATCATCAGGTTGTTCATGCCCGGCACCACACCGCGAATGGCGGCCAGCCCGCTGGCGTAATCGGCCAGCGCCCAGATGCGCTGCTGGTTTTCCAGGGTGATCTCTCCGGGGGCTTCAAACAGCACCGCGTGGGTGCCGAGCCAGCTGATTTGCGGAGCCTGTAACTGACGTGCTGGGTCCATTCCTCATCCTCAACTTCATATCCGCTAACGGAAAAATGCGATAGCCACACTGTATCCCGCCGTTTCAGGCGGTCTGTAAGAGGGTTTCGCTTTAGGGGGATAAGGCAGACTTATTACCGAAAAACGGCGGCAATTAGCCGCTGCTGTCAGGCACGCTGGCACGCGTTATTGCGCGTTCTGTGACGGAGACAGGTGGACAGAAACGGTAATGACCCGCCCGGGAAAGGGGCAGCAGCGTGGTGACGGCGGCCGCCTTTGAAACAGCGTCATGGTGACTTCGACGGCCGTTGAAACGGAGCGTGATGACTGCGGCCATCCGTCGAAACGGGCTGGTGGCCGCGATGTGATGTCAGCTGACCAGGGTCAGCGGCCGGTTGTCGTGGGTGCGTTCGGCCATCAGCGACAGCAGGATTTTCTTCACCGCTTCGGCAGGCTGGGACAGCGGCAAATGATCGGAGGTGCAGAACGACAGCGGAGCCTGAATGCCCGGCTCGACGATTTTCGACATCCGCACGCGGGACTGTTTCACCATATTGCGTGCAATGGACTCCGGCAGAATGGTCGCGCCAAGGTTGCCCTCCAGCGCCTGCGCCAGGGTGCTGGCCGATTCGATTTCGCACTTCACCTTATAAGAGAGGTTTTTCTGCACGAAGGCTTCGTCCACCAGTTTGCGCATGATGTTGTACGGGCGCGGCAGGAACAGCTCAAGATGGGCGATCTGCTCCAGGGTGACGGTTTTACCGAAGCTGATTTCGCTCTGCGGCGTCACCAGATAGAGATCCTCTTTCATCAGCGGAATAAAGGCCAGTCCGTGGATCTGACGGTTGCCGTACAGCACCGCCATATCCATGCGCCCGCTCATAATCAGCTCGCTGAGGGTGGTGCCAAAGCTCTCGTTGAAGTAGAGCAGGATGCCGGGATGCTGTTTACGCACCTCCTCCATCAGCGGCAGCGCCAGCAGCGAGGCGGCGGTACCCGGTGCCAGCCCGACGGACACCTGGCCGCTCAGCGCCAGGCCCGCGCCGTCGATGGCACTTTGTGCCTGCTCGCACTGGCGCAGTATCGCCTGGGCGTGGGCATAAAGAATGCTGCCCGCTTCGGTCGGCGTAACGCCGCGCTTGGTGCGGATCAGCAGCTGCTGTTTGACCTCGCTTTCCAGCGAAGCCAGCTGCTGGCTGAGGGCGGGCTGGGCGATATGCAGAATATCGGCCGCCTGGGTCAAACTGCCGACGTCGACAATTTTGATGAAGTAGCGAAGCCGTCTGAGATTCATAGTCATACCTCTCGTCACCGGACAGAATGTTAAGAAAAAGTGAACGGAAGTGTAGCAAGATCCGGACCAGCCTGAGTGTTAACTGCCCCGCAAAGCCGGACAGCCAAAAAGTTAATATGTAAAACAGTGAGATAGATCGTGTTATTTCGCTATCCATCCATTTATCAAGCGTTTGCTTTCAGCAGCGTTCTGCACCATTGCGGGGAGTTTTACTTATCGTTGGGCCCCATCCATAAGCTTTTGCTCTTGAATCAGAACAAACTCCTCTTAACCGTCGCCCGCCGCTTATTCGTAACGTAGAGACATCCCGGAACAGACTGGAGTGATCATGAGTGCTATCCGCATTGCCGCCCGCGTTACGCGTATTAAACCTTCTCCCAGCAGCAGCGCGTCCGATCGCGCCAACGCCCTGAAGCGTGAAGGTAAAGCCATCATTAACCTGGTGGTCGGTGAACCTGATTTCGCCACCCCGCCGGAAATCTGCGAGGCGGCCTGCGCCGCGATCCGCAACGGCGAAACCCGCTACACACAGAATAACGGCACCCCCGCGCTGCGCGAGGCCATTGCCGCCAAGTTCCTGCGCGAGAATCATCTGACGGTGAAGCCGGAAGACATTATCGTCACCAACGGCGCGAAGAGCGCGATCTTCAACGCGCTGGCCGCCACGCTGGAAGTCGGCGACGAGGTGCTGATCCCCGCGCCGTACTGGGTTTCCTACCCGGATATGGTGCTGGCCTGCGACGGCCGTCCGGTGGTGATTACCTGCCAGGAAGAAGCCGGTTTCCGCCTGACCGCCGAGCAGCTGCGGGCGTCGATTACCAGCCGCTGCCGCTGGCTGATCCTCAATTCGCCGTCCAATCCAAGCGGTGCCAGCTACAGCCGCGACGAGCTGCGCGCGCTGGCGGATGTGCTGCTGGATTATCCGCATCTGGCGATTATGACTGACGATATTTACGAGCATCTGCGCTACGACGACAGCCCGAACGTGCATCTGCTGGAGGTGGAGCCGCGCCTGGCCGACCGTACGCTGGTGGTGAACGGCGTGTCGAAGACTTATGCGATGACCGGCTGGCGCATCGGCTACGCCACCGGGCCAAAAGTGCTGATTACCGCGATGGGCACGCTGCAATCGCAGTCCACCAGCAATGCCAGCTCGGTCAGCCAGGCCGCCGCCTTAGCCGCACTGAACAGCGGCACCGGCTTTATCACCCACAGCCGCGAAGTGTATCGCCAGCGCCGTGACGACATCGCCGCGCGCCTGAATGCCGTGCCGGGCCTGAGCTGCCGCGTGCCGGAAGGGGCATTCTACCTTTACGTCAACTGCGGCGGGCTGCTGGGTAAAACCACCGCGCAGGGCCAGGTGCTGAAAAACGACAGCGAGGTGGTGCTGTGGCTGCTGGAGAGCGCGGGCGTAGCGGTCGTCGCCGGTGCCGCCTACGGACTTTCGCCCTACTTCCGACTTTCTATTGCCACAGACCTTGCCACGCTTCAGGCCGGGGCAGCCCAGATTGCCGCCGCCGTCAGCCAGCTGAAATAATCGATCAGGAGAATCGCTATGCCCGCAGGAAACCGTATTTTCTTACAACGTAATCTTGAAGCCGCCGGCTACGTCGAAGCGTTCCGCACGCTGCCCGCCGCCGTGGTGGCCGACTGCATGAGCCGCCTGCCCGCGCTGTCCGGCGAAATTCGCCTGATGAGCGCACCGCGCAACGCGGTGATGTGCGGCCTGGCGGTCACCGTTAAGGCCCGCTCCGGCGACAATCTGATGCTGCACAAGGCGATGGATATGGCCGGTAAAGGCGACGTGATTGTGGTCTCCAACGAGGGCGATCGCAGCCAGGCGCTGATGGGCGAAGTGATGACCACCTGGGCCCGCCAGCGCGGTATTGAGGGGCTGGTGCTGGACGGCCCGATCCGCGACATCGAAGGCATCGGCAAGATGGATTACCACCTTTACGCCGCCGCTATCACCCCCGGCGGCCCGTATAAAGATGGCCCCGGTGAAATCAACGTGCCGATCGCCTGCGGCAATATCCATGTGTCGCCGGGCGACATCATTCTCGGCGATCACGACGGGGTGATCGTCATCCCTCACGGCGATGCGGCACAGATTCTGGAAGCCGCGCAAGCCTATCTGATCGTCGACGAGCGCAACTTCGAGCTGGCGAAGCGCGGCGAGCTGGAGCGCGGCTGGATTGATGAAACGCTGAAGAACAAGCAGGTGGAGATTATTGACGGGCAATTCTAGGCGGTAAAAGAACACTATCCTGTGTTGATAACTGGCACCCTTAACGGGTGCCTTTTTCGTTATGCAACCGGCGTAATGGCTTTGCCGTGAGCGAACCACGAGGCGAGATTATCCGCCACGTTTTGCGCCATCGCCTGGCGCGTTTCAGCCGTGGCGCTGGCAATATGCGGGGTCAGCACCGTATTTTCCAGCGCGAAAAAGCGCGGGTCAATCGCCGGTTCACCTTCGAACACATCCAGCCCCGCTCCGGCGATGGTGTGATTTTCCAGCGCGGCGATCAGATCGTCTTCATTCACTACCGCCCCGCGCGCGACGTTAATCAGCACGCCCTGCGATCCCAGCGCGTTCAGCACTTCGCGATCGACCACCTTATAGTTACGCGCATCGCCCGGCACCGCCAGCACCAGCACATCACTGAACATCGCCAGCTGATGCAGATCGCCAAAGCGCTGCCAGCCGGGTTCATCACTCTGGCGGCTGTTGCAGTAGCCGATGTGCATATCGAAGGCGGCACAGCGTCGGGCAATGGCCGAGCCGATGCGCCCCAGCCCGAGGATGCCGACGCGCTTGCCGCTGAGTTTGCTGCCCAGCACCGGCGGCCGGTTTGCCCACTCGCCCGCACGCAGGAAGGCATCCTGCGCCACGATCTGCCGCGAGACGCTGAGCATCAGCGCCAGCGCCAGGTCGGCAACGTCGTCGGTCAGAATATCGGCGGTGACGGTCACGGTAATCCCACGATCGCGGGCGGCAGCCAGATCGATGGCGTCGGTGCCCACGCCGAACACGGCAATCACTTCCAGCGCCGGTAACGCGGCCATCACGTCAGCCGCCAGCCCGACGTCGCCCCGGGTGGCGACCGCGCGGATAGTCTGGCCGTGCTGCTGTAGCCAGGCCGCCGCATCGGGCTGCTCGTAAAGACGATGGCAAAGATAGTCGCGGTGCAGCATTTCGCTCAGCGCGGGCATCAGCGGCTGAATAATCAGTATCTGTTGTTTCATTGCGGGCATCCTTATTAACGTAGGGTTCAGAACGTTAATAAACTAGCGGAATTCCGCCGCGGCACCCGCAAGGTTACGCTTATCGTCAGATAGGATTCGCTTATTACGCCCGCGCCGCGGCGATCATTCCGTCCAGCCACTGCTGATGGCCGTTGATCATCGGGTTAGGTCGGGCGTTAGCCAGCTCAACCGCCGGTTTGCCGTTCTGGGTTTCCTGGGTCAGCAGGCGCACGCGGCCACCCGGCAATGCCTCAATCAGCCAGGCGTGATGCACGTCAAGCCGACTGTCGCCCTCGCCGCACCCGCCGTGCCACGCAATGCGCGCCGCGCCGCCGGTTTCCGGTGCGACGAACTCGTTAACTTCGCTTTCCACCACAAAGCCGAACGTGGTGAAGCGGAAACGTGCCCCCTCGGTCAAATACGGGCCGCTGCCGTCGTGGAACTGAATGTCGCTGGCGTTGCTGTAATAAACCGGCCAGGCGGCGGTATTGATCAGTTTGTCCCACAGCGCCGCGACGCTGACGCCGGTAATAATCATTTCGTTGCTGGCGAAGTTGTCGCTGAAGCCAGGAATGTAGCCCTGCGGCCAGTGAATTGCGTTCATGATGCTGCCTCTCAGTGAGTCTGGTCGGCCACAGCGCAGGATGCGCCTGCCGAAACCACTGCATGATGCGCGGCACGGTGATATAAAACCAATCAGCATTTTTTATTTCAGATATTATAATTTCTGATATCTGACCCATTCACCGCCGGGGAACCGATGAGCAGCAACCTTCGCACGCTGGATTTGAACCTGTTAAAAACGCTGGATGCGCTGCTGGATGAACGCAGCGTGACGCGGGCCGCCCAGCGCCTGTCGCTCACTCAACCGGCGGTAAGCGCGATGCTCAATCGCCTGCGCGAGCATTTTGACGATCCGCTGTTTACTCGTGGCCAGCACGGCATTAACCCGACGCTGCGGGCGCTGGCGCTGGCCGCACAGGTCAAACAGATCCTCGGTGATATTGACCAGCTGTTGCAGCCGCAGGTCTTTGATGCGGCCAGTTCGCAGATGTCTTTGAGCATTGCCGCGACCGATTATGCGCTGAGCGCGGTGGCGGTGCCGTTTATTGCCGCGCTGCGCCAGCAGGCTCCCGGCGTGCAGGTGAGCGTGCAGCCGGTGGAAAACGATCGGCTGGCGGTGCAGATGGAGCGCGGCGAAATTGATATGGCGTTGCTCACCCCGGACACCACGCCTGCCGATCTGCACGCTCGCCATCTGTTTGACGAGCAGTACGTCTGCCTGCTGCGCCCGGACCACCCTGCCCTGCGGCACGGTGCGCTGTCGCTGGATAGCTTCTGTGCACTGGACCACGCGTTGGTTTCGCACAGCGGTCGCGAGTTTCGCGGCGTGACCGACCAGGCGCTGGCCGCAATCGGTCGCCAGCGACGGGTGACGCTGGCGGTGAACAGTTTTCTGGTGCTGCCGCAGATCCTGCGCAGCAGCGATCTGATTGCCGTGGTGCCGCGCAGGCTGGCCGAATCCGCCGACGGGCTGGTGTGGATAACACCGCCGGTCGCGGTGGCGGGCTTCAGCAAAAAGCTGGTCTGGCACGAGCGCAGCCATCGCGATCCCGGCCACCGCTGGCTGCGTGCACTGCTGTTTACCACTCTGGGGCTGGACGCCAGCATGCTGTGATCGGCCAGCGCGTATCGCACATACGGCTTAGTGATTATCGCTGGCCATCGCTTACCGTGATCGCCACTTATCGACAGGCCACGTGTTCTTCGATCGTCTATGACTGAGGTTATCTATGTCCGCGCTTTTTACCCCATTTAAACTGAAAGACGTTACGCTGCGTAACCGCATTGCGGTGCCGCCAATGTGCCAGTACAGCGCCGTTGACGGCCTGACTAACGACTGGCATCAGGTTCACTATCCGGCGATCGCCCGTGGCGGCGCGGGTCTGGTGATTGTGGAAGCCACCGCCGTTTCACCGGAGGGCCGCATTACTCCGGCCTGTACCGGGCTGTGGAACGATGAGCAGGCACAGGGCATGGCGCGTATAGCGGCGTCGATTAAGGCTGCGGGTTCCGTCCCGGGCATTCAGATTGGTCACGCCGGTCGCAAGGCCAGCGCTAACCGTCCGTGGGAAGGCGACGATCATATTGCCGAGAGCGACAGCCGCGGCTGGCAGACCATTGCCCCTTCCGCGATTGCGTTCGGCCATCATCTGCCAAAGGTGCCGCAGGCAATGACGCTGGATGATATTAACCGGGTGAAAAGTGACTTCGTTGCCGCCGCCCGCCGCGCGCGCGATGCCGGTTTTGAGTGGCTGGAGCTGCATTTTGCCCACGGTTATCTGGCGCAGAGCTTCTTCTCCGCGCATTCCAACCAGCGCACCGACGCTTACGGCGGCGATTTTGCTGGCCGCAGCCGCTTCCTGCTGGAAACCCTGGCCGCCGTTCGTGAGGTGTGGCCGGAGAATCTGCCGCTGACCGCGCGTTTCGGCGTGCTGGAGTATGACGGCCAGGACGAGCAGACGCTGAGCGAGTCGATTGAGCTGACGCGCCTGATGCATCAGGGCGGGCTGGATCTGCTGAACGTGAGCGTGGGCTTTACTATTGCGGAAACCAACATTCCGTGGGGTCCGGGCTTCCTGGCACCGATTGCCGAGCGGGTACGTCGTGAGGCGGGTCTGCCGGTGGCGTCGTCCTGGGGCGTGGAGCAAGCGGAAGTGGCGGAGCGGGTGATTGCCGAGCAGCAGATGGATCTAGTGATGATTGGCCGTGCGCATCTGGCGAATCCGCATTATCCGTATTCTCTGGCGAAGAAGCTGAACGTTGAAGATCCGTCATGGGTGTTGCCTGCGCCGTATGCGCACTGGCTGGCGCGTTATCGTTTAGCTGAGTAACGAGTTGGGGCATTAGATTGCTCGTGACTGCTGGGGCACAAACACGTTTCGCCGGTGACTGTAGTGGCAAAGCCGACGGGGTGTGCCCCCGCCCGGGCGGTCCTCGCGCCGCTTCGCGGTGCCTTCACTTCGTTCGTCAGCCTGACGGACCGCCACAGACGCGCGTCCTGCGCGGCTGTGCCTTTCGCCTGCGTCCATGCAGGCGAATCCTGGCTTCCTCGCTCAGTTCAGCGCTGCGGATTACCCGTTCGGGGGCACACCCCGTCTGCTTTTTGCATAAGTGTTGTCTGGCAGAAAAAGGCGAACGACCATTGAAGCGGTCAATTCAGAGCTGCACTTTTTGACATCCATAAAAGTGGATCCAACCTCCAGCCTCTACTACTGCGGGGTAACCCACAACATATCCAATCACCTCTATGCGCAGAAGGCCGCCACTCTGGAAGCATAATCGAGACTTAAGCAGCCAGCACAATGTATTAAAGGCCCGGCCGCTGCGGTTACCGGGCAATCCACAGCGCTGAGGTGGAGGCGACGTGCCAGGAGACGCCAACAGGACGTTGGCGTCAGGCATGGCGCGGGCAGGACGCCCGCTCCAGGCCGGTCCGGAAGGCACGAAGCCGCAACCGAAGGCACCGCAAAGCGGCGCGAGGACCGCCCGGAAACCGCAGCGGCCGGGCCTAAATCACCAGAGCACAAAGCAACACAGCAACACAGCAACACAGCAACACAGCAACACAGTACCGGCACCGCCGTTATCGCACGCAAAAAAAACCGCTATCCCCAAAAGAGACAGCGGCTTCAAACTTCACTAAACGAGCAACCATCTAACCCGTTAAACGATCGACCTCATCAGAAATCGACGTTAATCCCCGCCTGGAACGTACGGCCAGGCATCACTGCCAATGCCTTCTCGTAGGCATCCTGCGCCGTGCTGCCGGTCAGATCGCGGCTGCTGAGGTAATCCCAATATTTACGATCGGTCAGGTTATAAATACCGCCGCTCAGCTTCACGTTCTTCGCCACCTGCCAGTACGCTGTCATATCCACCATGCCGTAGCCAGGAATACGATTGTACTCGGTGCTGGAATCGGTCAGCGCCGTGCCGCTGTTGGTGTAGCTTTCGCGGTTGGTCGCGCTGGCCTGTTTACCCTTCACGAAGGTCGCCACCACCGCCGCACCGTAGCGCTTCGCCGGATCGTCCCACGCCATGCCGACCACCGCTTTCATCGGCGCTACGCTGTCGATATCAACATATTTGTCGCCGTCGTAGCTGGACTTGGATTTACCTTCACTGTAGCCCAGGGCAAAGGTGGCGCTCAGGCCGTTAACCTCTTCGAACCAGGTACCGAAGTTCACCTTGCTGCTCAGCTCTCCGCCCCAAATGTAGGCCTTATCGCGGTTTTCAGCCTGATAAATGGTGTAAATGTTCGACGGTACGTTGGTGAACTTATCCGGGCTGCCGGAACGCGTGTAACGGCTGTAGGCGATAAAGTTCTTGTAGGTGTTGTAGAACAGAGAACCGTTCAGCGTTACGCCGTCGGTTACGTTGCCCTTCACGCCCCACTCCAGGTTATTACTGGTTTCGGTTTCCAGATCCGGATTACCAATCAGCGCGTACTGCGCGGTACCGGCATAGGATGAACCCAGGTTCCATGAACCGTAAAGCTGGCTGGCGTTAGCAAACTGCGCGCCGCGCTTGTACTGCAGATAAGTGATCATCTGCGGGGTCAGATCGTATTGCAGCATCAGCGACGGCAGGATCTGGCTGTCGCTGTTCGCCGAACCATACAGCGTTTCCAGCTCAGATGCGGTCAGTACGGTGCTGCCGGTGGTCAGGCTGGACAGGTTCTGCGGCTTGGTATTCTGATATACCGCACGTACGCCCGGGATCACCGCGAAACGGCTGCCGTTCAGATCGAAGTTGATCTTATCCTGCACGAAACCACCGACGGTGTAGCTGCGGCTGTCGGCCTGTGGCTGCATGATCACGCTGTAGACGCTCGGTGCCGGGTCCTGACGGAATGGGCGTTCGGTGTCGGTGATGCGGCCGTTGATTCCGGCGCTCAGATCGTGACGGCCAAGCGTTTTATTACCGTGGGTATCAAAGCCCCAGGTATCAACGTTGTAATCCGAGTAAACATGCTGCATGGTGCCGCTGCTGTCTGTTGGCATGTAGGTGTTGTCATGCGCCTCGGTGTGCTGGTAGTAAACGCGGCTGGACAGGCTGTCGACAAAACCATTGTCCGGCGTGTACTCATCCGCCAGGCTCACGCCCCAGCGGCGGGTATCGCTCTGCTGCTGGCTGTCGCCAATAGTGCTGGTCCCTGCGGTGTTCCAGGTATCGTAATGGGTATGGTTGACCTTGTGGTAGTAGTCCAGCGTGGCGCTGAATTTGTGTTCGTCGTTCGGCTGCCAGATCCCGGAGGTCATCAGCGCGGTTGAATGCCAGTTAGCCGGATAAGCGCTGACTTCATCGCTGTTATTGCTGGTCTGCTGACCATCGCGGCGGCTAAGCACGAAAACGCCACGCAGAGTGCTGTCGCCCGCTGCGGCGGTGATACCGTTATGCCAGCCGCGAGTGGCAGAGTCGTAATCACTCTGGTACCCAAACCAGGTGGAGCGTTCCGGAGAAAGATAATCATCCGCTGATTTACTGCGGAACGAGACGTTACCGCCAATAGAGGTATTTGGCTGATCGACGGAAGTGGCACCGGCATCAATATCCACGCTGCCGTACATATAAGGATCGATATAATCCCGGCCAATACCAAATGTATTTAATCCCGCACGGCTGACGTAGCTGCGCCCGGTCGCATCCGGCAACGGAATACCATCCACGTCTAAACCAACGCGGTTGCTTTCCAACCCTCGAATATTAAATCCGGTGTAGCCGCTGCGGTCGAAGCCGCTTTTCCCTGCGGTGGAACCGCCGCTCACGCCCGTTGCGCTAATCAGCGGCTGATAACGCATTACCGAACCGAAATCGGTAGTGCCGTTCTTCTGCATCTGCTCGGCGGTAATGGTGGTTTTGCTGCCGCCCTGAAGCGGAGCCTGGGCGGTAACGGTCATCGTACCCGGTTCGTTGCTGCTTTCTGCGGCGCTGTTCGCTGTGGCAGAAGTTTCAGCCTGCGCATAGCCGCAGGCACAGTGAATCGCTGCGGCCAGCACCGCCCATTTCATTACCGGCGCACTGATTCCCTGTAATTTTGACGTGGTGAGCATTTAATTACCCTTAGCTTGTTATTAGTATTGGCTCACGAATTGCTTCGATAAAAAGAATACGAACGTAGTTAAGTTTCACTAATATTATTATATTTTTAAGGCGGCGGGATATTAATAGGAATGATTATCTTTATCAATAGAGCACCGAGCAGAAAGTTCACTTTATTATTAAGAATAATTAATTTCGCAGAATAGCGTTAAGACCGTTAAATAAACCAGATACCTGCTTTCGAAAAACTTTCACTCTCTACACAATTTCCTCACAATTATTTCAATGAAAAAATCAGCGCGCGGAAAAATAGATTAGAAAACGAATTTAAATAATAGATCGCGAAGGGCCAGTGCTGTGATGGATCGGTAGCAAGCGATGTCCGTCCTTCGGGCAAGCGTCGTGCTTTGCGTACAGATGCGGGCAACGATGAGTGATAAGAATCGGCACTCCGGCAGGGGTAACAACAGGTAACAGGTAACAGGTAACAGGTAACAGGTAACAGGTAACAGGTAACAGGCAGACATCATCAACAGGGGGCAACCGGCGGCAACGGCAATCTGCATACACTGGGTAGATAGCTGGGCGGAACTGCCGATGGGGGATGTAGCATGCATTTACGGGCAAAGCCAGCGGTGCCTGATATGCAGGCTCTGACTGTGGTTCTGGCTCTGGCTCTGGCAACTAAGCTAGCTGCGTTCGATCTTTTTCGCCGCCTCGTCCAGCGCATCAACGATCGCGTAGAGGGTTTCCTGCGAGATATCCTGCTGTGACAGCCGCGAGTTGAGCGCGGTTTTCATATTGTGGATTGCCCGCTCGACTTCCGGCACGCTGCGGTTATGCACCAGCACCGCCAGTGAGGAAAGCCGCTGCATGATAATCACCAGATCGGGCTGATTCCGCTGTAGCCAGTCGCGGCCCTGCGGCTCCAGTCGATAGGCTTTACGCGCCGCCTGCGGATCGATGGCGGCAATCATCGCCGTTTCTTCCAGCAGCGTCAGGCTGGGATAGATTATTCCCGGGCTGGGCGTGTACTCCCCTTTCGACAAATCCTCAATGGCTTTAATCAGCTCGTAGCCATGGGCATCGCCCTGGCTGAGAAAATGCAGTACCAGCAGGCGAATATCGCTGCCGTCGAGCATTTTTTCCCGGCGCTTTTTGCGCTGGCTGACGCAGGCGGTACGAGGTTCGCTGTCTGAGGAGGTAAAGGGAAATTGCGGTCGTTTCATCGCCTGCCCGTGCGGAAAAATAAGGGGGATGATAGTAGACCGCCACCCGGTGAAACACAACCGGCGCGGCGGCCCACTGGGTTACTTCTGGTGCCAGTAGGCTACGGCACGCACAAAGTTGTCGTCGCAGCCGCGCTGGAGGACAAAGTAGTCATTAAGCTGCTTCACCGCTTCGCCTTCACCGGTCAGCCAGATAAAGTAATCATCGTGCGGCAGCTGAATGCTGTCGAGTTCGCTTATCAGCGCCCGCAGACGATCGCCATGCATATTGCCGCTGCCCAGCCAGCTGACATCGAAGCCGTTCAGTCCGTCCAGATAGAGGCTGCCGCTGGCTTCATCAGCAAAGGCGAACAGTTTACGCCCCCCGCCCTGAACGGTTTCTTTACGGCGCTTGAACGCCGGCAGGCCGCTTTCGTCACAGACGTAAAGCTGGAAGGCATAATCCTCCGGCACGATCATCGAGCCGCGCGGGCCGCCAATTGCCAGCGGGTCGCCGACCTGCGCCTGTGCCGCCCAACTGCTGGCGACGCCGCCGTCGTGGATATAGAAGTCCAGAGTGAGCGTTTTTTTCACGCCGTCAAACCACAGCGGCGTATAGTCGCGGGAAACCGGGCGGATGCCCTCTTTCCACACCACGCCGTCGGAAGTCACTTCCGGCAGATGCAGTTCGCCGGTGGCGGCATCCGGGAAGAACACTTTGATATGGTCATCGAAACCCGGCGAAACGAACCCGACCAGGTCGTCACCGATAAAATCAATACGCCAGAAATTTTCAGCAACGAGCGTTTTTGCTGCCACCGTAATCTGACGGAAGCGCAGTTCATTACGTACGCGCTTCGGCGCGCGGTTTTTATTCTCGGACAAGATTATTCTCCTTGGGCTACCGGTTGAGATCCGGCAACGTAACACCGGCAGGCAACGCCCGCCGGGAGCAACAGATGATGTGTAATCGGGGTATGCGTCAGACGCTAACCGCCAGCACGGCGGTTTCCGCTACCAGCGAATCATTGGCACCGTGCGCCCCGCTAACGCCAACGGCTCCAATCACCATGCCGTTCAGCCAGATGGGGACCCCGCCCTCCAGCGGCGTGACGCCGGGTGTGGCCAGAAAACTTGGCCGGCCGCTGTTGATGAACTGCTCAAACTCCTGTGAAGGAGCCTGCAGCAGCGCAGCCGTCCGCGCCTTACCGATCGCCACATCCGGACTGATGCCGATCGCGCTGTCGCTACGCTCCAGTGCCACCAGTTGCCCGGCATGGTCAACCACCGCCACGCTGATATGCCAGCCGTTTTCCAGCGCTTTCTGCTGTGCGGCAGCGATAGCATTGCGCGCGCCCGTAAGGGTGATGGTCAGCTGGGCTCGTGATGCTGCCTGTGCTGTTTCTGTTACCGATGTGACTGTCATAACGTTCTCCACATTTTTGGCAATGGCCAAACTGGTAATGATTCGTATTAACGCATAAAAATATATCTATGATATATCTTCATCGCAAGCAGCAATCTGCTAAGACGAGCGGTAAAAAGTAACAATCTGTGCGTTTTGGGTCGAAAACTGCCGGGTTTACCCGGGTCGGAACGTTACTTCGCGACCGGGCGATACTTCCACAGCCAACGACCGCTGTTAAAGCGGCGGCGGAAGCAGACCCCGCGAATGATCCAGTCCAGCGCCATGCCCAGCCAGATCCCGGCCACACCCATGCCGAGTACAATCCCGAGCAAATACCCGGCAACGATGCGCCCACCCCACATGCTGAGTAGCGACACCCACATGGTGTAACGCGCATCGCGCGCGCCTTTCAGCCCGGCCGGCAACACCCACGAGGCAGCCCAAAACGGCATAAAGGCGGCATTCAGCCATACCAGCATTTTCACCACGTGGATCACCTGCGGGTCCTGGGTGTAAAACGCCGCCAGCACACCGGCAAACGGCACCGTCAGCAGAGCCAGCGTACACAGGCCAATATTCGACAGCCAGAAGATGTAACGCAGCAGCCGTTCCGGCTGGCCCAGCTGACCGCGCCCAAGCCGGGTACCGACAATAATCGTCGAGGCGGAACCCAGTGCGTTACCCGGCAGGTTAATCAACGACACGATAGAGAAGGCGATAAAGTTGCCGGCAATCACGTCTGTCCCCATGCCGGCAACAAAAATCTGAGTGAGCAGCTTGCCGCCGTTGAATAATACCGACTCAATGCTGGCGGGAACGCCGATACCCAACACCTCACGCACGATGCCGAGGTTCAACCGGGTAAAATAGCTTTTAAGTGATATTTTCAGCGCCGGGACAAAGCCAATCACCAACACA
The DNA here is from genome assembly GCF_016624545.1 of Erwinia sp. S38. Lineage (NCBI taxonomy): Bacteria > Pseudomonadati > Pseudomonadota > Gammaproteobacteria > Enterobacterales > Erwiniaceae > Erwinia > Erwinia sp. S38. The sequence goes on along the minus strand of NZ_JACVTS010000010.1, from coordinate 123,211 downwards.
TAAATCACCGCCGCCGCGCCGATGTAGCGGGAAATGGTCAGCCCCAGCCCGGCACCGATAAACCCCAGTCCGTGCCAGGAGAAGCAGCCGTAAATCAGCACGCTGCTGATGGCAATATTGAGGATATTCATCCCGCCGTTAATCAGCATCGGAATTTTGGTATTACCCGCTCCGCGCAGTGCGCCGCAGCCGATCAGCGCAATCGCTGCCGCCGGATAGCTCCACGCGGTGGTTTGCAGATAGGAGAGCGCCAGCGCTTTAACTTCCGGCTCCGCTTTACCGGCAATAAGGTCGATAATCTGCGGCCCGATAAACTCGATGGCGATCGCCAGCAGTACCGCAAAAATCGTCATGATAACCAGCGACTGGCGGGCGGCCGCTACCGCTCTTTCCCGATTCAGCTTGCCGAGACTGAAAGCCACCACCACCGTGGTGCCGAGATCGATGGCGGCAAAAAAGGAGATAATCACGATATTAAAGCTGTCCGCAAGGCCAACACCGGCCATCGCTTCACTACCCAGCCAGCTCACCAGGAAGGTGCTGAGCACCCCCATCAGCAGAACGCAAAGGTTCTCAAAAAAAATCGGGACGGCCAGCGGTGTGACTTCACGCCAGAACAACACTCGCCAGGCGCGTCTTTTGGGATACCACGCGGTACGTTGAATAGCCTGCTGCAGAGAAACTCTGAGGTTTTGCAAGGTCATTCCAGCTTTTTTATCAGGGAGAGAGAGGACTTAATTTATGATGGTTAAAGCTCGCGCGTTATGCAAAGTCTTTTTATGTTTCAAAGTACTTAAAGGGGCGGTGCAGGCCTGCGCCTGCACCATCAAGGTTAGATCAGGGTTCGCTGAGTGAGTTTCTGCAAAATGTTAAGCGGTGCATTCTCGGGGGTTTTCATCGCCGCCACCGGCAGCAGGAAGGTTTGCTCCAGCATAAACTGCCCGCTCATCGCCGCATGGGGCGTTTGATCGGCAAAACAAATCCAGCTGCTGCCCGCGGGCAGTTCCAGCGTGACCTGCGGTCCCTGCTGCTGGTAGTTCTCGTCACCTTTCATGGTGTCGTGCAGTTGCAGCATCAGATGATCATAATGGCTGCGATAACTTTTGGTGATACCAAGGCGATTCTGCAACCAGCTGCTGAACGGTGAAAAACGCTTCAGGCGTGGGATAAAGCGTTTGGCCAGCACGGGGAAAGGTTCCCCTACGCGCCAGCAGCGGCTTTCACCGTGTGGATTAATATTGGTGAAGATACGCAGAATACGCTCACCGTGATTGGGACGTGATGGGAACGCATCGACATGCAGGCGGGTATCATCCTTTCGCCATGATGTGGCGTCGCGCCAGACGGCGATCGGATGCAGGCGCAGTGAGTTAACCGGCGAATGCAGCGCTGATTTGTATTCCGGCAGCAGGCTGCTGACCAGCTGGCAGGCATAATCATGGTGACGCTGCAGCAGTGCGTGCACCTGTGCTTTTTTCTCCGCCTGAGCAACGCCGTTCAGCTTGCCGTTTTGCGCATTAAAACTGATATTTTTGCGTTTAGGATCGACCAGGTCCGGGGTTAACAGCGCCAGTTCTTCCGTACTGAGAGGAAAAGCCAGCGAGGGGAGAAATAACACTTTCCCCTGTTCCAGCGCATCAACGGCGCGAGCATCATCGACGGTTTCGTTCCAGTGGCGCATCCCCAGCGAGCGAATCACCATATCGTGTGAGAGTGGGCGTTCAGACATTTGATATCCTTATTTCCTTGCAGCGAGAACCGGCTTCCAGCACGCCGCCGTTGTCTAAATAAAGTGTAATAACGTAAATGACTGCGGGATAAATAGTCAGCTTCTGACGGCTGATTATATGGCGCAGAGCCAGAATTAATTAAACCGGAGGTCAACAGAGCCACGGTGTTTACTGTTACACTGCGCCATCTTTAAAGGAGCTAATCATGAAATCCCGTTCCGTGACGCTGGATGATGTTGCTCAGGCAGCCGGCGTCTCCTATCAGACCGTTTCCCGGGTGCTGAATCACTCCAGCCAGGTGGCCGAATCGACCCGCAGTCGGGTTGAGGCTGCGATGGTTGCACTTAACTATGTGCCAAATCGCGTTGCCCAGCAGCTGGCTGGAAAGAACACCCGCACACTCGGGCTGGCGACCAGCGATCTGGCGCTGCTGGCTCCGGCGCAGATTGCCTCGGCGATGCAGCAGCGTGCCAGTCAGCTGGGATGGCACCTGGTCATGGCAATGGCGGGTGCGGACGGCGCGCAGGCGGCGGTCAGCGATCTGCTGGCCCAGCGGGTGGATGCGTTGCTTATTAATCTGCCGCTGGAAACCGATGCGGCGCAGCAGATTGAAACGATGGCCGGTTCCCTGCCCTGCCTGTTCCTTGACGTGGCGGAAGAAGCGCCGGTGTCCAGCTGCGGTTTTAGCGCACGAGCCGGAGCGCGCCAGGGCGCAGAGCACCTGCTGGCGCTGGGACATCGCCGCATTGTCTTGCTCAACGGACCATCGTCATCGGTTGCTGCGCGCGCGCGGGCAGATGCCTGGCGGCAGGTACTGCAACAGCATCAGCTGGTTGCGCAGGCCGAACTGTTTGGAGACTGGAGCGCCAGCTCGGGCTTTCAGGCGGTCATGCAGCTGGCCGACCAGGATTTACCCTCGGCACTGCTGGTCGCCAACGATCAGATGGCGCTGGGTGCCATGCAGGCGCTGCATCAACGCGGCATCGTGGTTCCGACAGAGATTTCAGTGGTGGGCTATGACGATACCGCCGACAGTGCCTGGTATCAGCCACCGCTGACTACGGTTCGCCAGGACATGCGTCTGCTGGGAGCGCGCAGCGTTGATTGGTTAATCAGTCGCGTGGAGCAGCCACAAAACCCCAGGGCGGGTGAAATCTTTACTACGGAGCTGGTGGTGCGCAACAGCACTGCGCCGGTGTTCCATGGTAAAAACGGGAGTGCTAAAGTCGCCGCAGAACTTCGCCGCCTGGCGCGCGTTCTGGCACAGGGTTCGGAGCCGTAGCCCTTCCCCCAGGCAAAAAAAAGCCACTATATGCATAGTGGCCTCTGAAACAGTCTCGGTGAAGGCCGCAAAACGGTTCCACCTTTCGCCGGGCGTTACTTCGGCTCGCCCATCGCTTTCAGTTTTTTCGACAGGTCGCGACGTTCTTTCGACAGGTCAGCATTCTTGATGATGTAGTCATCAACGCGGTCTTCATAATCACTACGCATGCTGGCGATGATTTCCTGGATGGCTTCCACGCTCATGCCCGGCTTAATGTACTCGGACAGGTTATCAAGCAGCAGCACGCGTTTCTGGTTGTCGCGGATTTTCTTTTCGTTATCGACGATTTCACGCTGCAGTTTGTTTTTGCGACGGAACATACGCACGAACTCCAGTACGTCCTGAAATGATTGCTTTGCATTTTCCATGAAGACACCTTTCTTTTGGGCCTGTTGCACAGGCATCACTGTCGTGGCTATCAGCTTAGCGGCACACCGCTGCCGATGGCAATGTTAAATCTGCTCAACCGAATAACACTATCTTACCCTGGCGCTGAGCATCCCGCAGTAAGTAGTTGCTGAATCGTTTTATTTTCGCAGCGCGAGGCGCAAAAGCTCGGACAGTCGCTCCAGCTGACGCGCCATTTCAAGGCTCAGCCAGACATAACCGTGAATGGGCGTTTCCACCTGTTCATCACCGCCGGCTTCGGCGATCAGCTGGCGCAGTTCGCGACTGATTGATGCCAGTTCTGCACTGTTGGCCGCCATTTGCTCAGTGTTGCCGTCAACGATGGCTTTCGATAGCGTGCGCAGCATATCTTCCGTCATCTGCTGCGTGCGCCGCAAGGTTGGCGCATTAAGCAGAATAAGATGACTTTGCCGCGAGGCCCACCAGGCGTTTAACTGCAATTCCAGGGTACAAACGATATTGCGGTTAAGGGTCTGAATGGCTTCGAATACCGAGCGGGGCGTGCGCGTTTCCTTACTGGCCGGATCGATCAGCGAGCGCATTTTCACCACCTTGCCCAACAGTCTTTGTAGCGGGCGCGTCAGGCGCGGCTGTTCGACGAGATTTGGCGAAAAGCCGGCATGATAGATTTTTGCCGTTTCCAACAGGGAATCAGACAGCTGAATGCGCCAGTGGGTATAGGCTTTCTGCGGCCAGATACTGGTAAACAGTAACGCCAGCAGTGAGCCGAGAATGACATCCCCGCCGCGCCAGAGCGCGGAATGGATATCTCCCGGCGTACCGCCGCAGATCACGGCGAGAGTAATGCCGATCAGCAGCGCCATATAAGGATGCTTACCCAGCGTAAGGAAGCCGCAGATAAACATCACGACGGCGCACCACACCAGCATCACCGGCAGGCTGAACAGTTCCAGCTTCAACGCTATCAATCCGGAGATGGAGCCAAATATCGTGCCGCCTATACGCTGCACCGCGCGAGGAAACACGTTGCCCCAGGATGAGATTGGCCCCATCACGACAACCAGGGTGATCAGCGGCCAGCTGCCTTCCGGAATATCCAGCAGACGCACCAGCAGAAAGGTGAGCACAAAGGCCACGGCAATGCGAATGCCGTGAACAATACGGTAGTTGCGATAAACGCTAAAATGCAGGGCCGAAAGCGGCGTGTCGGGTCGCAAAACAGGCTCCGAAAAAGATCAGAAATAGCGGCTAATAATACCTGAAGCGCGGAAGATGGACAGACGGACATGGCTGATTTTAGACAGTTTTTCAGGCCATTTCCGTGCGGTAAACAGCATTAACCACTGTGATTACCGCACGGTAGCAAAACTTTAACGCACTGATTTTTTTGAGTGCAATTTAATTACAAAATCCCAATAAGAAATTCACATCATGCCTGGCGCTTTTCAATCGGCACGCAAATCAGGAATTCCCAGATACCGGTTTCTGATCCATCGTTCAGATAACGATCGTAGCAGGGGCCTTCCGCCTGCTGATAACCGCTGCCCGGTAGCCAGTCATTAAAAAACTGACTCCACGGTTTGCTAAAATCACCATCACTGACCTGTACATGAGCTACGGCATAACGCGCGGCCGGAATCGGTCGCAGCTGCACACCTTCACTGTCGAGCGGTAAAATAAACTCTGTCGACACGCTGATACCGGTGTCCACTTTGAGCTGATCTGCCGACATCTGCTGTGGATTACCGTGGTAAACCGCCAGCCATTCGCCCTTCAGTCGATTACGGTTTACCCACTCGCTCAGTCGGGAAAAACCCTGCGGAACGGTCATTTCCCACGCACCTTCAAGTCGATATCCCGCCATTTGACTGGCCGGTAACTCCTGTATTTCTACTCTCATCACATTTCATTCCTTTTCGCGTTGTGGTGTTACGATGTCCGGCGCAGCGGAACATGACCGCCGCGCCAGCCCAGACCCGGGACCTCACATGTCTCGGGTTAAAAATCATTCCAGTGCTGCGCCAGTTGCAGTCTGAGTTTCTCAACAAACAACCTGACTCGCGGCGGCTGGTGAAGACCGCTCAGCCAGATGGCATGCAGCGGTGCCGCAGGTAGCGGATAATCCCCCAGAACCGTCAGAAGACGCCCATCACGCAGGTCCCCTGCGACGTCCCAGATTGATTTCATCGCAATCCCCGCGTCATTCAGCGCCAGTGCATGTGCCGCTTCTCCGGTATTGACCTGCAGCCGTGAATTTATCGGCACGCTCCGCTGCTCTTCATCGCTGCCAAAACGCCACTCGGTCATCGGTGCATCTCCGGTAACGATGCAGCAGTGGGCGCTCAACTCTTCCAGCGTTTGCGGCAGGCCATGCCTTGCCGCATAGCCCGGCGAGGCACACAGCACCCGCCGATTGCCAACCAGCTCCCGCGCCACCAGCCGGGAATCCGCCAGCGCACCATAGCGGATTGCCAGGTCATAGCCGCTGGCTGCCAGATCGATAACCCGGTCGCTAAGATGCAGCTGGAGCTTAACTCCGGGGTGCTCAATCATAAATTCATTAAGGATCGGCGCAAGCCAGCGCTGCCCCATACTGTGTGATGCGGTGATCCGCAGGGTCCCGCTGGCACGACCCAGGCGATTGGCCAGCGCGCTGTCAATCGCCTCCAGCTCTTGCTGTAATCGCGCGGCATGTTCAGCAAAAACCAGCCCTTCATCGGTCAGCGAAACATGCCGCGTGGTACGGTGAAACAGCCTTACGCCAAGCTGCTGTTCCATTTGCGTCAGCCGTTTGCTGACGACGGCCAGCGAAATCCCAAGCTGACGCCCGGCCGCCGATAATGTTCCGCCACTGGCTATTGCATTGAACAATGCCACATCACGCAGATCTTTTAACATCACCATTCTCAATTTTATGGAAACAATTCATTTCCATTCTTGCATACTGCGTTGATAAATACAGTTATCTGCCCGCTAAAACCAGGACAGATTGCAAATGGCGATATGAAGAGCCGCAGCTGCGTTTAGCGCTGTAAGCGGGCGGATCGGCGACACCACTTTTTACAGCTTACGCTGAATGTAATCGCTGATGCGGGTAAAAATGCCGGCCTGTTCTACCGACTGGAGAGTTACCAGCGGATAGCTGGTCAGCAGCTTATCGCCGTCCACCAGCTGAATGGTGCCAACCTGCTCGTGCAGCTTCAGCGGCGCTTCCAGATTTTTATTTTCAACCACATAGCGCGCTTTGATTTTCTGAACTTCATCACGCGGCAGGGAGAGGTAAATATCTTTGTCGCTGCCCAGAGGAACGCTGCGCGGGCTGCCGTACCACACTTTTTCATGGCCGATCTCTTTTCCAGCATGGAACAGCTGCACGGTATCAAAGTTGCTCTGCCCCCAGGTCAGCAGCTTGCGAGCCTGCTCCTCACGCCCTTTCGGACTTTTCCCGCCCATTACCACCGCGATCAGACGGCGCTGACCATCCACGCTGGAGGCAATCAGGTTAAACCCTGCGCTTTCGGTATGCCCGGTTTTCAGGCCGTCCACGTGCAGAGTCTTGTCCCACAGCAGGCCGTTACGGTTCTGCTGGGTAATACCGTTCCAGGTCAGCGATTTTTCACTGTACATCTGATAGAAGTCCGGCTCACCGCTGATAATCGCCCGGGAAAGGATCGCCAGATCGCGAGCGGTGGTGTACTGGCCCGGGGCATCCAGCCCGTGAACGGTTTCGAAATGACTGTTAGCCATGCCTAATTTGCCCACGTACTGATTCATCAGATCGACAAAACTGGACTGACTGCCCGCCACGTAGTCTGCGAGTGCCACACAGGCATCATTGCCGGAGTCGATAATCACTCCCCGGCTGAGATCGCGCACGGTGACTTTATCGCCAGGTTTGAGGAACATCAGCGAGGAGCCCTTAAATACCGGGTTGCCAGCAGCCCAGGCATCTTTACCGACGGTAACAATATCATCGCGGCTGATGCGCTTTTTATCGATGGCGCGATCCACCACGTAACCGGTCATCAGCTTGGTCAGGCTGGCCGGGTTGCGGCGTTCATCCGGATTACCGGCCGTGAGAATTTGCCCGGTGGTGGCATCCATCAGTACCCAGGAAGCGGCATCAATAGCCGGAGGGGTAAGCGGGAACGCCAGAGCGTTCTCTGCGGGGAGATCTTCAGCACGGGCAACCGTACTCAGTAATAAAACCAGGCATACACTTCCAAGCTGACGCTTCTTCACCGCTAAATCCTCGAATTAACCAACAAAAACTGCGGATGTTGTACGAGATATCGCGTGGCAAAGTGTAATTAAATTGCAAGAAAATATGAATAATCAGAGAATTAGCGCACTAGCTGGCTTTCGGCGTCTGGTACTGCACTTTGACCGCATCGATCATCGCCTTGCAGTCGGTAAAGCGATCTTCCGCCCGCTCAGCACCCAGCGTAACAACCAGCAGCAGCTGGTTGTTCGGCATCGATACCACGCAGGCCAGGTTGTAGATGGGTGCCAGCGTGCCGGTTTTACCGCCAATCACTTCCAGATCGGAGAACAGCAGGTTGTTGGTGTTTGAGATGGTTTCAATACGCGGGGTATCGCCAAACACTTTCAGACGGTAGTTCTGCGTCTTCCAACTGCGCATAATCATCGGATAGCGCGTGGCGCGTGCCACCATTTTCAGGGCACCGATCACGCTGGCATGATTGTTTCCCAACCCGGAAGGCGTGGTAAACAGAGCCGATCCCATGCCGATAGAACGGCATTTCGCATTCATCTGGCGCACCCAGCGCACCACGGCCTGTCTGTCGGTGTAGTCGGTTATCCCTTCGGCATGCAGCAGTTTTCCGCCCCAGATTCTGGCAATCATATTGGCAGTCACGTTGGAGGATGGCAGCATCAGATTATAGAAAGCATCATTCACCGAGATGGATTCACTGACGTTGAGGTTTGCGCCAGAACCCAGCGCGGAATCGGCATCGGTGCGGGTCAGCAGCGTGGTTAAATCAGGTTTCAGGTCCGCCAGAACCATTGCGGTCAATATTTTAGTCATCGACGCCATTTGTTGCAGATCGCGGTCACCCTGGGTGTACAGGGCTTTTGACCGCACCGGGCCCGGCCCTTCATTAATCAACAGGATGCCAGCGGCTTTCGAGCTGCTCAACGCAACGGGCGGAATGGCTAACAGATTTACAGGCAATTTATTCCCCGATTTCAGACAGTAACCCTGCTTCAGTGTAACGCTTAACCGTCCGTCAGGCGAGAGTTGGTAACACAGTATAGCGCGCGGCAGTCTGGAAATGCGTGGTCGCATTTTTTCTTCGCCGGTGAACGGCTGCATTCGTCACTTCAGAGCAGGGAGATAATGGTTTACCATATCTGAAACATCGTTCTGCATCGCTCAGGGCCATAATGAACAAAAGTGAACGGATATAAACTTTGAAAAACGATCGCGCACAGCCTACCTTCCTCTTCCACGATTACGAAACCTTCGGCAAAAGCCCGTCACTCGATCGTCCGGCGCAGTTCGCCGGGATCCGTACCGATATGGATTTCAATATTATCGGTGAGCCGGAAGTGTTTTACTGCCAGCCCGCTGACGACTACCTGCCGCAGCCGGAAGCGGTGATGATTACCGGCATCACGCCGCAGATTGCGCGCGCGCGCGGCGTCACCGAGGTAGAATTTACCCGCCGTATCCACCAGCTGTTCAGCGAACCCGGCACCTGCATCGTTGGCTATAACAACGTGCGCTTTGATGATGAGGTGAGCCGTAATCTGTTCTATCGTAATTTTTACGACCCCTATGCATGGAGCTGGCAGAACGGCAACAGCCGCTGGGATTTGCTGGATGTGATGCGCGCCTGTTACGCCCTGCGCCCGGAAGGGATTGTCTGGCCGGAAAACGACGACGGTTTTCCCAGCTTCCGCCTTGAGCATCTGACCAAAGCCAACGGCGTGGAACATGCCAACGCCCACGATGCGATGTCGGATGTCTACGCCACGATTGCCATGGCGAAGCTGGTCAAAGAAAAGCAGCCAAGGCTGTACGACTTCCTGTTTACCCATCGCAATAAGCAAAAGATTACCGCCCTGGTGGATATCCCGCAGATGAAACCGCTGGTGCATATTTCCGGCATGTTTGGCGCGGCGCGCGGTAATACCAGCTGGATCGCCCCGCTCGCCTGGCATCCCGACAACCGTAATGCGCTGATTACCTGCGACCTGGCTGGCGATATGTCCCCCCTGCTGACGCTGGATGCCGACCAGCTGCGTGAACGGCTGTATACCCGACGCGATGAGCTGGGCGACGCCTCGCCGGTGCCGCTTAAGCTGGTACATATCAATAAATGCCCGGTGGTGGCTCCGGCCAATACCCTGCGCCCGGAAGATGCGGCACGGCTGGATATCGATCGCCAGCGCTGCCTGGATAATCTCGCCCTGCTGCGTCAGCACCCGGAAGTGCGTGGAAAAGTGGTGACGCTGTTTGCAGAAGCGGAGCCATTTACCCCGTCGGAGGATGTTGATGCCCAGCTTTACAACGGCTTCTTTAGCGACGCGGATCGCCAGGCAATGAATATTATTCGCCAGACGGCGGCGGAGCATCTGCCCGCGCTGGATTTGACCTTTGCCGATGCCCGCATTGAGAAGCTGTTGTTCCGTTTCCGCGCGCGCAATTTCCCCGGCACGCTTGATGACGCAGAACAGAAACGCTGGCTACAGCACCGCCGCGAAGCGCTGAATCCGCAGCGTGTGCAGGATTACGTGCAGGAACTGGAGATGCTGTATAACCAGTATGAGGGTGATGCAGGAAAACTGGCACAGCTGAAGGCGTTGTTCGAGTATGCCCGCGAGCTGACTTCCTGACGAATTTCGATGATCGCCAGATAAAAAAAGGGGCGGTTCATATGAACCGCCCCTTTTTATGGCTTGATGCAGAACGGCAAGGCCGTTACATCAGGTCTTCGCTACACTGCGGCACCGGATTACGGAAGCTGCGGGTGACGAAGGCCAGATAAATCAGACCAATTGCACCCCACACCAGGCCGAGAACCATCGAGCTCTCTTCCAGGTTAATCCACAGCGCACCAACCGTCAGCGCACCCAGCATCGGCAGGATCAGGAAGGTGAAGTTGTCTTTCAGCGTTTTGTTACGCTTTTCACGGATCCAGAACTGCGAAATTACCGACAGGTTTACGAAGGTAAACGCGACCAGCGCACCGAAGTTAATCAGCGCCGTGGCAGTGACCAGGTCAAAGGTGATGGAGGTCAGCGCGATAGCACCAACCAGCAGCACGTTCAGCGCCGGGGTACGCCACTTCGGATGGATATAGCCGAAGAAACGCTCCGGGAACACACCATCACGGCCCATCACGTACATCAGACGCGACACGCCAGCGTGGGCCGCCATGCCTGAAGCCAGTACGGTCACACAGGAGAAAATCAGGATGCCGAACTGGAAGGCTTTGCCTGCCACGTAGAGCATGATTTCCGGCTGTGATGCATCCGGATCTTTAAAGCGAGAGATATCCGGGAAGTACAGCTGCAGGAAGTAAGAAACCACGACAAAGATCACGCCACCGATTAATGCGGTCAGGAAGATCGCTTTCGGGATCACGCGCCCGGCGTCTTTGGTTTCTTCAGACAGCGAACTAATGCCGTCAAAGCCGAGGAACGAGAAGCAGAGTATGGTCGCCCCCGTAATCATCGGTACAACGTGGGCATTTTCAGACCAGAATGGCTTGCTGCTGACCAGCGTACCGGCACCTTCTCCGTGCGCTACGCCCCAGACCACCATGCCCATAATGACCACCATTACCGCCACCTGCAGCACCACGATCACGCTGTTGAAGTTAGCAACGGTTTTAATGCCTTTCAGGTTAGACAGGGTCATAAAGCCCACCAGCATAATCACGAAAATCCATGATGGAATGCCGGGAACCAGTGCTTCCCAGTAAATTTTGGCCAACAGAATGTTGATCATCGGCATAAACAGATAATCAAGCAGTGAAGACCAGCCGACCATAAAGCCGACGTGCGGGCTAATCGCTTTCTGCGCATAGGTGTAGGCCGAACCCGCAGACGGGAAACGACGAACCAGCTGGCCGTAGCTCAGCGCGGTAAACAGAATAGCAATCAGCGCAAATGCGTATGCGGTAGCTACGTGACCGTCAGTTAAGCCGGAAACAATGCCAAAGGTATCGAAGAGGGTCATTGGCTGCATGTAAGCCAGGCCCATCATCACTACAGGCATTAACGTCAGCGTTTTCTTCAGGTGAGCGCGAGGCTGTGCGCCAGGAGTAGCGGTATTAAGCGACATGATTCAGCCTCCCCATAGAGTCAACCTTTCTGGGTTGAACCACAGGGAAACTTCGCGTACTGCGATAGTCTTTCATAAGAGGATTGAGGGAATAGCAGGCAGGAGTAGAAAAAGATCCTGCTTTCGCGCCGTAGTCGTCGCGTTGGCGAATACCAGCAGATGCTGGAATAAGAAGATGTTGCCCCATGTTTGTTTCCTCAATAAGACACGTCACTGTGTGTGCTGAAAGCTTATATCTATCCGGTTCTGGACCGGCCTCTTAAAATACAAAGTTCGTTTACCTGCATAAAAAAAATAACCGCCGCCAGGATTAATTAGCGTCGGTTACGTGAACTTTCTTATTGCAGGGCGCGTATTTTGCACCAAACGGAGGCGTCCTGACAAGCTTTTGAGACCTTCAGTTACAAATTTACGTTTAATCCTAACTGGCAAAGCACTGTTACACAGACGATTACCCGCGTTCAGCGCCTGCCAGCCGGAGCTTCAGGCGTTTTTTAGCATCCAGTCAATTTCCGTTGCGGTGATTAGCCGCTCGAAGTGCATCAGCTCGTGATGCTTACAGCTGTGCCAGACAAAACCGAAACGCGCGCCCAGCAATTTCTGTAATGCATGGCTTTGCTCAAACTCATACAGCGCATCGCTCTGGCGGATTGGCAGCGGGTTGCCCTCCGCCTCGTGCCCGTTACCTTTCACCGCGACCGGCAGCGGCAGCTGGTTATCCAGCCCGTGCAGGATACCGGCCAGAATCGCCGCCATCACCAGATAAGGGTTAGCATCGGCACCGGCAACGCGATATTCCACGCGGTGGTTATCGCTGTCGCCGCAGGGAATACGCAGCGCCACGGTGCGGTTATTGTGGCCCCAGGATGCCTGTAGCGGAACGAAGGCATCCGGCAGGAAACGGCGGTAGGCGTTCACGTTGGGTGCCAGCAGCGCCATCGAAGCCGGCATCAAATCGATCATCCCGGCCAGCGCACGCTTCAGCAGCGGCGAATCGCTGCCGTCATCGCAGATAAAGGCATTATGATCGGCAGCATCCAGCATGCTGATATGCACATGCATACCGCTACCGGCGTACTCTTCGTACGGCTTGGCCATAAAAGTAGCATTCATGCCGTGGCGTTCGGCCACCTGACGGATCAGTCGCTTCAGCTGCACGGCGTGATCGCAGGCGCTCAGTACATTACGCGTGTGGTGCAGGTTGATCTCAAACTGGCCCGGGGACGCTTCCGCCAGCGCGCCGTCGGCCGGGATGCCCTGCTGCTTCGCCAGCTCGTCGATTTCACTCAGCACGTCGGCAAAGTGATCCAGATTATCAACGGAATACACCTGGCTTTGCATATTGCGCTCGTCGCTGCCCGGCGCGCACGGCGGCTGAATATAGCCTTCGGCATCGCGCTGTTTATCGACCAGATAGAACTCCAGCTCTACCGCTACCACCGGGAACAGCCCTCGATTGCGCAACTGCTGCCACAGCTGGTTGAGAACATTACGGGGTTCAACGTCAAAGGGAGTGCCATCTTGATTGCGCATGGTCAGGAGAATTTGCGCCAGATGTTCGGGATCGGAAGCGGAGGGAATTAAAGAACCTTCAACGGGAACGCAGATATTATCCGGTTCACCCAGTACCTGGCCCAGCCCCGCTTCTTCCACGGTGTTGCCGAGGATATCCATGGCATAGACAGAAGCCGGGAAGTAACAGCCTTTTTCCAGTTTCTTCAGGCTGGCAATCGGAATGCGTTTACCGCGAAAAACGCCATTTAAATCGTTGAGGAGGATATCGACGTACTGCGTTTCAGGATGGCGTTCCAGGTAAGTTTGCACTTCACTCTGGAACGCGGTGGTTCGTTTCTCTTCACTGTGCCGCGTGAAGTCTTCAACTTCGACAATATTGGTCATGATGCCACCCACCAGGTTCGTTTCGTTGTTGAGCGTTGCTCAAAATAACAGCCACACTATTAACATAGCGCCAACACAAAGAGTGTGCAAATGTAACTAACTGCTTTATTTTTCGCCTCATCACGTTTGAATATTACCCATCCCGTTGCTAGATTGACATAATATTGCACAGTTTTGCGCCACGGGCGGTTCCACCGGTTGATATTTTTAACAGTGTAACGGGGTGAGAATGGGCATTATTTTTGACAAACCATTGATTGGCGTAGTGATGTGCCAGGTCGATAAAAACGGCCATCCGACGCAGATGGTACACAACAAATATCTCGATGCCGTTCTGCTGGCAGGTGGAATTCCACTGGCGCTGCCCCACGGGCTGATGTCAGCCCCTCATCTATTAGAAAACGCTATGGCTGCGCTGGATGGCATTTTACTCACCGGCAGCCCAAGCAATATCGAACCCCATCATTATCATCAGGCCGGAGAAGAACCGGATGCCGATCCCGGCCGCGACCGCCTGGCCTTTGCGCTGGTCAACTACGCGCTGGAAAACCGCATGCCGCTGCTGGCGATTTGCCGGGGGCTGCAGGAACTGGTGGTTGCCACCGGCGGTGATTTGCACCGCCAGCTGCATCTGGTAGCCGGCATGCAGGATCACCGCGAAGATCCCTCCCTGACGCTGGAGGAACAGTACTCACCGGTTCATGAAGTCTGGCTGGAACCGGACGGCCTGCTCTCATCGCTGGTAAACCACGCCAGCAGGCTGCGGGTCAACTCCCTGCACCAGCAGGGAATACGCACGCTGGGCGCAAAAATGCGGCCCGAAGCGCGTTCCGCCGACGGCCTGATCGAAGCCGTCAGTCATTCTCAGCATCCCTTTGCCCTGGCGGTTCAGTGGCACCCGGAATGGCAAAGCGCCGGTTCGGAGCCCTCCCGCCAGATTTTTGGCGGGCTGATCGCGGCCAGCCAGCGTTTCAGAAAGGAAAGGCTATGAGCGAAATCACCCTGGCTCCCGGACGACGGCTGTCCGAGATCCGGCAGCAGATGGGTTTGTCACAGCGCCGCGTGGCGGAGCTTTCGGGCCTGACGCACAGTGCGATCAGCACCATTGAGCAGGATAAAGTCAGCCCGGCAGTCAGCACGCTGCAAAAGTTACTCAAGGTTTACGGCCTCTCACTGTCAGAGTTTTTCTCAGAGCCGGTGGTGGATGAAGTACCTAAAGTGGTGATTGAGGAGCATGAGCTGATCGATATCGGCGGCCAGGGGGTTTCGCTGCGGCTGATCCACAACGGCAACGCCCGCAGAACGCTGGCCATGCTGCTGGAAACTTATGAGCCTGGCTCAACCACCGGTGAAAAAATACGTCATCAGGGAGAAGAAACCGGCACGCTGCTGGAGGGTGAGATCACGCTGAATATCAACGGTCAGAGCTATCACCTGCATGCCGGTCAAAGCTATGTCATTGATACCGGCCATCCCCACAGCTTTACCAATTCCTCTTCCCGGCGCTGCTGCATTATCAGCGCCCATACGCCCGCAACGTTTTAGCCACGACAGGCCCGGTGCAGCCGGGCATAAGGGAAAAAATATGCATGTGAATAGCTACTATGCAGCAACCGCCAACCCGCACGAAGCCTGGCCGCAGCTGAAAGAGAGTATTCAGTGCGACGTGTGCATCATCGGTGGCGGGTTTACCGGCCTTTCCTCGGCGCTGTTTTTGACCGAAGCGGGCTATGATGTGGTGGTACTGGAGGCGGCACAGGTTGGTTTCGGCGCCAGCGGCCGCAACGGCGGGCAGGTTGTTAACTCCTACAGTCGCGATGTCGACGTTATCGAACAGCGCTACGGCAGCGAGAGCGCGCAGCTGCTGGGCAGCATGATGTTTGAGGGCGCGGCAATTATTCGCGATCGCATCGACCGCTATGCCATTGACTGCGATTATCGCCCCGGCGGTGTTTTTGCCGCCCTCACCCCGCGACAGATGCAGCATCTTGACGCGCAGTCGGAACGCTGGCAGCGCTATGGTAACCACCAGCTGGAGCTACTGGACCGCGAGGAGATTCGCCGCGAAGTAGGCAGCGACCGCTACGTTGGCGGGCTGCTGGACCGCAGCGGTGGGCATATTCATCCACTAAATCTGGCGCTGGGCGAGGCTGAAGCCATCCGCCGCCACGGCGGCCGGATCTATGAACGTTCGGCGGTCACCTCCGTGCAGTACGGTTCGCCACATCGCATCAGTACCGAACAGGGGCAGGTTCAGGCGCGATTTGTGATTTTTGCCGGTAATGCCTATCTGGCACCGCATCTTGAACCCCGGCTGGCGAAAAAAAGCCTGCCCTGCGGTTCGCAGATTGTTGCCACCGAGCCGCTCTCAGCCGAAGTGGCGCAGTCGCTGTTGCCGAACAACTTCTGCGTTGAGGACTGTAACTACCTGCTGGACTATTTCAGGCTGACCGCCGATAACCGCCTGCTGTACGGCGGCGGCGTGATCTACGGTGCGCGCGAACCGTCTGATATTGATGCGCTGATCCGCCCCAAGCTGCTGAAAACCTTCCCGCAGCTGGCCGGGGTGAAGTTTGATTACGCGTGGAGCGGCAACTTCCTGCTGACGCTGTCCAGAATGCCGCAGTTTGGCCGCCTGGAAAACGGCGTTTACTATATGCAGGGCGACAGCGGCCACGGGGTGACCAGCACCCATCTTTCCGGTCGACTGATCGCTGAGGCGATGCGTGGTGACGCCGAACGCTTTGATGCCTTTGCGAAACTGCCGCATCTGCCCTTCCCCGGCGGGCGCACCCTGCGCGTACCGCTGACCGCGATCGGGGCCGCCTGGTATGCGCTGCGTGACCGACTGGGGGTTTAGGAGAGCGGCATTTTGCCAGGGTCCGGATAGCGATATTCAAAGCCCAGTTCGCGGCAAATTTTGCTGCCGTCGATGATTTTACCGCCGTCTTTACCGGTGCCGTCGTCAATAAAGGTCGGCGGCGTCAGACCAAGCTGGCGCGCGACGGTGGGATAAAACGCTTTTCGTGACGGATGAACCGGGGCGCAAAGGTTGTAAACGTGGCCACCTTTCGGCCGCTGGAGCAGCAGCCGGATGGCTTCAATCACATCCTCAAGATGCACCAGATTCACCCCCTGCTCACCGTTGCTCAGCCCCTCTTTCCCCGCAAGGAAACGCCCCGGATGTCGCTTAGGCCCAACCAGCCCGGCAAGCCGCAAAATATCTACCGAGGTGCCGGGAAGCTTGTGCAGCCAGTTTTCCAGCTCCTGCAGCGTGCGTCCGGCCACGCTGACCGGTAGCAATTCACTACTCTCTTTGGCCAAGCCCGAACGATCGCCGTAAACGGAAGTTGAGCTGGTGAAGATAATGCGCGGAATATTAAAGGCCAGCGCGCTGTCCACCAGCTGCTGCACCGCCCGCAGATAGTTTTCGCCGCCGGATGCCGTGCGGCTGGCAGGAAGGGTAATCACCAGCGCATCAACGCTCAGCAAGGCGGCAAGGTCATCCGCCTCGCAGACCAGTTCCGGGTTGAGTTCCAGCACGTAGCTTTCAATGCCGCACATGCGCGCAGCCTCAACGCCGTCCGGGGTGGTTTTGCTGCCGGTGACCTGCATTCCGGCGGCGGTGAGCGACAGCCCCAACGGCATTCCCAGCCAGCCCAGCCCGACAATTGCGACTCTCTTCATGTCCTTGCTCCCGTTTATTGCAACCAGTATGCCTCAGGCTACGCCAGCCCAATGCCGCTGACAACCGCCCGTGAATAAGAGAATCTTTCAACATTAACAAAAAAGTGTTGCGTCATCTCCCTATCCTGGTTAGGTTATTTGTCACGATATGAATAGACATTCATCCAAGAGAATTTTATGACTCGCGTTCAGTTTAATCATCACCACCATCACCCTGACTAGTCTTTCAGGCGATGTGTGCTGGAAGACGTTCAGGATCTTCCAGTGGTGCATAAACGCGAAATGGCCCCCGGAAGATCACCTTCCGGGGGCTTTTTTTTGGGCTGAACCCAGAGCCCGAATGCTGAGATGACGGACTGACCAACGGCATAATGAATATAAAGCAGACAGGATAGAGAGGATTAGCACCGATGTTAGATAACACCCGTTTACGCATAGCTATGCAGAAATCAGGCCGTTTAAGTGACGAATCACGCGAACTGCTGGCCCGCTGCGGCATCAAAATTAACCTGCAGCAGCAGCGTCTGATCGCCTTCGCTGAGAACATGCCGATTGATATCCTGCGCGTACGCGATGACGATATTCCGGGCCTGGTGATGGATGGCGTGGTTGACCTCGGCATCATCGGTGAGAACGTGCTGGAAGAAGAGCTGCTGACCCGCCGCGCACAGGGCGAAGATCCGCGCTACTTCACCCTGCGTCGCCTGGACTTCGGCGGCTGCCGCCTGTCGCTGGCGATGCCGGTGGACGATGAATATACCGGACCGGCCTGTTTACAGAACTCCCGTATTGCCACCTCCTACCCGCACCTGCTGAAAAAATACCTCGATAAGCAAAACGTTAACTTCAAATCCTGCCTGCTGAACGGCTCGGTGGAAGTGGCACCGCGCGCCGGTCTGGCCGATGCGATCTGCGACCTGGTGTCTACCGGCGCCACGCTGGAAGCCAACGGCCTGCGTGAAGTGGAAGTGATTTACCGCTCTAAAGCCTGTCTGATCCAGCGCGACGGCGAAATGCCTGCCGCCAAGCAGGAGCTGATCGACAAGCTGATGACCCGTATTCAGGGCGTGATTCAGGCTCGCGAGTCAAAATACATCATGCTGCACGCGCCGAGCGAGCGTCTGGAAGACATCATTTCCCTGCTGCCGGGTGCCGAGCGCCCTACCGTTCTGCCGCTGGCGGGCGATAAGAGCCGTGTAGCCATGCACATGGTCAGTAGCGAAACGCTGTTCTGGGAAACCATGGAAAAACTGAAATCCCTCGGGGCCAGCTCCATTCTGGTGCTGCCAATTGAGAAGATGATGGAGTAATCCCATGGCGACCATGATGACCCCCATTGCCTGGCAGGATTGTAGTGAAGAGCAGCAGCAGGCGCTGCTGACCCGCCCGGCGGTTTCTGCCTCGGACAGTATCAGCACCACCGTGCGCGGTATTCTAGAGAAGGTTAAAGCCGAAGGTGACGATGCGCTGCGTTACTACAGCGCCACCTTTGATAAAACGCAGGTTGATGCACTGCGCGTCAGCGAGCAGCAAATCGAGGACGCCTGCGCGCGCCTCGGTTCAGAAATCAAGCAGGCGATGGCCGTTGCGGTCGCCAATATTGATACCTTCCACGTGGCGCAGAAACTGCCGCCGGTGGATATTGAAACCCAGCCCGGCGTGCGCTGCCAGCAGGTGACCCGCCCGCTGGCCTCGGTAGGCCTGTATATTCCCGGCGGTTCTGCACCGCTGTTCTCCACCGTACTGATGCTGGCCACGCCTGCCCGCATCGCCGGCTGCCGCCGCGTGGTGCTGTGCTCGCCACCACCGATTGCCGATGAAATCCTTTACGCAGCCAAACTGTGCGGTGTGCAGGAAGTGTTCCAGGTCGGCGGCGCACAGGCGATTGCCGCGCTGGCGTTCGGCACCGAAAGCGTGCCGAAAGTGGACAAAATCTTTGGCCCGGGCAACGCGTACGTCACCGAAGCCAAGCGCCAGGTCAGCCAGCGCCTGGACGGTGCGGCGATCGATATGCCTGCCGGTCCGTCGGAAGTGCTGGTGATCGCCGATGAGGGCGCAACGCCGGACTTCGTCGCTTCTGACCTGCTGTCGCAGGCCGAGCACGGCCCGGACTCACAGGTGGTGCTGTTAACACCTTCTCTGCCGATGGCGGAAGCCGTTGCCGCCGCCGTGGATCGTCAGCTGGCCGAACTGCCGCGCGCCGCTACCGCCGCCAAAGCGCTGGAAAGCAGCCGCCTGATTGTGGTACGCGATTTGCAGCAGTGCGTGGAGATCAGCAACCGCTACGGGCCAGAGCACCTGATTATTCAGACCCGCCAGGCACGCGATCTGGTGGAAAGCATCACCAGCGCTGGTTCGGTATTCCTCGGTGACTGGTCGCCGGAGTCCGCAGGCGATTATGCTTCCGGGACCAACCACGTGCTGCCGACCTATGGCTATACCGCCACGTATTCCAGCCTGGGCCTGGCGGACTTCCAGAAGCGAATGACGGTGCAGGAACTGACGCAGGAGGGCTTTATGGGCCTGGCGGCGACCATTGAAACGCTGGCCGCCGCCGAGCAGCTGATTGCCCACAAGAACGCCGTAACCCTGCGCGTAGCCGCACTGAAGGAGAAACCATGAGCACGAATTCCGTTGAAGCGCTGGCCCGCGCAAACGTTCGCGCGCTGACGCCGTATCAGTCCGCCCGCCGCCTGGGCGGCAACGGCGACGTCTGGTTGAACGCCAATGAATATCCGCTGGCGGTGCCGTTTGACCTCAGCCAGCAGACGCTGAACCGTTATCCTGAGTGCCAGCCTAAGCTGGTGATAGAGCGTTATGCCGCTTACGCCGGACTGAATGCGGATCAGGTGCTGGTCAGCCGCGGTGCCGATGAAGGCATTGAGCTGCTGATGCGTGCCTTCTGCGAGCCGGGTAAAGATGCGGTACTGTTCTGCCCGCCGACCTACGGCATGTACAGCGTCAGCGCGGAAACCATCGGCGTGGAGTACCGCACCGTTGAAGCGCGTGAAGACTGGCAGCTGAATTTGTCCGGCATTGCTGAACAGCTGGACGGCGTGAAGCTGGTTTACGTCTGTAGCCCGAACAACCCGACCGGTAACCTGATCAACCCGGATGATTTCCGTGAGCTGCTGGAGATGACGCGTGGTAAAGCGCTGCTGGTCGCCGATGAAGCCTACATCGAATTCTGTCCGCAGGCGTCGCTGGCCGGCTGGCTGAAAGATTACCCGCACCTGGTGGTTCTGCGCACGCTGTCGAAAGCTTTTGCGCTGGCGGGCCTGCGCTGTGGTTTCACCCTGGCGAACGCCGAAGTGATCGCGCTGCTGATGAAAGTGATCGCCCCCTACCCGCTTTCGACCCCCGTCGCGGATATCGCCGGGCAGGCGCTGAGCGACGAAGGGATTGCGCTGATGCGTGAGCACGTCGGTCAGCTAATCGCCAACCGCGAAAAGCTGATTGCCGATCTGCGCCAGTGTGACTGCGTTGAAGAAGTGTTTAACAGTGAAACCAACTATATTCTCGCGCGCTTTACGGCCTCCAGCCAGGTCTTCAAGACGCTGTGGGATCAGGGTATTATCCTGCGCGACCAGAATAAGCAGCCGGGACTGTCCGGATGCCTGCGTATTTCCATCGGCACCCGTGAAGAGTGTGACCGTGTTATCAGCGCGCTGAAATCCTTACCCGGCGCAACCGTACCTCAGGAGCAAGCATGAGTCAGAAAGTCCTTTTTATCGATCGCGATGGCACCCTTATTTCTGAACCGCCGGAAGATTTTCAGGTGGACCGCATGGATAAACTGGCCTTTGAGCCGGATGCCATCCCCGCCCTGCTGTCGCTGCAGAAAGCTGGCTTCCGGCTGGTGATGATCACCAATCAGGACGGACTGGGCACCAGCAGCTTCCCGCAGGCGGACTTCGACGGCCCGCACAATCTGATGATGCAGATCCTCACCTCTCAGGGCGTGAAGTTTGACGATATTCTGATCTGCCCGCACAAGCCGGAAGATAACTGCGACTGCCGCAAGCCAAAAACCAAAATGGTCACCCAGTGGCTGGCCGAAGGCGCGCTGGATACCGCCAACAGCTATGTGATCGGCGACCGCGCCACCGACGTTCAGCTGGCACAGAATATGGGCATCACCGGCCTGCTGTACGGCAAAAACGGCCTGAGCTGGTCACAGATTGAAGAACAGCTGACCAAACGCGATCGCTACGCGCTGGTCAACCGCAGCACCAAAGAAACGCAGATCAAGGTTGAAGTGTGGCTGGACCGCGAAGGCGACAGCAAAATCAGCACCGGCGTCGGCTTCTTCGACCATATGCTCGATCAGATCTCCACCCACGGCGGTTTCCGCATGAATATCGACGTGAAGGGCGATCTGTACATTGACGATCACCACACTGTGGAGGACACCGGCCTGGCACTGGGTGAAGCGCTGCTGAAGGCGCTGGGCGATAAGCGCGGCATTGGTCGCTTTGGCTTCGTGCTGCCGATGGATGAATGCCTGGCGCGCTGCGCACTGGATATCTCCGGCCGCCCGCACCTGGAATACAAAGCCGAGTTCAGCTATCAGCGCGTGGGCGATCTGAGCACCGAGATGGTGGAACACTTCTTCCGCTCGCTCTCCTACACCATGGCCAGCACCCTGCACCTGCGCACCAAAGGCAAAAACGATCACCATCGCGTGGAAAGCCTGTTTAAAGTCTTCGGCCGCACCCTGCGCCAGGCGATCCGCGTAGAGGGCAACACGCTGCCAAGCTCGAAAGGAGTACTGTAATGGACGTGGTGATCCTGGATACCGGCTGCGCCAACCTCTCCTCGGTAAAGTGGGCCATACAGCGCCTGGGCTATAACCCGCAGGTCAGCCGTGAAGCCGATATCGTACTGAACGCCGACAAGCTGTTTCTGCCGGGCGTCGGCACCGCGCAGGCGGCGATGGACCAGCTGCGCGAACGCGATCTGATCGAGCTGATCAAAGCCTGTACGCAGCCGGTGCTGGGCATCTGCCTGGGTATGCAGCTGCTCGGCTCGCACAGCGATGAAAACGGCGGTATTCCGACGCTGGACGTAATCGAACATCCGGTTGAGCGGATGCAGGATGTTGGCCTGCCGCTGCCGCATATGGGCTGGAACCAGATTACTTCGCAGGCCGGTAATCATCTGTTCCGCGGCATTGAAGACGGTTCGTACTTCTATTTCGTTCACGGCTACGCCATGCCGGTTAACCCGTACACCATTGCCCAGTGCAACTACGGGTCACCGTTTACCGCTGCAGTGCAGAAAGATAACTTCTACGGCGTGCAGTTCCACCCCGAGCGTTCCGGTGCCGCTGGCGCGCAGCTGCTGAAAAATTTCCTGGAGATGTAACCGGTATGATTATCCCGGCGTTAGATTTAATTGATGGCAAAGTGGTGCGCCTGCACCAGGGCGACTACGGCCAGCAGCGCGACTACGGCAGCGATCCTCTGCCGCGCCTGCAGGATTATCAGGCTCAGGGTGCGACCGTGCTGCATCTGGTCGATCTGACCGGTGCGAAAGATCCGGCGGCACGCCAGATCCCCCTGCTGACCAAACTGCTGGCGGGCGTCAGCGTGCCGGTGCAGGTTGGCGGCGGCATCCGCACCAAAGACGACGTTGAGGCGCTGCTGAACGCTGGCGCAACTCGCGTGGTGGTCGGTTCTACGGCGATTAAGCAGCCGGAAGAGGTTCAGCAGTGGTTTAAGCAGTACGGCGCGGAAGCGATTGTACTGGCGCTGGACGTGCGCATTGATGCCAACAACCGTAAAGAAGTGGCGATCAGCGGCTGGCAGGAAGCCAGCGGGATCACGCTGGAAGAGGTCATCGACCAGTTCCTGCCGTTTGGCCTGAAGCACGTGCTGTGCACCGATATCTCCCGCGAC
This sequence comes from Erwinia sp. S38, assembly GCF_016624545.1. Lineage (NCBI taxonomy): Bacteria > Pseudomonadati > Pseudomonadota > Gammaproteobacteria > Enterobacterales > Erwiniaceae > Erwinia > Erwinia sp. S38. Next base: position 99,985 of record NZ_JACVTS010000010.1, on the reverse strand, counting down.
GGCACGCTCAGCGGCTCAAACGTTGAGCTGTATCGCGAAGTCTCCGCGCGCTATCCGCAAATTGCCTTCCAGTCCTCCGGCGGCATCGGCTCACTGGACGACATTGCCGCCCTGCGCGGCAGCGGTGCGCAGGGCGTGATCGTCGGTCGCGCGCTGCTGGAAGGTAAATTCAACGTATCGGAGGCAATTTCATGCTGGCAAAACGGATAATTCCCTGCCTCGACGTACGCGACGGCCAGGTGGTCAAAGGCGTGCAGTTCCGTAACCACGAAATCATCGGTGACATCGTGCCGCTGGCGCAGCGCTATGCCCAGGAAGGTGCCGACGAGCTGGTGTTTTATGATATCACCGCATCAAGCGATGGCCGCGTGGTGGATAAAAGCTGGATCTCACGCGTGGCGGAAGTGATCGACATTCCCTTCTGCGTGGCGGGCGGCATTAAGTCTGTGGAAGATGCGGCGCTGCTGCTCTCCTTCGGTGCCGACAAGATTTCGATTAACTCCCCGGCGCTGGCCGATCCGGAGCTGATCACCCGCCTGGCCGATCGCTTCGGCGTGCAGTGCATCGTGGTCGGCATTGATACCTGGTACGACAGCGAAAGCGGCAAGTATCACGTTAATCAGTACACCGGCGACGAAAGCCGTACCCGCGTCACAAAGTGGGAAACCCTCGACTGGGTGCAGGAAGTGCAAAAGCGCGGTGCCGGTGAAATCGTGCTGAATATGATGAACCAGGACGGCGTGCGCAACGGCTACGATCTGGTGCAGCTGCAGAAAGTGCGTGAAGTGTGTAAGGTGCCGCTGATCGCCTCCGGCGGCGCGGGCACCATGGAACACTTCCATCTGGCATTCCGCGATGCCGACGTCGACGGTGCGCTGGCCGCGTCCGTCTTCCATAAGCAGATTATTAATATTGGGGAACTGAAAGCGTTCCTGGTAGAAAAAGGTGTGGAGATCCGCGCATGTTAACTGAACAACAGCTGGCTAAGCTGGACTGGGTAAAAACTGACGGGATGATGCCCGCCGTCGTGCAGCACGCCGTTTCCGGCGAAGTTCTGATGCACGGTTATATGAATCAGGAAGCCCTGGATAAAACCCTGACCACAGGCAAAGTGACCTTCTGGTCGCGGACTAAGCAGCGCCTGTGGACCAAAGGGGAAACCTCCGAGCACTACCTTAACGTGGTCAGCATCACCCCGGACTGCGATAACGATACGCTGCTGGTGCTGGTCAATCCGGTTGGCCCAACCTGCCACCTTGGCACTTCCAGCTGCTTCTCTCCGGCCGCACCGGACTGGACCTTCCTCTATCAGCTGGAGCAGCTGCTGGCCGAACGCAAGCATGCCGATCCGAAAAGCTCATACACCGCCAGCCTTTATGCCAGCGGCACCAAGCGCATCGCGCAGAAAGTGGGTGAAGAAGGCGTGGAAACCGCGCTGGCCGCAACGGTTAACGACCGCTTCGAACTGACCAACGAAGCCTCCGATCTGGTTTATCATCTGCTGGTGCTGTTACAGGATCAGGAGCTGAACCTGTCGGCGGTGATTGATAATCTGCGCCAGCGACACAAGTAATCGTTCACTATGCTAAAGGGGCCGGTTATCCGGCCCTTTTTTTTACAGGGAGCAATCATGAATACCTTTGATCAACTTACCGCCCTGCTCGACGAACAGCAGGCGCGTTATCGGGTGATGGAACACGCGGCGATGGGGAAATGTGAAGATGTGGCTGCACTGCGCGGCACCGCGCTCGGCCAGGGTGCAAAAGCGCTGGTGTGCCACGTGAAGGGTAACGGTATGAAGCAGCACGTGCTGGCGGTGCTGCCTGCCGACAAGCAGGCCGACCTCTCCAGACTGGCGTCGGCGCTGGGCGGCCTGCGCGCCTCGCTGGCCAGTCCGGCGGATGTAGATAAGCTGACCGGCTGCGTGTTTGGTGCGATCCCCCCTTTCAGCTTTCACCAGGATTTGTTGCTGGTTGCCGATCCCAGCCTGCTGACACGCTATGACGAGCTGGCGTTTAACGCCGGGCTGCTGGAGAAATCCATGGTGCTGAATACGGCAGACTATCAGCGCATTGCGGCACCGACCATTTTGAGTTTTTTGCGGGAAGAGGAATAAGCGCGGTGGCCTGGAGTGTAATATGATGGCAACAGGCTTCCGCCTGGTGCATAGCGGCCGGAGCGTGCCGGCCGCTGCGTTAACGTTTAAGACTGTTTGCGCTGGCGATACTGCTGACTGACCACACGACCAATTACGATGCCGGAGCCGATAATACCACCAAGGATAATCGACAGCAGGACCGTAAGTGCGCGCTTGGGACTGTCACGACGCACAGGCAGATCGCCCGGTGCGATATAGCGGAAGGATTGCAGGTTCTCCACCTGAATTTTCAGATGGGTCATCGCTAACAGTGAACGCTGCGTGTCGTAATAGGCACTATCAAGCGGCAGCGGTTTCGTCGCTTCATTAGCAATCATCGCCTGCAGAGAAACGGTGCCCAGCAGGTACAGCGTATCATCGGACAGGAATTCGGCCTGATTCAGCTGTGAGCGGGTAATGTTTGACGCTTCCGCAATTTTCAGCGACTGCTTAATCACATCAATCCGCTGCTGCTTTTTATCCAAAGCGACCTGCTTTTGCGTATCCAGTGAATCCGTCAGCTCGCGGGTTTTCACGCTCAGGCTGCGGCGAATATCGGCACCGTAATCGTCCACAACATCGTCGTTTACTCGCTGAATGTACTCCCCCAGCTGCTTACGTGCCTGCTCTGCGGTTTCCGCGGTGAAGGAGATGCGCAGCGGTTCGCGGCTGCCTTTAATCACCTGCTGAACTTTCAGCTCCAGCGGTTCATCCAGGTTTTCCAGTTCGGATGAGAGTGCGCTGATTGAGCCACTGAATCGGTTGAATAACTGCTGCTGTAAATCGCCAATAGCGGGCTTATCCTGCGGGCTCTGCGCATACAACACGCTTAACGCGGCGTTATAGTTCGCTACCTGACCTGCTGCTGGCAGCGTCACAATCGCTTTTGAGGTCCACTTCTCTTTTGCCAGCAAGACGTAGGCCAGCGCCAGCAGGACGGTGACGACGATCGATGCAATTATAATTTTTTTACCGGCCCACAGCTGGACGAGGATATCCAGCAGACCGAGTTCTTCATCACGGCTATAGAAATTTTGGTGATGCGGATTCTGCTCAGAATTGGAATGGCTGTCGCGACTCATAATTTTCAATTTACTCAAACAAAGAAAGCTAACGCAAAGGAAGTCAGTATAGGTAAAAATAGTTGAAGAGTCAGCGAGGTGCGATGGGGAATTTCTTAAAAAACTCGAGAAGGGCTATTTTGGATGAAACAACCTCCCGCTTAGCGGGAGGTTGATGACGGGATTAGTCCAGCCATTCGGTGTGGAACACACCGTCTTTATCAGTACGCTTATAGGTATGCGCACCGAAGTAGTCACGCTGAGCCTGAATCAGGTTCGCCGGCAGTACCGCTGAACGGTAGCTGTCGTAGTAGGCGATGGCAGCAGAGAAGGTAGGCGTTGGGATACCGTTCTGCACGGCATAAGCCACAACGTCACGCAGCGCCTGCTGGTATTCGTCAGCGATGTTTTTGAAGTACGGAGCCAACAGCAGGTTAGCGATGTCAGCGTTATCGGCATAGGCATCGGTAATTTTCTGCAGGAACTGAGCGCGAATGATACAGCCAGCGCGGAAGATTTTCGCGATTTCGCCGTAGTGCAGATCCCAGTTGTTCTCGGTAGAAGCAGCCTTCAGCTGAGAGAAGCCCTGTGCATAGGAAACGATTTTGCCCAGGTACAGCGCGCGGCGTACTTTCTCAACGAACTCGGCTTTGTCGCCTGATACAGCCTGTACGGTTGGACCAGTCAGCACTTTAGATGCCGCTACGCGCTGAGTTTTCAGCGAGGAGAGGTAACGGGCAAACACGGATTCGGTGATCAGTGACAGCGGCTCGCCGAGATCCAGGGAGCTCTGGCTGGTCCACTTACCGGTACCTTTGTTCGCTGCTTCATCCAGAATCACATCAACCAGGTAGTTACCTTCTTCATCTTTCTTAGTGAAGATATCTTTGGTGATGTCGATCAGATAGCTGCTCAGCTCGCCTTCGTTCCACTCGCTGAAGGTTTTCGCCAGCTCGTCATTGCTCAGATTCAGCGCGCCTTTCAGCAGAGAGTAGGCTTCTGCGATCAGCTGCATGTCGCCGTATTCAATGCCGTTGTGCACCATTTTAACATAGTGACCCGCACCGTCCGGACCCATGTAAGCCACGCAGGCTTCGCCTTCTGCACGTGCTGCAATCTCAGCCAGGATAGGAGCAACCAGCTCGTAAGCTTCTTTCTGGCCGCCAGGCATGATAGATGGGCCTTTCAGTGCGCCCTCTTCGCCACCGGAAACACCGGTACCGATAAAGTTGAAGCCCTGCTCAGACAGTTCGCGGTTACGGCGAATGGTGTCTTTGTAGAAGGTATTACCGCCATCGATAAGGATGTCGCCTTTATCCAGATGTGGAGTCAGGGATGCGATAGTTTTGTCGGTCGCTTCACCGGCTTGCACCATCAGAAGGATACGACGAGGTTTTTCCAGTGAGTCAACAAACTCTTCGACGGTGTAGTGCGGAACCAGGTTTTTACCTGGGTTCTCTGCGACCACTTCATCGGTTTTCTCACGAGAGCGGTTGAAGATAGAAACTGAATAGCCGCGGCTCTCAATGTTGAGTGCCAGATTGCGGCCCATAACAGCCATACCCACAACGCCGATCTGTTGCTTGGACATACCTACTCCTGTCTACGTGATTTTTCCTGCAGCAATGTGACTGCGGTCAATGTTCCAGACATGTTAACTCAGGTTTAGGTAATGTGGATAGTGATTGGTGCGATAGATATGGTAGGTAATAGCTGTTTGTAATCCTTGCCTTTTGTATGGCCTCTGAGAAAATTAACCATAAACTTATAGCGTGAATGACTAGATTATCGGAAACTTAACCACGCAACATAGTCATTACAAAGTGTTATAAACATTCTCTATTCCTGCGCACATTTTATCGGCGGTAAACAGTTTCTGGTATCGTCCGTACGCACCTTCAGCTAAACGCTGTGCAAAGTCTGCATCTTCACAAATTCGCATAAATGCAGAAGCCAACGCTCGATCATCACGTGGTTCAACTGTCAAACCGCTTTCGCCATCCAGGTTCACCCAATCCACACCAGAACCAACAATGCGTGTCGATACCACGGGCAAACTGTTGCTCATAGCTTCAAGTTGCACCACGCCAAATGCCTCTGATTTTTCGATCGAGGACATGCAGAAAACATCGGCTACTTGATACCAGGCAGAGAGCTCATTAGCCTCAATCCGCCCCAACAGCTGAACTTTATTCTGAAGATCATTATCATCAATCAGATTTTGCAATTCATCATGCAACTCTCCTGACCCACCGATAACCACACTGTAATTATCGGGTAAATATTTAGCCGATTGAATTAAATACTCAAACCCCTTGTAATAGGCCAGGCGACCAAGAGAGAAAATTACTTTTCTATTCTTATACTTTTCAATCAATCGCCTTTTTACTTCTAAATTATCCATATAGCTATCGAAATCAATTCCGATTGGTACCGTTACGACTTTGTCCTGAAAATTCGCCAACTGTTCAGATTCTTTTCCGTACTTATCACTCGTGACGATAATCACATCAGCTTTACGGAGCATGAGGTTCTGCAATGGACGGAAAAAACGCAACATCATCTTTTGTTTAACAATATCGCTGTGCCAATGAACAACTATCTTCTTATTAAAGGTTAGAATCGCAGCTATAGTCCCTAAAGGATTCGGGACATGAAAATGAACAACGTCATATTTTGACAGAATACTAAAATATTTAGTAAAAATAGAAAGTGAAATTGGAGTTGACGCGATAACTTTCCATGTTTTCATGCGAAAAATAGATGCTCCCTGATCCATAACTTGCTCACTGTCACTTCGCATTTTATGGTGGAAACAAAGCACGTCGCAGTGGTTGGTCTGTGAGCGATTAATCCCTTTAACGATATCATACGCAACCTGTTCAATTCCACCGATACCAGGTGGATAGAACTTACTGAACTGTAATATTTTTTTCACCAAAAGCTCCACTTAGTGCTGTGTAAATTTGTACAATTTGATTTTGTTTTGAAAATTTAGAGATAACAGGTTGTTGTTGTTGTTTTATTTTTTCTCGGTCAAGACGGCTAAACTTTTCCATTTCATGGCTAATTTTTGAGATGTCGGAAGGATTGACATATTTAAATTCGTCTCCGTATACCTCTCGAAAAACGTCTATGTCTGCTAATAAAACAGGACAATCACAAGTAAGCGCTTCAAGAGGAGGAATTCCAAAACCTTCGTAAATGGAGAGATAAACAAAAAAACTCGCATTCTTATAAAGACTAATCAATTGCCCATCGGTAACATAACCGGTGAAAATAACGTTTTTATTTTCACATTCAAGTTTAATGTCAGAAAATGCGGATGAATTCCCCCCAGCAACGATTAATTTATATCCTTCTTTTATTGAAGAATTATTAAACGCTTTCACAATTCGCTTTAGATTTTTCCTTTCATCTAACGACCCGACAGTAAGAATATATCTACCTACCCCATCGAGAAGACTTATTTTATCACCATCTGTAGAGACAAGATCTGAAGTAACGTTATATATCACGTAAATTTTTTTCTTCATTTTTATGAAGTGTCGTAGTTCGGTCATGGAAAAATTGCTGACCGTTATTAAAGCTTTGCTGAAGAAGATACTTACAGGATAGACAATACGATAAAATAGAAGATATGTTTTTGAAAAAAACTTTGGAAACCGATAGATAGAAGCATCATGAATTGCAAGCATTTTATTTGGATAAAATACAGGTCCGATGCCAGTAAGACTCAGTAATGGAGGAAAACCATGAGCCAATAGAATAAATGGTAGAATACATTGCTGCCAAAACATTCCTTTGAAACGAGATTGTATTTTTTTAGCACCCGGAATATCTAAGGTAGCATTTGAGGGCGCAATTAGAGTAACCTCATAACCATTATCAATCATGTTTTCGATAAACTGTTTAGCATACCGCTGTACGCCCGTTATTTTTTGTGAGAGAAAATAGCCATCAACGTAGATCTTCTTCATCATTTAAAATCTCCACAGTATTGAATGCCATTATCAACAAGTGTACTGCAACGCTCCGTTCTCATTTCACGGAAATCAGGTAGTGGAATGATGCCGGAAAGCCAGTAAGAGTGATAATCATTAAATATTTCCCTATATACTGGATTCAGTAGTGGCTTGAATGCAAACACAAGAAGAATAGTAATTAGAGCTAAACGATTAAAAATACGGGCTTTACGTAGCCCATACATCCACTCAAAAGACTCATAAATAAAGGTGTAACCATAGTATGAAAAACGATAGGCAATGGATATAGCTTTTGATTCAATAACAAAAACTGAGAAAAAAACCGCCAAATAATGGTGAGACCGATTTACCTGAGTTGATAAAGCAGCAACACATATAACCATAATATTTAAAAGTAAACCAAAACTGAGTATCCCTGAATCACTGCCATCAGATGATGCATAACCCTGTAATTTTTCCGCAATAAAGCCACTTACACCAAACAAATTAATGTTTTCAATAATAAATTTGAAGGCATAAATCGAAATCCCGCCAATTAAAACCATAATCAAAGTAATAATTACAGGATTAAACTTCCGATATATTTTTTTTAATGGCCAGAATGCCAAACATAAAATTGATGACACGTGGAACATACTGGCAAGGAGAACATAAATCACGAATTTTTTATTTTTTTCATTCGAAAGATAGTATGTGCTAACAAGAACAAATGTAATTGCAACTCCCTGCCGTATCTGTTCTGCAAACTCCATAAATCCAAAAATACAGAAACAGTAAAAGAGACAAAAATTTCTATATTTATTTTTTAAAGCAAACTCATAGAGATTTATCGTTAAGATCAGAGAACAGGTGATCACTACCCATTGATAATCAAGGGAAAAGGATTTAGTCATAAACATGATCAGTGAAAAACCAGGTTCATATAACCAAGTGGAAGTGTCTCCGGCTAAAAAAACATTCTCGTAGTACTCTCTATATCTTATCCAATCATAACCATAGCTATATGCACCTGAGAGAAACAAAAAAATTAATACAGAATTCACCTTGGTAATTAATTTAATATTTGTGCTACAGCCAAGTGCTAGAATAAAACAAAGCATTGCGTAAATCATATTAGACCGATTTGAACTTTATTAGAACATTGATGGCATCTATAGTCATCGCTTTAAATACGTTTTTAGCTTTTAAAAACTCAGATCTTTTTAGTCTGTTAAATAGAACAATAATCAGCGATGCCCAAACAATTGCATAATACTTTGGATAAAACTTACGCGTTACAATCAATCTGTTTTTTACAGACAAATAGTCAGCCAGTATACTCTTGCTCTTTTTTATTGTAGATCCAAGCTTGTGGTAAACGATGCTCTCTTTCGCATAACAAATTCTATAACGTTTCTGGATTTTCAAACAAAAATCAATTTCCTCATAATAGAGGAAATAATCTTCCGAAAGCATTCCTAGCTCTCGTAAGGCACTGGCCCGAATAAGCATAGAAGCACCGATAACATAATCAATTTTCACGTTATCACAATGATACTCTTTAAGTTCGGAATAAGGTATATTTCCTAAAACATGCCATGTAGTGCAAAGTTTAGGATTGTACCCTCCCCCTACACCCTGCAAACGTTCACGGTCATCTTCAAGAAGTAAAACTGAGCCACAAATACCTATAGTGAGATCCTGCTGCATCTTATTATAAAGACCTGAAAATGAATTCTCAGTTACTTCCGTATCATTATTCAATAACCACACGTATTCACAATTTCGGTCTTTTAATGCAAGTGTAATTCCTCGGTTATTTCCACCAGCGTAACCGTAATTTTCATTATTCTGCATCAGGTAAATAGTTGGTTTTTCGCTCAGAGGACCAAATTCAGAAATGTCATTTTCACTCAGCTTAATAATATTTCGACGAACTAATGAGGTATTTTTAAATTGCAGAATGCTTTCATTTAGTTTTTCAAGAGAACTGTCACCTGAGTCATTATCACAAACAATTATACTCAAATTTGACGTATCAACTTGAAGTAAAGAATTAACACAATGAACAGTATCTTCGATATTTCGCCAATTTAAAATTATAACATAGTTCATTAAATGACCCTTTTGCTAATTATATCTTCCCATAAAATAGCAACACTTTTTGTACTATATTTAGTTGCCAATTCTTGACTTATTTCTTTGTTTTTATCCAACTCAACCTGGTTATCGTTTAACCAAATCAGTTTATCTTTTGCCTTTTCGAAAAAGGCATTCTCTGGTAGCAAATATTCCGACAGTGCTGTTGAGGCCAAAATTGTCTTCGGCCCTTGATGATCAACCGCTAGAGGAACACAGCCACAGGCCATTGCTTCAATTAATGCCATACCAAATAACTCTTCCCAACCGGGAACCTTCTTAGAGGGCAAAATAATTACATCGCTATTTCTTAATTCAGCTGCAATTTTATTCTTGTCGCTAACAAAACCAAGTAGAGAAAGATTACTAATTTTCTTTGATCGCTCAATTAAATATTCACTTAGCTGTCCATTGCCAATAATTTTAAATTTCAATTCTGGTAATTTTTCAGCCAAATCAGCTATCGTAGCAATCCCCTTATACGGCTCCAGCCTACCAAGAAAAGTTATTTTTAATGGCTTGATACTTGAGGGTTTATCGCTAAAAAATATATCTTGAGAAAATGAATGAAAAACAACATACGTCTTATCCACTGTTGATGGATAATGATGATTGATATTATCTTTCACATCTGGCGTGACAACAGCTAAAGCATTAACCCGCTCAAGAAAAACTGACCATTTATCTTTAATAAAACGACCAAAAACATGGCTTTTCTTAGGGACATTAGCTCCATCCCAATATAACCATGATGTGTGGTAGATACATTGACAACATTTCAAAATGCGCAACATGGGGAGTATAGAAGAGTCAAATGGTGCCATACCTACTACACAAAGTGTGCTTTTCAAGCTGCCAGGATTCAGCCAAACTCCCATAAACCAAAATAAATCTGAAATGATCGATGAGATACAGTCTTCTCTTTTTTTTCTCATAAAAAGATAGAGTCTTTTTATGATATTAAAACTACGAAACTCATATTTTACGTCATGACTTTTACACAAGGAAATTAAGCCAGAATAGTGGGAAGGTTCCCCATATTCATGAATTATAACTACACGACTAAATTTATGAACCATTTACAGCTCTCTCACTTTTTCTGATTTTATTGTAGAAATAAACCGTAACAATGGTGATTAATGTCTGCGTTGTATATACTGAAACAATAACGCCAGTTACTTTATAATGTAATATTAGAGGAATAGCATATAACATATGCAGCAAACCAAAAGTCACATAAATTTTACTAACTAGTTTACCCTCACCGAAACCTAATAGCCCCCAATTGCAATAGGCTGTTGCAACAGCAATGACCACAGGAAGAAAACTCAAATACTGCAGGTAGGGAATTGCGCCATTATAGCTATCACTTAGATAGTATTTAACTAAAATATCAGAGAAGAATAATAGAATTACTGCACAAGGTACTGTTATTGCCAGCAGTAAAACAGTACCTTTTTTGATTAACGATATGGCATAGCTTTTATTGTTAACCGCGGCATGCGCGATACGAGGATATAATGCCTGAGTTACTGGGCCAAATAGTGACTGAATTGCAATTCGAATCTTGTCTGCTGCATTATAATAACCAATATCCGATGCAGTGGTATGATAACTCAGTAACACCGTATTAAAGGTTGTATAAAAACTGATTGCCACCGTTGACAAAAAGACCGGCCAGCCCTCTTTCATGGTTAGAACTATATCTTTTGCTTTTGGAGCCATAAGACTGGCCAGTGATTTCTTCGCGATGTAGACGATAGCAAAAACGCCTGCAAGAAAATTCCCACCATTTAGCAGTAGCGCAGCAACATTCAGATCGTTTTCGTCTTTCACCAACACAAAAACTGCGGCCAAAAGTAGCATTTTTGCTAATGAAACGAAAAAGACGGGTACCTTCATTAACTCAGTTCCCTGAAATAACCACAGAGGGAACATTGCATTACCAATGACACCAAGGAAACAGCAAAACAGTAACGTTTCGTAGCCTTTTACGATATCAAGAAAAAGAACGACACCGATCATTCCGCCGACACAAACCAACAGCAGGAATAATTTTGCGGCCAAGGTATTACAGAAAATTTCTGATATACGCTTCTTATCATTGCGCCATACAGAAACTTCTCTTGTCGCAGTTATATTAAAACCATAATCAGTAACAATAATAAAATACTGCGTAATTGCCTGGCAAACCCCCATAACCCCAAATTGGGCTGGAGTAAAAACATGGCTTAGATAAGGTAGTGTGAGAAGAGGAAAAACATAGCCTACAATTTGTGAGAACATTAAGTAGAGCGTGTTTTTTTTTATACTTTGCATGATACAGTCATCAACTCATACAGTGACGTAGTTCGAGTAAATTCAATATATTAAAATACAGGCTGATCGCGGTCTTTTACCGATAATACCGGTTCAACCCGTAAAGGCCATGCAATATTCAGCGTCGGATCGTTCCAGATGATGCCCCGATCGCTTTCCGGATGATAATAATTCGTCGTCTTGTACAGAAACTCTGCACTCTCACTCAGTACCAGGAAGCCATGAGCGAACCCTTCAGGAATCCACATCTGCCGTTTGTTTTCAGCAGAAAGGTTTACACCGACCCACTTCGCATAAGTCGGAGAATCGGGGCGGAGGTCGACGGCAACGTCAAAGACCTCTCCGGCCGTGCAGCGCACCAGCTTACCCTGCGCGTAGGGTGCTAACTGATAGTGCAGTCCGCGCAGAACCCCACCGGCAGATTTAGAATGGTTATCCTGAACAAATTCGACCCTTCGCCCTACAGCTCCTTCGAAAGTCTTATGGTTAAAGCTTTCAAAGAAAAAACCGCGCTCATCGCCAAAAACTTTAGGTTCAAAAATCAATACGTCCGGGATCGCCGTGTGAATTACCTTCATGTCAGAACTGACCTTTAATCATTTTTAATAAATATTTGCCGTAATCATTTTTCGCGAGCGGCTCCGCCAGCTTTTTCACCTGCGCCGCATCGATAAAGCCCTTACGGTAGGCAATCTCTTCCGGGCAGGAAACCTTCAGCCCCTGGCGGTCTTCAATGGTTTTAATAAAATTACTGGCTTCAATCAGGCTGTGGTGCGTACCGGTATCCAGCCACGCATAGCCCCGGCCCATCATCGCCACTTTTAATGTCCCGCGTTCCATGTAGAGGCGGTTAATGTCGGTAATTTCCAGCTCGCCGCGCGGCGACGGCTTCAGGCTTTTGGCCATCTCAACAACGCTGTTATCGTAGAAATAAAGACCGGTTACCGCGTAGTTGCTTTTCGGCTCCAGCGGTTTTTCTTCCAGCGAAACGGCAATGCCCTGTTTATCGAACTCAACGACGCCGTAGCGCTCCGGATCGTTGACGTGATAGGCAAATACCGTTGCTCCGGAAGGCTGACTGACGGCTTCTTCCAGTTCTTTCGGCAAATCGTGGCCGTAGAAAATATTATCGCCAAGCACCAGCGCGCAGTTATCTTCACCGATAAACTCTTCACCGATGATAAAAGCCTGCGCCAGCCCGTCCGGACTGTCCTGCACTTTATACTGCAGATTCAATCCCCACTGACTCCCGTTGCCCAGCAGCTGCTCAAAGCGCGGCGTATCCTGTGGGGTACTGATAATCAGAATATCGCGTATCCCCGCCAGCATCAGCGTGCTGATAGGGTAGTAGATCATCGGTTTGTCGTAGATTGGCAGCAGCTGTTTACTTACCGCCATAGTGACCGGATAGAGGCGGGTTCCGGAACCGCCAGCGAGAATAATGCCTTTACGCTTCATAGTTTTCTCTTTTTTTAATTCTATCGCAGAGATTTAACGCGGGATCTGCGAATCGTTGAGTTCCTGCAGCATCCGCCGCACACCCACCTGCCACTCAGGCAGCGAAAGTCCAAATGTCGTGCAGAACTTATCGGTCGCCAGTCGGGAATTCAGCGGGCGGCGTGCTGGGGTCGGATAACTGCTTGTCGGCACCGCATGCAGATTTTTTAACGCAAGCTCGACACCATTTTTTCTAGCTTCGGCAAAAACGAATTGGGCATAGTCGAACCAGCTTGTCGTGCCGGATGCCACCAGATGATATAGCCCTGCCGCATCAGGTCTGCGCTGAACCGCGCGAATAGCGTGTGCGGTACAGTCCGCAATTAAATCAGCTCCCGTTGGTGCACCAAACTGATCGTTAATCACCGACAGCTCTTCACGCTCGGCAGCAAGACGCAGCATGGTTTTGGCAAAGTTATTTCCCCGGCTGGCATATACCCAACTGGTGCGGAAAATCAGGTGATTTTCACAGAAACGTTGGATTGCCCGCTCACCCGCCAGCTTGCTGGCACCGTAAACGTTTTGCGGACCTGTGGCATCACTCTCCTGCCACGGGCGATCGCCCTCCCCCGGGAAGACATAATCGGTGGAGTAATGTACCAGCAGCGCGCCCAGCTGATGGGCTTCCTTTGCCAGGACCTCAACGGTTGCGGCATTGACCTGATGCGCCTGCTCAGCTTCCGACTCGGCTTTGTCTACCGCCGTCCAGGCAGCAGCATTGACAATCGCATCGGGGCGCAGCTGACGAACGGTATCGGCGAGATCCTGCGGACGCGTGAAATCACCGCAATAGTCAGTTGAATCAGAGGCCAACGCGGTCAGTTGTCCAAGTGGAGCAAGCGCACGCTGTAGTTCCCAGCCCACCTGACCGTTTTTTCCCAACAGTAGAATTTTCACGGCAGACGCTCGCTGTAGTTTTGCGTAATCCACGTCTGATAAGCACCGCTTTTCACGTTGCTGACCCAGCTGGAGTTATCCAGATACCACTGTACGGTTTTACGAATGCCGCTTTCAAAGGTTTCCAGCGGCTGCCAACCCAACTCACGGCCGATCTTTCCGGCATCGATCGCATAGCGGCGATCGTGGCCCGGACGGTCAGCGACATAGCTGATTTGCTGGCGATAGCTCTGCCCTTTCGGCACCATCTCGTCCAGCAGATCGCAAATCGTTTCCACCACCTGCAGATTCTGTTTCTCGTTGTGGCCGCCGATATTATACGTTTCGCCCACGGTTCCATTGGTCACCACGGTGTACAGCGCCCGGGCGTGGTCTTCGACATACAGCCAGTCGCGGATCTGATCGCCTTTGCCGTAAATGGGCAAGTTTTTACCTTCCAGCGCGTTAAGAATAACCAGCGGGATTAACTTTTCCGGGAAGTGATAAGGCCCATAATTGTTGGAGCAGTTGGTCACCACCGTTGGCAGACCGTAGGTACGCAGCCAGGCGCGAACCAGATGGTCGCTGGAGGCTTTAGAAGCCGAATAGGGGCTGCTGGGCGCGTAGGAGGTGGTTTCTGTGAACAGCGGCAGGTTGTTTTGCCCATCGCTAACTTCATCAGGATGGGGAAGATCGCCATACACCTCATCGGTCGAAATATGATGGAAACGGAAAGCCTCCTTGCGTGAGGCATCCAGCTCGCTCCAGTACTGACGCGCCGCTTCCAGTAAGACGTAGGTTCCGACGATATTGGTCTCAATAAAATCAGCGGGTCCGCTGATCGAGCGATCGACGTGGCTCTCAGCCGCCAGATGCATAACCGCATCAGGCTGATGGCGAGCAAAGATAGCGGCCATCGCGCTTTTATCGCAGATATCTGCCTGTTCAAAGGCATAACGGGGATCTGAACTCACCGTTGCAACAGATTCAAGGTTACCTGCGTAGGTGAGTTTATCAACATTGATGACGCTGTCTGCGGTTTCACTGATGATATGGCGCACGACGGCCGAACCGATAAATCCGGCTCCGCCGGTCACTAAAATTTTCACACGGTCTCTCTCTTATAATAATGCCTGGCAAATCGCGCCGGGACAGATAGGGCCCCGGCGCCTGCACTTTCCAGTTAGCCTATTTTACGGCCAGGAAGCGCCCAAAAGTCACTTTGAGTCTTTCCAACGATTTCATGGCATACAGCAGTGAAATAAAGCTGCCGACAAACAGGGCGAGCTGCCAGTTATCAGGCACGCGGCAGCCTTCAAGGATAATGCCGATCATGCCACTGAATACCTGCGCAGAAGTCATGATCACCAACGTCCAGCGCCCGCTAAGACCTGCACGCATCAGGATATGGTGCATGTGCTCGCGGTCGGGGCGGAACGGGCTACTGCCACGGCGAATACGCGCAATCATCACACGCATCATGTCCATAAGCGGCACCGCAATCAGCCATAGCGCGGTTACCGGGCTCATAATCGCATCCTGCCCCTGAGAGGCGACAATCAGCAGCCAGATCACCGTAAAACCAATGAGCATGCTGCCCGCATCACCCATAAAGACCTTGAACTTTCTGCCCCATGGAATACCAAGGTTGAGCAGAATATAAGGCAGGCAGGCCGCCATCAGGCACATGCACCACATCGCCATATCATCATTGCCGCCCATGATAAACACGATGCCCAGCGAGCCAAAGGTGACGCAGGAGAGTGCGCCTAACAATCCGTCAATGCCGTCGACCATGTTGAAAGCGTTAATGGCTGCAATAACGGCAAAAAGGGTAATCACATAACCAAAGGTTCCCAAAATCAGCTGGTAACCGAACAGGATATTACCCAGTGAGGATAAATAGAGCCCGTTGTACATCATAATGCCCGCTACCGCCGCCTGCAGACCCATACGCGGCATCACCGGCAGGTCAAACCTGTCATCAAGCACCCCCACCAGCAGCAGCAGCGTGGCGCAAATCATATAAATATCGAAATCAGGCAGCCACGCAGGCTGCAGCGCATAGAGAATCCACAAGGAAAAGTAGACAGAAACGCCGCCGACCAAAGGGATATGCCCGCTATGGTGCTTACGCGCGTTTGGCTTGTCCACCAGCCCCACTTTGCGAGCTATTTTCCTCGCAATAAACAACAGCGCTAAAGCCCCCAGAAAGATGAGAACGATCTCTTGCATATGTGCACCAATGCTCACTTAGCTTTTTGCATTTCGCTCAATGAAACCACGCTACCGCCCCTGGCACAGCAATCCAGTCCACTAAACGCGATTTCCCCTACTCAAGCATAGTCAGACTATCCTGCCTGGCTAAATTTTTTCTTCAGATAACTCCTGGAAACAAAATCTCATCAAGGATTACCAAAAGAATCACTAATTCTCCCGCCTCGGCATGAGGCATACAAGTTTAATTTGAAAATTTTTATGAAGAGTAGGGATAATTGCTTTATGTGCGCAATTAAACAGCAGGGGAGCTGTTTTTTTTGCCCTGCTAACGTTAAAAATTCGTTATTGGGAATTTTCCCATATAATTCATGATATATGAGCAATTCACAAAATTTTTCATTTTACAGCGAGCAAAAAAAAAAGCTCCCACTGAGGGAGCTTTCGATGTAGTAACAAGTGAAATTGATTACTAACGATAACCATTTGGGTTATTTGACTGCCAGTTCCACGTATCGCGCATCATCTCATCAATGCCGCGTGAAACCCGCCAGTCGAGTTCGCTATCAGCCAGAGACGCATCAGCCCAGAAAGCGGCCAGATCGCCATCACGACGCGGAGAAACCTGATAGGGTACCGGCCGGCCGGAAGCTTTCTCGAAAGCCTTAACCATTTCCAGTACCGAATAACCCTTACCGGCGCCCAGATTATAGGCCTTATAACCGTTAATCGCAGACAGATGGTCCAGCGCTTTAAGATGCCCTTCTGCCAGATCCATCACGTGAATATAATCACGTACGCCAGTACCGTCTTTGGTTGGATAATCATCACCAAAGATACCCAGTTTTTCCAGGCGACCGATTGCGACTTGTGCAATATACGGCAGCAGGTTATTAGGTATTCCGTTAGGATCTTCACCAATCAAACCGGATTCATGCGCACCGACCGGATTGAAATAGCGCAGGGCAATCGTTTTGAACGCGGGATTGGCTTTGGCATAGTCGCGCAGAATCTGCTCAACCATCAATTTCGATGTGCCATAAGGGCTGGTTGTGCCACCAATCGGCGTAGTTTCCACATAGGGAACCGGTGCATCGGCACCGTAAACGGTGGCCGAAGAACTGAAGATAAACTGGTTAACGCCCGCGCTGCGCATCTCTTCCAGCAGCACCAGCGTACCGGTAACGTTATTCTGGTAATACTCCAGCGGCTTACGCGTTGATTCCCCTACTGCTTTCAGCCCGGCAAAGTGGATCACCGCGCTGATATTGTGGCTGGCGAAAATATCCCGCAGGCAGGCACGATCGAGAATATCGCCTTCGCGGAAAGTCGCGGTTTTACCCGTCAGCTTTTCAACACGATTCACCGACTCTTTCGAGGCGTTGCTCAGATTATCCAACACCACCACATCATCACCGCGGGTCAGCAGTGACAGTACAGTATGGGAACCGATATAGCCTGCTCCACCCGTTACTAAAATAGCCATTCAGACTCCTTCACGCAGCGGGCAGACCCGCGGCACCCTCAGATTGTTATTTTGCCAGAATTTTTTTCACTGCATCGCGGAAATCACGTCCCTGGGCGTTATTACGCAGCCCCCAGGTCACGAAAGCCTGCATGTAACCCAGCTTGCGTCCGCAGTCAAAGCTTTGCCCCGTCAGCAGATGCGCATCAACCGGACGTTTTTTGCTCAAGTTAGCGATGGCGTCGGTTAACTGATAACGTCCCCACGCGCCAGGTTCCAGATTTTCCAGCTCGGACCAGATATCGGCAGAAAGCACGTAGCGACCAACGGCAGAGAGGTCAGAATCCAGCGCCTGCGGCTGCTCTGGTTTTTCAACATAATCGACAATCTGACTAACGCGGCCAGGAATAGTCAGCGGATCTTGGGTGGTGATCACCGAGTATTCAGAAAGATCGGCTTCCGGCATGCGGTTAACCAGCACCTGGCTACGGCCGGTTTCTTCAAAGCGAGCTACCATCGCGGCCAGGTTGTAACGCAGCGGGTCCGCTGAAGCGTCATCCAGCAGCACATCCGGCAGCAGCACAACAAAAGCTTCGTCGTGCAGCATTGGGCGGGCGCACAGCAGGGAGTTCGCGAGACCCAGTGGCTGCGGCTGACGCACGTTCATAATGGTGACGCCCGGCGGACATATGGACTGAACTTCGCTGAGCAGCTGGCGCTTAACGCGAGCCTCAAGCAGCGCTTCCAGTTCGTAAGAGGTATCAAAATGGTTTTCTACTGCATTTTTAGAAGCGTGGGTGACCAGTACAATTTCCTTAATGCCCGCTGCCACGCACTCGTCGACGATATACTGAATCATCGGCTTATCAACGATCGGCAACATCTCTTTAGGAATCGCTTTTGTAGCAGGGAGCATATGCATACCGAGACCCGCGACCGGGATAACTGCTTTAAGCTTGGTCATAATTTTTCCATATAAATGAAGTAATAAGCGTTCGCTGATTATGCATTATCGGTGCGATCCTTAAGTATAATCTTAATCTGAAAATTGTTCAGCGGTCAGTGCCAATTAAAACTCAAGGAACCAGCGAAATCGCTCGTTAATATGCAGTTAGTACGGCTCAATAATATGCTACGCCACCGGCAATAAAACCAGCTTAAACGGGATAATTTTAGGCTTTATGGTCAATAAATAGTTCATTCCGCATAAGTCAATAAATGATAATAATCGGCAATGCTTCAGCAGGGGGTTATCAGTTGAAATCACGGGGATTCACACTCATCATTACGCAACAACTTTTGGTTAACAGGTAAAAACAATGTTCGAATGGATCGCCGACCCGTCAATCTGGGCCGGACTGGTCACCCTGGTGGTGCTGGAATTAGTGCTGGGCATTGATAACCTGGTGTTTATCGCCATCCTGGCGGAGAAACTTCCCCCTGCCCTGCGCGACCGCGCTCGCGTTACCGGCTTACTGCTGGCGCTGTTGATGCGCCTGATGCTGCTGGCCTCTATCTCCTGGCTCTCTTCCCTCACGGCTCCGCTGTTCTCAATTGCCGGGCATGCTTTTAGTGCGCGCGATGCGATTATGCTGGTTGGCGGGGTCTTTCTTTTGTTCAAAGCCACCGTTGAACTGAATGAACGGCTGGAAGGTAAAGATGAAGAGCAAAATCCGCAAAAACGCGGTGCGCGATTCTGGCCCGTTGTGGCACAAATCGTGGTACTGGATGCGGTATTTTCCCTCGATTCTGTGATCACCGCCGTGGGTATGGTGGACCACCTGGCGGTGATGATGGCTGCGGTGATCATCTCGATCATGCTCATGCTGCTGGCCAGTAAACCGCTGACCCGCTTCGTGAACGGCCACCCGACGATTATTATTCTCTGTCTGAGCTTCCTGCTGATGATTGGTTTCAGCCTGGTCGCCGACGGTTTTGGCTATCACATTCCTAAAGGCTACCTCTACGCCGCCATCGGATTCTCGGTGATGATTGAGGCGCTGAATCAGCTTTCCCAGTTCAACCGCCGTCGGTTCCTGTCGGCTAAAGCCCCGCTGCGCAAGCGTACCGCTGAAGCAGTTTTACGCCTGCTGCGCGGCAGCCATGAACCGGCTGAACTTGACGCGGAAACCGCCTCTCTGGTGGCCAGTAACGCCGCGCCAAAAGCGATTTTTAATAAGCAGGAGCGGATGATGATTGCGCGGGTGCTGGCAATGGGCCAACGCAGCGTCAGCAGCATCATGACCTCCCGCCATGATATCCAGCACATTGACCTTGCCGAATCGCCGGAAGAGATTATGTCCCGCCTGGACAATAATCAGCACACGCGCCTGATCATTACTGAAAATAGCGAAGAGCCGCTTGGCGTGGTTCATGTGATTGAACTGCTGAAACAGGCACTGCACGGCAACAGCCTCGATCTGCGGGCCTTAATCCGTCAGCCGCTGGTGTTCCCTGAACAGCTACCGCTGCTGCCCGCACTGGAGCAGTTCCGCAATGCACGCACCCACTTTGCCTTCGTGGTGGACGAGTTTGGTTCGGTGGAAGGCGTGGTCACGTTGAGTGACGTGATGGAAACGATTGCCGGTAATCTGCCAAACGAGGGGGAACGGCTGGACCCTCGTTACGATATTCAGCAAAACGCCGACGGCAGCTGGACGGCTAACGGGCATATGCCGCTGGACGATTTGACGATGTACCTGCCGCTGCCGCTGGATGAAAAGCGTGAATACAATACGCTGGCGGGACTGCTGATGGAACATTTGCAGCACGTGCCGCAGGTCGGGGAAGAGGTGCAGATAGGTGATTATCTGATCCGCACCCTGCAGGTAGAAAACCATCGGGTACAAAAAGTGCAGATCGTACCGCCACCGGCGGAAGAGGAATAGAAGTACAGCATATTGCGCAGGCTCAGCATTTTCGCCAGCCTGCGCAGGATAACGCCACGTCATTTCCGGCGCTGGGGTTGTAAGAAAACGCGGTGAAACGGCACAACGCGCGGCAGATGAGATAAAACGTGACGGCATGAGATGTAAGAACTGCTACCGGCTTACATATCCTTCAGCAGCTTTTTCACATCGTTACGTTTTTCATTTTCCGGGTTGCGCCCCATCCACTCTTTCAAGCGCTGTTTCGCTTCATCACGCAACTGCTGGCGCAGCACCTGATCGACTTTCAGGCTGTAGTTAATCGTCGACCACGGGCCGTAAATCCGCAGCGGCACCGGCGTTTGCTGCAAACGCCTGACCAGCGTGTCATCACCCTGCCAGCCGCGCATCACCGTTACGCCAAAGTTAATATCCAGCTCCCTTTTTGCCAGATCGACATTACCGCTGCCGGTATAGTTCAGAATGGTCGACTGCGCATTCAGCTCAGGGAAGGTAACCAGGCCGTTATTCAGCGTGGCGTGGCCGCTAATCTGCTGCAGGATCGGCTGGTCGTTACGCTCGCCGCGCACTTTGTCGCTGTTCCCTTCCACAGCACGCTGTATCAACTGCTGGAAGTTAAGCCCGGCAAACTGGGCGTTATCCAGCTTGAGATCCGCACTCCCCTGCCACTGATGATTAAATTCAGCCACGGTTAAGCCATTGCCGCTGAAATCACCGTCCAGCGACAGCTCGCCGCTAATGGTATCAGGCAGGTTAAATGCTTTTAACAGGGGACCGATACCAACACGCTGAAATGAAGGCTTAAGTGCGACACGGGTCTGTGAGCTACGGACGTCAATACTTCCCGGCAGGGAGAACGTACCGCCGTCAGCCTGGCCCTGCAGTCTGACCAGACTGAGCAAGCCCTGCTGATTCGTCGCCTCCAGATCCACCGCATCCATATCGATGCCGCGCCAGCGAAGTTTAGCCATTTTCAAACCGATTTTACCGTCGATGGCATTCAACGGTGAGTCCGCATTGTTGACAGGCGCTGATTCAGCGATCACCGGCGCACGTCCGGTACGCTGACTCTGCTGCGCCGCATCGGCGTTAGTGGTTTCTGGAATGCCTAACAGTGAATCCATATTCAGCGTTGCCGAACTGAGATCCGCCACAACCTGCGGCCGGTTACCGAGACTGCCGGTAATAGTCCCGCTCAGCTGACTGTCATTGGCACTGAGCTGAATGTCGCTAAGGCTGAAGCGCTGATTAGCATTATCCCAGCTGGCTGCCATAGCCGCCTGGCCTTTAATCCCGGTTTGCGGCAGATCGGCACCCTGCAGCTGATAGTCGAGCTGTTTAATAGCGGCGTTTATCTGGCGGGGATAGTGGGTGATATCAAGTTCGCTGCTGAACTGCAGGCGCAGATCGCGCTGATCGCGGCTAATTCGGCTGCTGAATTCAAGATTAACCAGTCGCGGCTGAGTCTGATCGAGCCGCAGATTAAAATCGCGAACGTTAAGCTGCTCGCCGTTATCCTGCTGCCAGACCAGCAAACTGTCGACAATCCGCAGGTGAGAAATATCGAACCGCCAGCCGCGTGTCACATCTTCAATCACCGACGGCGGCGAACTGCCTTCAGGACCGATAGGAGCGTCGGCAGGTCGCTGGCGCTCGCTTTCCGGGATCAGCCGCACAACGGCATTTTTAAGCATGACCTGTTTTACGGAAAGCTGGTGGGAGAGAAGAGGCAGAAGATTGACATCCAGGCGCATGTTTTCCGCACTGAGCACGGGCTGAGAAGCCCCCTGCGCGGTCAGCGTGACCGGCCCGGAAAGAATACTCAGCTGCGGCCAGACGTGCCAGCGCAACTCGCCTTTCAACGCAAGCTGATAGCCGCTGCGCTGCTCAACCTGCTGAGCCATATAGGCGCGAAAATCATTGGGATTGACCAGCAGAACGAGTGCGGTCATTCCGGCCACCATCACCACCAGTAGAATGGCCAGTGTGGTTATCAATCTTTTCATGCCTTTGCCACCTTTAGTCTTTGTCGATTCGACTGGCAACCGCGCCCTGCTGACCTTTATATTTCGCATCCTGGCGGCTGTTGTACGGGCGTGCTGCCGGGCCCGATAGCGGTTCAAAGCTCAGTGCGCCGATCAGCATACCGGGGCGAAGAGCCAGCGGAAGTTTACCGGAATTGTAGAACTCCAGCACAATACGCCCCTGCCAGCCGGGATCGATACGATGCGCGGTCACATGTACCATCAAGCCCAGCCTGGCGAGCGATGAACGCCCGTCAAGCCAGCCGACCAGATCGTCAGGCAGCGTCACCGACTCAAAGGTTACCGCCAGCGCCAGCTCCCCCGGATGCAGAAAGAACGCTTCGCCTTCCGGCAGAACGATTTCGTCGCTCATCACTCGATCCAGCGCAGCGCTGACTTCATGCTTTGGTCCGCTCAAATCAATAAACGGAGCCGTGTGGCCGCGAAACGTGCGGAACTGGTTGCCTAGTCGGACATCAACCGTGGCACCACTGATGCGTTCCACCGGCGGGCGCGGGGTGATGCCCAGTTTGCCATTATCGAGCCAGGCTTCAATATCGCGGTCACATAATCTCATAACGGAAACTCCAACCTATTCAGAAATGCTTAAAAGCGGCGACGAGAACAACGGGAAAGCGCACCGTTCGACCTCCGTAGCCTGCCCGCCAGGCGGGCCTGCAAGGGTTACTCAAAGAACTGATTAATCTTCGCCTTGAGGATATCAATAGCGATGCGGTTTTTCCCGCCGCGCGGCACGATAATATCCGCATACTGCTTTGATGGTTCAATAAACTGCAGGAACATCGGGCGAACTGTCTTCTGATATTGAGCCATCACCGAATCCATTGAGCGGCCACGCTCATTTACATCACGTTTCATGCGGCGCATCAAACAGATATCGAGCGGAGTGTCGACGAAGATCGAGAAATTCATCTCCTGACGCAGGCGTGCATCGGTCAGCAGCAGGATGCCTTCGAGGATAATGACCTTCTTCGGCTTCAGCGTGATGGTTTTTTTCTCACGCGTATGCTCAACATAGCTGTAGACCGGCAGTTCAATCGACTGCCCGGCCTTCAGCATTTGCAGATGCTGAAGCAGCAGCGTGTGATCCATGGCACTCGGGTGGTCGTAGTTAGTTTTAACCCGTTCTTCCATCGTTAAATGGCTTTGGTCTTTGTAATAGGCATCCTCCGGGATCACGCCAATATTTTCATCACCCACGCGATCGCGGACTTCACGATACAGCGTACTGGCGATAAGACTTTTCCCCGAGGCTGAAGCGCCTGCGATACCTACGATGACGCACTGATGCGACTTGTCAGCCATAAATTAACGACCTGATTCCGAGACAAAATGAAAGGATAAATAGCCAGCTTCCTGAAATATGAAGGGCATAGCGCGCGCAATTATAGGGAGTTCACCCATCTGATGCCAGAAAAAAGCATCCCCGGCGTTTTCAGATTATACCGTTAGATAATATGCTGGCGTGCGGTTAAAGTACGACAAGCAAAAAAGCCTCAAGGAAACAGCGTGCCAGATCACATAATGCATCTTTTGACCTATTTCGGTGACAGCATGCTGTTACTGCCGACTGCGGTCATCATCGCCTTCCTGCTGCGCTGGAAAAACGACGACAAACGCGCCGTCTGGTTCTGGCTGCTGGCGTTCGGCTGTGCGGGACTGGTGGTCAGCCTGTCAAAAATCGCCTTCCTCGGCTTTGGGATTGGCAGCGTGCGCTTTAACTTCACCGGCTTCAGCGGCCACAGTGCCATGTCCGCCACCCTGTGGCCAGTAATGTTCTGGCTGCTGAGCGGCCGGCTTTCCGTAATATGGCGGCGCGTTCTGCTGATCGCGGGTTATCTTATCCCGGTTATCGTTGGGATATCACGCCTTGAACTCAACGCTCATTCAGTGAGCGAGGTGATTGCCGGCCTGGTTCTGGGCTTTACACTTAGCACCGCCTTTCTGCTCAGCCAGCGTACCGTTCGGCCAAGGGGTTTTTCACTGGCGCAGCTGTGCATCGCGCTGCTGGTGCCCGTGCTTCTTTTCAGTAACGGACGTGTTGCCACTACTCAGCAGTTTCTGCAAAAGCTGTCTGCACAAATTGCCGGCATCGAACACCCGTGGACGCGCGCGGATCTGTTAAAAATCAAGCAATAAACTCGACTTAATCTGGGGCATTTCTCGCAGGTTTTTTGTGCCATCCACTTCAAGCTGGTTTTCTTGTGCTAGCATGGCTTTAGAGATAAAGATTGCGCCGCTGCCAGGCGCCGTGCTGGATAAGTGTGGATGGCCTCAGAAACGTTAGCCAATGTACAACATAGCCGGACGCAGTGGCTGAACAGCCTGCTGCTGGGTTTACTGAGCCTGGCATCCACCCTTTACTGCCTTGAGTTGATTAAAATCAGCGGCCAGATCTCACCGCTGTGGTTTTCCACCGCGCTGATGACCATCGTGGTATTTCGTAATCCTGTACGTCACCTGCCGCTGCTGTTGAGCGGCTGCATGGTAGGGGTGATCTGCGCCAATGCGATTATTCTTGGCCCAGGCCTCTCCAATCTGAAATTCCCGTTAATCAATCTGGCCCAGGCGCTGATGGGCGGCGTGATGCTGCGCCTGCTGCTGGATCACCACGCTCCGCTGAATACGCTGTACAGCTGGGTAAAAATGATGCTGGCGGTCGGCCTGTTCACCCCGTTTATTGGCGCGATGCTGGCCAGCGCGCTGCTGAATATCCCCGCCGCTTCACTGACGCAGTTTTTCTCAACATGGGTTGCTTCAGAGGTCATCGGTATGCTGGCGCTCGGTCCGGTAGCACTGTTGTGGCAGCGCGACTCGTTGATGAAGCATCGGGTGCTGATCGAGACGGTACTCACCCTGCTGGTCACCCTTACTCTTAGCTGGCTGGCCCTGCGCTTTCTGCCGTGGTCGTTTGCCTTCGTGATTGTCATTCTGTTTTACAGCGCCGTGCGTTTGCCGCGGCTGGCCGCGTTCATCGTTTATCTTGTGACAGTATCGATGATCTCATTGATGCTGGCGCTAAACCTGATCCCGCAGGACTTTATCAGCGCACCGTTGCTGGTCTCGGTTCCCTGGCTACCCTTCCTGCTGGCGCTGGTGCCCAGCCATTTAATGACCCTGGTGATGCACTCGTTCCGCGAAGAGCGCAAGCATATCTCGGAGAGTGAAACCCGCTTTCGCCATGCGATGGAATATTCGGCGATCGGCATGGCGCTGGTGGCACCCGGCGGTCAGTGGCTGCAGGTCAATAAATCGCTGTGCCGCCTGCTTGGCTATCGCCAGGATGAACTTGAAGGAATGACCTTCCAGCAGCTTAGTCATCCCGACGATCTGAATGCCGATTTAATACAGATGAATGCCCTGCTGGCCGGAGAGATCGCCAGCTACAGTATGGAAAAGCGCTATCTTCGCAGCGACGGCCAAACCGTCTGGGCGCTGCTGGCCGTTTCTCTGGTGCGCGATAGCGAACAGCAGCCACTCTATTTCATATCGCAAATAGAGGATATAACCGGGCTTAAGCAAACCGAGAAGGTCAATCAGCAGCTGATGGAGCGCATCACCCTGGCGAATGACGCTGCCGGAATCGGCGTATGGGAGTGGAATCCGATCACCGGAGAAATGACCTGGGACAGGCGCATGTTCCAGCTCTACCATCTGCCGCCAGGCGCGATTATCACCCAGCAAAGCTGGATGAACTGCCTGCTGCCCGCCGATCGAAAAAAGGTGATGGCCTTACTTGATGACGCGATGAAAAACACCTCGCCGATTGACGTTGAGTACCGTATTGAAACCAGCTCGGGTATTCGCTACATCCGCTGCCAGGGCAATATGGTAGCGGACGAACCCGGCCAGTCTTCGCGTATGTTAGGGATTAATCAGGATGTCACCGCATTTCGCCAGCTGACCGACGCCCTCGATCAGGAAAGGGAGCGCATGCACATCACGCTGGATGCCATTGATGAAGCGGTGATCAGCACCGATGAAGAGATGCAGGTGATCTTTATGAATCCGGTGGCGGAAAAAATGACCGGCTGGCCTCAGCACCATGCGGTGGGCAAGCCTATCGCTGAAATCTTGCAGATCACTCACGGTGGTGAAGGGCCAGAACAGGAGATCGTCCTCAGCTGCGCCCTGCCGAAAAATACCAAACCCGCTGACTCCCCGGACCAGGATCTCGTCCTGCACAATCGCGCCGGCGAGGTGTTTGCCATCAACTACAGCCTGTCGCCGCTGAGCACCCAGGAAGGCGACAATATCGGTAGCGTCATGGTTATCCAGGACGTCAGCGAGTCGCGGGAAATATTTAAACGCCTGCGCTACAGCGCCTCTCACGATATGCTTACCCGCCTGCCGAACCGCGCCAGCTTTGAGCAGCGTTTGAAAGTGTTGCTGATGCCGCAGGAGAATCAGCACATGCATCACGTGCTGGCCTTCGTCGACCTGGACCGCTTTAAGGCGGTAAATGACAGCGCCGGCCACGCCGCCGGGGATGCATTGCTGCGTGAGCTGTCGACGCTGATGATGCGCCAGCTGCGCGGCAGCGACTTCCTCGCCCGTCTTGGCGGCGATGAATTTGGCATGCTGCTGCCGGAATGTTCGCTGGAGGACGCCAGCGAGATCGCCAGTCGCCTGGTCGCCACCATCAGTCAATATCAATTCCTGTGGAAAGGTCACGAGTTCTCTGTTGGAGCCAGCGCCGGGTTGACCATTTTTGACAGCAGCAGCAACGCGGTTGAAGTGATGACACAGGCCGATATCGCCTGCTATCAGGCCAAAAACAGCGGTCGGGGCAAGATTGCGGTTTACGGCGAAGCAACGGATCACGACCTGCCTCCGACACCGGGCATCTCCCCCCTCCCCCGTTAATAAAACCACTATATCCCCTTGCTCTGCCGACACGGCCAGGCTAAAGTCGCCCCCTTTTTTTCCCCACTCAGCGGAGAGAACGATGTTTATCGGTTTCGACTACGGTACGGCCAACTGCTCGGTCGCCATCATGGACCAGGGCCAGCCAAAAATGCTGCCACTAGAGCAGGGTTCCCCCTATTTACCCTCAATGCTGTGTGCGCCAACCCGTGAAGCCGTCAGTGAATGGCTGTTCCGCCATCATCAGGTCCCTACGCCGCACGCTGAGAGCCAGGCGCTGCTGCGGCGCTCCGTCGCTTTCAATCGCGAAGAAGATATTGAAGTCACACCGGCCAGTGTGAAGTTCGGTCTGGCCTCGCTGGCACAGTATATGGACGATCCGGAAGAGGTGTGGTTTGTAAAATCACCGAAATCGTTCCTTGGTGCCAGCGGCCTGAAGCCGCAGCAGGTCGCGCTGTTTGAGGACCTGGTCTGCGCAATGATGCTGCATATTCGTCAGTCGGCGGAAAGCTCGCTGAACGACAGCGTGACCCAGGCGGTGATTGGCCGTCCGGTCAACTTCCAGGGGCTGGGCGGTGACGACGCCAACCAGCAGGCTGAAGGCATTCTGGCCCGCGCGGCCAGCCGTGCCGGTTTTAGCGATGTGATTTTCCAGTTCGAGCCGGTAGCCGCCGGTCTGGACTTTGAAGCCACGCTAAGTAAGGAAAGCCGCGTACTGGTCGTCGACATCGGCGGCGGAACCACCGACTGCTCGATGCTGCTGATGGGACCGCAGTGGCACGATAAATCCGATCGCAGCGGCAGCCTGCTGGGTCACAGCGGTTGCCGCGTAGGCGGTAACGATCTGGATATTATGCTGGCCTTTAAGGAGCTGATGCCGCTGCTGGGTCTGGGCGGTGAAACCGTGAAGGGAATGGGCCTGCCTGCCCTGCCGTGGTGGAATGCGGTGGCGATTAACGACGTTCCGGCACAGAGTGATTTCTATGCCGCGGCCAGCAACAAGCTGCTGCAGGATCTGATCCGTGATGCGCGCGAGCCGGAGAAGGTGAAGCGCCTGCTGAAAGTCTGGCGTCAGCGCCTGAGCTATCGTCTGGTGCGTGCGGCGGAAGAGAGCAAGATTGCGCTTTCCGATCGGCCGCAGACGCTGGCGGGATTAGATTTTATCGACAACGGGCTGGCAACGGATATCAGCGTGGCGGCGCTCCAGGCGGCGATTAACCAGCCTCTTGAGCGGATTCAGGAACAGGTTGCGCTGGCGCTGGAGACCAGCGGCACGAAGCCCGACGTGATTTATCTGACCGGCGGCAGCGCGAAGTCACCTGTTCTGCGCCAGGCGTTGCAGCGTCAACTGCCGGATATCCCGCTAACCAGCGGCGATGATTTCGGTTCAGTTACGGCGGGGCTGGCGCGCTGGGCGCAGGTGATGTTCCGCTGATAGGCGCATGATAGCGCAATGGAAACGTTGCGGAGTTCGTGCACCAATCTTTCGCTATTATCCACCTCATCGCTTCACACGGTTGCGGCATAAGCCGCAACCCAATTTAGTCCCTGCACCCTTATTTCTGTTACCTACCCCATCGCTCTGCCACACATAAAAACAGGACCTTTCATATCGCATTGCTCCGATTAGCATAACGTTGTAGTGTGAATACCTTATCCCGTTGTAACTTATAATCTCGCTGATACAGATACTTATCCATTACCCCTGTCATTTTTGCAACACTCCAGGGCCGGCGCAGCAGAACTATGTTGAGGATGACATGTTATTAAAGTATGCCTTTATTGAGAAACATCTGGTTTATAAAAACATTACAATTAATCTGGATAACAAATACGATTTTGCCTTTGATCCTGAGCGACGTCTTTTAATGCTCACCGCCGGTAAAGAAAGTGTTCCGGATGGTTTCTTTGCGGAGAACATTGGTATAAGTTGCCTGATCGGCAAAAATGGTTGCGGAAAAACCTGTTTAATGGATTTTTTAAACTCCATTAAAAAAGATAAAAAAGGCAGATTTCATTCGAATTCTGAATACACTGCTGTTTTTCAACACAACGAAACTTACTACGTTCTATATGTTAAAGAGGGAATCCATTACTCTGGAAAAGGGACAGCTGAAAAAAATGAGCAGGGCCTGCTGGTCAGATTAACGGAGCACCCCAGCAACGAATTTCCGAATTATCATTCGATTTATCTCTCGTCGAATAACACCAATATGATTAAGTCCGGAATCGTCAATGCCGATAATGATTATTCTGTTGGCAATGAGCAAAGATATAATGGTCTGCACAACCTGAAAGAAGCCTATTTGTTTATTGACAGCCTGCCGTTTAACAATGAACTCGACGAATTGTGTCAGGGGAAATCGATACGATTGGTTATCACAGACCGCTGGTTGAGTCAGCTTAATCTATCAGAAATCATTGGCAATAACTACGGCAGAAAAAACTTCACCAGTCAAATAAAAAAAATGAAGAGGAATTTCTTCAACAATAAAATTTCATTTGTTAAACTCATTTTAATGCGAATCATTACAGCTAACTTGTATCGAAGAAAAAACACAACGCAGGGCTATTCAATACAAAAAATTGTAGAGATTTTCCGCAAAGATCATATTACAAACATTTATCATGGTTCAGGAATCCTATTTCCCGAAACGCCTTTATTTTTCGATGAACAGTTAGACAGACACGTCAACAATCTGGCGGAAATTATTGATACCAACCCGGATAAAAATGAAATTCAACTGAACTTTTCAATTCATAACCCACAACATCTCAGCACACTTAAATTTATGCTGAAAGCTTCAACAAGCAATGAGATTATCGCCGAAGGATATAAATATTATATTTACCCCCCTTTCAGTACCGGCCAATGGAAACGGATTGATCTTGCCTGTAAAATAAATGATATAGATAATGAAATTGAACCAGGTCAGTGCGTAAATTTATTTATTGATGAACCTGATGCGGATTTACACCCTGAATTACAAACCCAGCTGATCGCTTGGGTGGTTTCCTTACTAAAGGACAAAGATAAAAGCAAACATTTCAACGTCATTATATCAACTCATAACCCACTGATTTTATCAGACTTTCCACGAAGAAAAGTATTATATCTCGGTGAGAATGGTATGATTAATCTGAAAACGAAAACATTGGGTGCTAATGTCTATGACTTGTATAAAAATAGTTTTTTGGTTACTAACGTGGTAAGTGAATTTATCAGGAACAAGATCCACAAAGCCATAGAGGAAAAAAGCATCTCCGATTTATCATTCCTGATCGGAGAGGTTTCCGAACCGCTAATTGTACAATCTTTGACTGCTACTCTTAACAAACTTATCATGGCAGAGGGCAGCCATCATCAGCGCCTCAATAGCCTGATTGACGAACTCAGTGAATCGGAGAAAGAATTTTTACGCCGGAGGTTGAACCATGACTGAGCAACAAACGTTATTTCTATGCTGGTTCTTTCACGGTAACTTCTTTAGCACGTTAAAAACGAAAATCAAGAAAGAAATCCGGAGTGGAAAAAACCAGTTCCGAACCATTTTCTTTGACAATAATCGGAGTCATGTCAATCTATTTATTGGCGAAGATATCCCAAAAATCAATAATAAAAATTTCACGAAAGTGCAAGAGAACTATTTACATCAGCCTCACATGGCTTATCTAAAAGATATTATAGTCGGCAATATCTCTGCCGATGCCAGCTCTCCAAATAACATTGAAAGTAGGCTAGATCGCCATGGTCACAGGATTTTAAAAAATTCCCATGATAATGCCGAAGCATTCATGATCAAACAGTATGAAAACTTTCGCAATAGCAAACGATGCATTAATTATGTAAAAACGCTTAATGGTCAGGTATGCGGTTATTGTGACAAGGGTATATTAGATTGTACCGACAGCGCATTTTATGGCGATCTGGATCATATCAAAGACAAGGTAACTCATTATTATTACGCCATTAATATCAACAATCTTGTACCTTGTTGTAAAGTGTGTAATCAAAAAAAATCTCAGCAGCCTGTTATATTTAATCCGACAGCCGAAAAGCTTGACGATATTTTTGATTTTTATATCGACGATGAAGATTTGATCAATGCTCTGTTTAGCTTACAAACAAATAAAGATATCAGTGTCAAACTGAGAGAAAAAAACACCTCTATGGCGCCGAAACTGGCAAATTTGAATCAAGTTCTGGCATTAGATGACCGTTATAAAAATTCAGGATTAGTTGTGACCCATCTTGCGCAGTTGAAAAAAGTGTATAACGACGACTATATTAATGCAGTTACTGCTTTATTGGGCCCCCACTACTCTCCGGCTCAAATTAAAGCCTTTTTGCTAGGGGAGTTCGCCAGAACACCAAACGAGAAGATCCAGCCCTTCACTAAGCTGGTGCGCGATCTGGCATTCCAGATGCGTTTGTTTGAATAGCCGAAGCGGAGCCGGGTATCCAATCGCCCGGCATATCGCAGAATAAGCCCGAGGCTTACCCTTTACGTCTATTAATGATTGCGCGGGCACAGCGGCCAATCAGCGGAACGGCAATCATTGCCAGAATCACCGAGACGATAGCCAGGAAGAGCAGCACGGAGACGATTGGGTTAAGCACGCCACCAAGGCTGGTGATATGGCTGAACGAGGCAAAGCGCTCTGGCGGCATATCGCGCAGGATAGCTCCTGGCAGGATCATAAAGAACACCAGGCTGACCGGCAGGTAGACGATAAAGATCTTTTTCTTGTTCATACGGTTTGCCTCACGGCGGTGGGAACATGTACAGGGCGGTGATGATACCTCAAAGCCGCGAGTTGCATCAACGCGTTGCCGTGTGGTTCGCTGCGGAACAGGAGTATGGGGGCAGTCTCTGCTGCTGCTCCAGGGCTGTCCCCTTTCAGAATTTCATCGCTTTTAGATTGTCAGGCAACACGAAGGTCAGAAAGCAGGCGGGTTGTGCCCCCGAGAGGGCAATCCACAGCGCTGAACGCAGAGAGGAAGCCAGGATTCGCCAGCAGGGAAGCTGGCGAAAGTCACAGCCGGGCCAGGACGGCCCGTCTGGGGCGGTCCGGGAGGCTGACGAACGAAGTGAAGGAACCGCGCAGCGGCGCGAGGACCGCCCGAACGGGGGCACAACCCGCCAGCGCTAACTCCAGGCTTTGCAAACAACTCAGTAACTACTGACCTCAGAAAGCAAACGCTTATCCGCATCAGTCAGCTTCAGCTGAGTCGCCTTCGCCAGCTCATCCACCTGCGCAAGCGACGTCGCACTCACGATCGGCGCGGTAATGCTCGGGCGCGCAATCTGCCAGGCCAGCGCCACCTGCGTTGGCGAAGCATGATGCGCCTCGGCCACCTCCACCAACGCATGCACAATCTTCAAGCCGCGATCGTTCAGATACTTCTCCACCACGCCCTGCCCGCGTGCACTCTTCGCCGCATCTTCCGGCTTGCGGTACTTACCGCTGAGGAAACCGCTGGCCAGCGAATAATAGTTAATTACCCCCAGCCCATGCTCCTCTACCACCGCTTCCAGACCGCTTTCGTAGCCTTCGCGATCGTACAGGTTATATTCCGGCTGCAGCGTCTCATAGCGCGCCAGGCCGGCATCCGCACTGATTTTCAGCGCTTCACTCAGCCGGTCGGCGGAGTAGTTTGAGGCACCGATAGCACGCACCTTGCCCTCTTTAATTAATGCATCAAAGGTAGCCAGCGTATCCTGTAATGGCGTATCTTCATCATCGCGGTGCGCCTGATACAGATCGATATAATCGGTTTGCAGACGTTTGAGGGAAGCTTCAACCGCCTGGCGAATGTATTTAGGTGCCAGACCGGTTTTACCGTCGCCCAAATCCATCCCCACCTTGGTGGCCAGAATGATTTTGTCGCGTTTACCGCTCTGCTTCAGCCAGTTACCGATGATGGTTTCTGATTCGCCGCCCTCGTTGCCGGGAACCCAGCGCGAATAAACATCGGCGGTATCAATAAAATTCAGGCCTTTCTCCACCAGTGCATCCAGCAGGGAAAAAGACGTTGATTGATCGGCCGTCCAGCCAAAAACGTTACCCCCAAAGGTCAGTAGCGGAACCTGAATGCCGGAACGACCAAGCTGGCGATGTTCTGAAGTACTCATTTCAATCTCCTGGTAGATGGGTTTCACGGCATCAATCTTAGCAGACTAACTATCTGTCGCTTCGACATTTTCTGTCTAATAATTTGCAGAATGTGAACAGAAGACAATGCAGAACTATACAGTTATCCTTATTTCCTTCATTTTTCGTAAGTTATAATTAGCTAAAATGAAGAGTGGACGCCTTTCGTCCCATCTGGACATATCCCCGCTACCGGAGAGCAAGAGAGTTAATGAAAGCACAGCGCCGTTTCCCCATTATCCCACTGGTTGTTATTCTTGCCGCACTGGTTGGCGGCGGCCTGTACTGGTGGCACAGCCATGCTGATGCTCCGGGAGCAAAACCTGACACAGCTGAAAAATCCGCGCATCCTCGTGGCCGTGGCGGGCGCGGCCCCGGTGGGCCAGGCGGTCCTGGCGGTATGGGCGCAGAATTAAGCCCGGTGCAGGCGGCCGTCGCGCAAAGCAAAAGCGTGCCGCAGTATCTCTCCGGCCTCGGAACCGTCACCGCCGCCAACACCGTCACCCTGCGCAGCCGCGTTGACGGCGATTTAGTTGCGCTGCACTTTACCGAAGGGCAGCAGGTGAAAGCCGGACAGCTGCTGGCCGAAATCGATCCCCGCCCGTGGCAGGTTGCGCTGATCCAGGCAGAAGGCCAGCTGGCGAAGGATCAGGCAACGCTGGCAAACGCCCGCCGCGACCTGGCGCGCTATGAAAAGCTGGCGAAAACCAGCCTGGTTTCGCAGCAGGACCTCGACACTCAGAAATCACTGGTTAGCGAAACGCTGGGCACGATTAAAGCCGATGAGGGCAGCGTTGCCAGCGCCAAACTCAACCTCACCTACAGCCGTATCACTTCACCGATCGATGGCCGCGTGGGCCTGAAACAGGTGGATATCGGCAACTACATCACCAGCGGCGATACCAATGGAATTGTGGTGATCACCCAGACGCACCCGATCGACCTGGTGTTCAGCCTGCCGGAAAATGATATCAGCGCCATTCTTAACGCACAGAAACAGGGCGCTGTTCCGGTCGAAGCCTGGGACCGCAGCAATAAAACGCTGCTGACGCAGGGTGCGCTGCTCAGCATGGATAACCAGATCGATACCACTACCGGCACCGTTAAACTGAAAGCCCGCTTCAGCAACGAGGATGACCGGCTGTTCCCTAATCAGTTTGTGAATGCTCGCCTGAAGGTCGCTACCCTACAGGATGCGATTGTGATCCCGGCAGCGGCGCTGCAAATGGGTAACGAGGGCCACTTTGTTTGGGTGGTCAACGCCGACAATAAAGTCAGCAAAAAATCCGTCACCGTGGGCATCCAGGACAGCGAAACCGTGGTGATTAGCAGCGGCCTGCAGGCCGGTGAAAAAGTCGTCACCGACGGCATCGATCGCCTGACCGAAGGTGCAAAAGTCGAAATCGTCGCCCCGCAGTCCACACCGTTGACCTCTGGTAAAAGCGCACAGCCAGCCAAGGGAGCCAGCGACTGATGCAGGGAATGCCTTCCACAACCGGCGGTGGACCATCGCGCCAGTTTATTCTGCGCCCGGTCGCCACCACGCTGCTGATGATTGCGATCCTGCTGGCCGGGATCATCGGTTATCGTTCTCTGCCCGTATCGGCACTGCCGGAAGTGGACTACCCCACGATTCAGGTGGTGACGCTCTACCCCGGTGCCAGCCCGGACGTGATGACCTCTGCGGTCACCGCCCCGCTGGAGCGCCAGTTTGGTCAGATGTCCGGCCTGAAACAGATGTCCTCGCAGAGCGCGGGCGGCGCCTCCGTGATAACGTTGCAGTTCCAGCTGACGCTGCCGCTGGACGTGGCCGAGCAGGAGGTGCAGGCCGCGATTAACGCCGCCACCAACCTGTTACCCAGCGATCTGCCAAACCCACCGGTTTACAGTAAGGTTAACCCGGCCGATCCGCCAATTATGACTCTCGCCGTCACCACCACCAGCATGCCGATGACCCAGGTGGCGGATATGGTGGAAACCCGCGTGGCGCAGAAAATCTCGCAGGTTTCCGGCGTCGGGCTGGTGACGATGTCCGGCGGGCAGCGCCCGGCGGTCAGAGTGAAACTGAACGCGCAGGCGCTGGCATCAATGGGCATCACTACCGAAACGGTGCGTACCGCCATCAGCAATGCCAACGTCAACTCGGCGAAGGGCAGCCTGGACGGCCCGGAACGCGCCATTACGCTGTCCGCCAACGACCAGATCAAAACCGCCGAAGGCTATCGCCAGCTAATCGTCACTTACCTTAACGGCGCGCCGGTGCGGCTGGGCGATGTCGCCACCGTTGAACAGGGTGCGGAAAACAGCTGGCTGGGGGCGTGGGCCAACCGCCAGCAGGCGATCGTGCTTAACGTCCAGCGCCAGCCGGGCGCCAATATTATTGATACGGCCGACAACATCCGCCAGATGCTGCCTGCGCTGACCGCCTCACTGCCAAAATCGGTGGACGTTAAGCTGCTGACCGACCGCACGACCAATATCCGCGCGTCGGTTAACGACGTACAGTTTGAGCTGCTGCTGGCCATTGCGCTGGTGGTCATGATTATTTATCTGTTCCTGCGCA
This sequence comes from Erwinia sp. S38, assembly GCF_016624545.1. Taxonomy (NCBI): domain Bacteria; kingdom Pseudomonadati; phylum Pseudomonadota; class Gammaproteobacteria; order Enterobacterales; family Erwiniaceae; genus Erwinia; species Erwinia sp. S38. Next base: position 63,791 of record NZ_JACVTS010000010.1, on the reverse strand, counting down.
ACGTTCCCGCCACCATTATTCCGGCCGTGGCGGTGCCGCTGTCGCTGGTCGGCACCTTTGCGGTGATGTATTTCTGCGGCTTTTCGATCAACAACCTGACGCTGATGGCGTTAACCATCGCCACCGGCTTCGTGGTGGATGATGCGATCGTGGTGATCGAGAATATCTCGCGCTACATCGAGAAAGGCGAAAAACCGCTAACTGCCGCGCTGAAAGGTGCCGGAGAGATCGGCTTCACCATCATCTCCCTGACCTTCTCGCTGATTGCGGTACTGATCCCGCTGCTGTTTATGGGTGATATCGTCGGCAGGCTGTTCCGCGAATTTGCCGTGACGCTGGCGGTGGCGATCCTGATATCCGCCGTGGTCTCACTCACCCTGACGCCGATGATGTGCGCGCGCATGTTAAGCGTGGAGTCGCTGCGTAAACAGAATCGCTTCTCGCGCGCCAGCGAGGCGATGTTTGATAAGGTCATTGCCCACTACGGCAGCCTGCTGAGCCGGGTGCTGAATCATCCGTGGATTACCCTCGGTGTAGCGCTAAGCACGCTGGCGATCACCGTGATGCTGTGGCTGGTGATCCCGAAAGGCTTCTTCCCGGTGCAGGATAACGGCATTATCTCCGGCACCGTGCAGGCCTCACAGTCCGTTTCCTACGCCAGCATGGCGCAGCGCCAGCAGGAAGTGGCCTCGGTGATTATGAAAGATCCGGCGGTACAGAGCCTGACCTCGTTTGTCGGCGTCGACGGCACCAACTCGGCGCTGAACAGCGGCAGGCTGCAAATCAACCTCAAGCCGCTGGATGAGCGCGACGACCGCATCCCGGTGGTGATTGCCCGTCTGCAACAGCAGGTTGCGCAGATCCCCGGCATCAGCCTGTGGCTACAGCCGGTGCAGGATCTGACCATTGATACTCAGGTCAGCCGCACCCAGTATCAGTTTACGCTACAGGCCGGGTCGCTCGACTCGCTCAGCCTGTGGGTGCCGAAGCTGCTGGCAAAACTGAACACCATGCCGGAGCTGAAGGACGTCAGCAACGACTGGCAGGACCAGGGGCTGGAAGCCTATATCCGCGTCGATCGCGATACCGCCAGCCGTCTGGGTATTACCATGGCCGACGTGGATAACGCGCTGTATAACGCTTTCGGTCAGCGCCTGATCTCCACCATCTACACTCAGGCAAATCAGTACCGCGTGGTTCTGGAGCACGACACCACCGCCACGCCGGGCCTGGCTGCGCTGCAAAGCTTGCGGCTGAAAAGCACCGACGGCGGCAGCGTGCCGCTGAGCGCGATTGCCAGCGTTGAACAGCGCCACGGCGCGCTGAGCATTAACCACCTTGACCAGTTCCCGTCGGCGACCTTCTCGTTTAACGTCAGCGACGGCTACTCGCTGGAGCAGGCGGTGAATGCCGTCACTCAGGCCGAGAAGTCGATGGAAATGCCGGCGGAAATCATGACCCAGTTCCAGGGCAGCACCCTCGCCTTCCAGGCGGCACTTTCCAGCACCGTCTGGCTGATTGTGGCGGCCATCGTGGCGATGTATATCGTGCTGGGCATTCTTTATGAGAGCTTTATTCACCCGATTACCATTCTTTCCACGCTGCCCACCGCGGGCGTCGGTGCGCTGCTGGCGCTGTTGATTAGCGGCAGCGAGCTGGACGTGATCGCCATTATCGGCATCATCCTGCTGATTGGTATCGTGAAGAAGAACGCCATCATGATGATCGACTTTGCGCTGGCCGCCGAGCGCGAACAGGGCATGTCGCCGTACGATGCGATTTATCAGGCCTGCCTGCTGCGCTTCCGTCCGATCCTGATGACCACGCTGGCCGCCCTGCTCGGTGCGCTGCCGCTGATGCTGAGCACCGGCGTTGGCGCGGAGCTGCGCCGCCCGCTGGGTACGGCCATGGTCGGCGGGCTGATCGTCAGCCAGGTACTGACGCTGTTCACCACGCCGGTGATCTATCTGCTGTTTGACCGCCTCGCCCACGCCACTCGCCAGCGCTTCGCGCGCCGGGAGGCAGAGTGAAATTTTTCGCCCTGTTTATCCATCGCCCGGTCGCCACTATCCTGATGACCGTGGCGATCCTGCTGGCCGGTATTCTGGGCTTCCGCCTGCTGCCGGTGGCTCCGCTGCCGCAGGTGGATTTCCCGGTGATTATGATCAGCGCCTCGATGCCGGGTGCCTCACCGGAAACCATGGCTTCGTCCGTGGCGACGCCGCTGGAGCGCGCGCTGGGGCGTATTGCCGGCGTTACCGAGATGTCCTCCAGCAGCTCGCTCGGTTCCACGCGCATTATTCTGGTGTTTGACTACGACCGCGATATTAACGGTGCCGCCCGCGACGTGCAGGGCGCGATCAACGCTGCACAAAGCCTGCTGCCGAGCGGTATGCCCTCTCGGCCAACCTACCGTAAGGCCAACCCGTCCGACGCGCCGATCCTGATCATGACCCTGACCTCGGATACCTATTCGCAGGGCCAGCTGTATGACTATGCCTCCACCCAGCTGGCGCAAAAGCTGGCGCAGATTGAGGGCGTAGGAGATGTGTCGGTCGGCGGCAGCTCGCTGCCCGCGGTGCGCGTAGAGCTGAATCCGCAGGCGCTGTTTAACCAAGGCCTGTCGCTGGATGCGGTGCGGGAAACGATTGCCAACGCCAACGTGCGCAAGCCGCAGGGCGCGGTGGAAGATAACCACCACCGCTGGCAGCTGAAAACCAACGACGAGCTGAAAACCGCTGCGGAGTATCAACCGCTGATCGTGCACTACAGCAACGGCGCGGCGGTGCGGCTGAGCGACGTGGCCAACGTCACCGATTCGGTTGAGGACGTACGCAATGCCGGGATGGCCAACGCCAAACCGGCGATCCTGCTGATGATCCGCAAGTCGCAGGAAGCCAATATTATTGACACCGTCGACCGCATCCGCGCCGAAGTGCCGGAGCTGCGTAAGATTATCCCGGCATCCATTGAGCTGAACGTGGCGCAGGACCGCTCGCCGACAATTCGCGCCTCGCTGCACGAGGTAGAGCAGTCGCTGGCGATTTCCGTCGGGCTGGTGATTCTGGTGGTGTTTGCCTTCCTGCGCTCTGGCCGCGCCACGCTGATCCCGGCGGTGGCGGTGCCGGTTTCGCTAATCGGCACCTTTGCCGCCATGTACCTGTGCGGCTTCAGCCTCAACAACCTGTCGCTGATGGCGCTGACGGTCGCCACCGGCTTTGTGGTCGACGATGCGATAGTGGTGCTGGAGAATATATCCCGCCATGTGGAAGCCGGGATGAAGCCGGTGCAGGCGGCGCTGCAGGGCGTGCGCGAAGTCGGCTTTACCGTGGTGTCGATGAGCATTTCGCTGGTAGCGGTGTTCCTGCCGCTGCTGATGCTCGGCGGGTTGATTGGCAGGCTGTTTACCGAATTTGCCGTGACGCTGTCGGTGGCAATCGGTATTTCACTGCTGATCTCCATCACCCTGACGCCGATGATGTGCGGGCTGCTGCTGAAGCCGCAGCGCAAACATCAGCAGCCACGTATTCGCGGCTTCGGCAAGGTGCTGCTGGCCGTGCAGCAGGGGTATGGCCGTTCGCTGCGGGTGGTGCTGAATCACGCGCGCTGGACGCTGCTGGTGTTCTTCGCCACCATCGGCCTGACCATGTACCTTTACGTGTCCATTCCAAAAACCTTTATGCCGGAACAGGATACCGGGCGGCTGATGGGCTTTATTCAGGCCGACCAGAGCATCTCCTTCCAGTCGATCCGCGACAAGCTGCAGGACTTTATGCGCATTGTCCACGATGACCCGGCGGTGGAAAGCGTGGTTGGCTTTACCGGCGGATTCCGTACCAACAGTGGGTCGATGTTTATCTCGCTGAAACCACTGTCTGAACGTACCGAGAACGCCCAGCAGGTAATTGCCCGCCTGCGCGCCAAGCTGTCGAAGGAACCGGGGGCCAACCTGTTCCTGATGGCGGTACAGGATCTGCGCATCGGCGGGCGCGAGTCCAACGCTGGCTATCAGTATTCCCTGCTGTCGGACAGCCTGGACGACCTGCGCGAGTGGGAGCCAAAAATCCGCCGCGCCTTTGCCGCGCTGCCGGAGCTGGCCGACGTCAACTCGGACCAGGAAGACAAAGGCGCAGAGATGGCGCTGACCTACGACCGCGCGGCAATGTCCAGCCTGGGTATTGACGTGTCCGACGTCAACAACCTGCTGAACAACGCCTTCGGCCAGCGGCAGATCTCCACCATTTACCAGCCGCTGAACCAGTACAAAGTGGTGATGGAGGTCGATCCGCGCTACACCCAGGACATCAGCGCGCTGAACCAGATGTACGTGATTAACAGCGAAGGGAAACCGATCCCGCTGTCTTACTTTGCCAGCTGGAAACCGGCGAACTCGCCGCTGTCGGTCAACCACGAGGGGCTGTCGGCGTCCTCGACCATCTCCTTTAACCTGCCGGAAGGCGTGTCGCTCTCGCAGGCCTCGGCGGCGATCGACCGCAGCGTCACCGCGCTGGGCGTGCCGTCCAGCGTGCGCGGCAGTTTTGCCGGTACGGCGGCAGAGTTTGAGAAATCACAGAGCAGCCAGCTGTGGCTGATTATTGCGGCAATCGCCACCGTGTATATCGTGCTGGGCATTCTGTATGAGAGCTACGTCCATCCGCTGACCATTCTCTCCACCCTGCCCTCGGCGGGCGTCGGTGCGCTGCTGGCACTGGAACTGTTCGGCGCGCCGTTCAGCCTGATCGCGCTGATCGGCATTATGCTGCTGATCGGCATCGTGAAGAAGAACGCCATTATGATGGTGGACTTCGCCATTGAAGCGCAGCGCAAAGGCGGGCTGACGGCGCGTGAAGCCATTGAGCAGGCCAGCCTGCTTCGCTTCCGGCCGATTATGATGACCACCCTGGCCGCCCTGCTCGGCGCGCTGCCGCTGGTGCTGACCAGCGGTGACGGTGCCGAACTGCGCCAGCCGCTGGGGATCACTATCGTCGGCGGCCTGGTGATGAGCCAGCTGTTGACGCTGTACACCACGCCGGTGGTTTATCTGTATATGGATAAACTGCGCCGTAAGCCGCGCCCGCAGCCTGTGGTTGAGGAAGCCTGATGTGATCGCCTCGCCGCCCTCCTCCGTTCGCTGGCAGCTGTGGATCGTTGCCTTCGGGTTCTTTATGCAGACGCTGGACACCACCATCGTCAACACCGCGCTGCCGTCGATGGCCGCCAGCCTGCATGAAAGCCCGCTGCATATGCATTCGGTGATTGTCTCCTACGTGCTGACGGTGGCAATTATGCTGCCGGTCAGCGGCTGGCTGGCGGACAGGTTTGGCGTGCGCAACGTGTTTTTCAGCGCGATTATCCTGTTCAGCCTCGGTTCGCTGTGCTGTGCCCTTTCTGGCACGCTGGACCAGCTGATAATGGCGCGGGTGGTACAGGGCATCGGCGGGGCGATGATGGTGCCGGTGGGCCGCCTGACGGTGATGAAGCTGGTGCCGCGCGATCAGTATATGGCGGCAATGACCTTCGTCACGATACCGGGGCAGATTGGCCCGCTGATGGGGCCCACGCTGGGCGGCGTGCTGGTCGAGTACGCCAGCTGGCACTGGATTTTCCTGATTAATATTCCGGTGGGTATCGTCGGTGCTATCGCTACCCTGCGGCTGCTGCCCAACTTCACGCTGGTTACCCGCCGCTTCGATTTCACCGGCTATTTGCTGCTGGCGGTAGGGATGGCGACGCTGACTCTGGCGCTCGACGGCCAGCGCGGGCTGGGCATTTCTCCGCTGCTGCTGTGCCTGTTTATTCTTGCCGGGGTGTTTACGATGCTGTTTTATCTGCTGCACGCCCGCCACAACGATCTCGCCCTGTTCAGCCTCAAACTGTTTGATAATCGCGTGTTCTCCATCGGCCTGCTCGGCAGCCTGACCGCCCGCATCGGCAGCGGTATGCTGCCGTTTATGACGCCGCTTTTCCTGCAGATCGGCATGGGATACAGCCCCCTGCACGCCGGGCTGATGATGATCCCGATGGTACTGGGCAATATGGGCATGAAGCGCATCGTGGTACAGATCGTTAACCGTTTCGGCTATCGCCACGTGCTGGTGGGCTCCACCGTCGCGCTGGCGCTGGTAACGCTGCTTTTCCCGATGGTCGCGCTGCTGGGTTGGGATCTGCTGCTGCCGCTGGTGCTGTTTTTACAGGGCATGGTCAACGCTATTCGTTTTTCGGCGATGAATACCCTGACGCTGAAAGAGCTGCCGGATGACCTCGCCAGCAGCGGCAACAGCCTGCTGTCGATGGTGCAGCAGCTGTCGATGAGTATCGGCGTGACCGTTGCCGGGTTGCTGCTGGGCACGTTCGGCCACCAGGCGGTGGCGGACAGCCCGCTGGTACATCAGGCATTTATCTGGACCTACCTTTGTATGGCGCTGGTGATCGCCCTGCCCGCGCTGGTGTTCTGGCGCGTACCGGCGGAAATCGCCCCGAATACCGTACTGGCCCGCAGGAGAAAAAAATGATCTTTGCCCGCCTCCGCATCGGCATCACCGCTAAGCTGTTTGCAGCGATCTTATCAACCTGCATGCTGGTGCTGATCACCATGCACTGGGGCGTGCGCCTGAGCTTCGAGCACGGCTTTATCGACTACATTAAGCGCGGCAACGAACAGCGGATCACCATGCTCAGCGATGCGCTGGCCGATCAGTACGAACAGCACGGCAGCTGGACCTTCCTGCGCAATAACAACCGGCTGGTCTTTAATATTCTGCGCTCGCTGGATCAGAACCCGGAATCCAGCAACCAGCTGCCGCCGCACGGCTGGCGCACGCAGTTCTGGATTATCGATCAGAACTATCGCGTGATGATCGGTCCGCGCGGCCCGGTTCCGCCGGAAGGCACGCGCCGGGCGATTACCACCAGCGATAATAAAGTGGTCGGCTGGGTGGTCGGCTCCCCTTCTGAGCGCCTGACCCGCGTAGCGGATATTAACTTCGATCGGCAGCAAAACCGCACCAGCTGGATGATCGTCGGCCTGACCATGCTGCTGGCCGCGCTGGTGACCTGGCTGATGTCGCGCGGGCTGCTGGCCCCGGTTAAGCGCCTGGTTGAGGGCACGCATCATCTGGCCGCCGGTGATTTTACCAGCCGGGTGGAATCCACCAGCCGCGACGAGCTTGGCCGCCTGGCGCAGGATTTTAACCGCCTGGCCAGCACGCTGGAAAAGAACGAAAGCATGCGGCGTGCGTTTATGGCCGATATTTCCCACGAGCTGCGCACCCCGCTGGCGATCCTGCGCGGTGAGCTGGAGGCGATTCAGGACGGCGTGCGCAAACTGACGCCGGAGTCGATTATTTCGCTACAGGGCGAGGTCGCCACCCTGACCAAGCTGGTGGATGATGTCCACCAGCTGTCGCTGTCCGACGAGGGTGCGCTGGCCTATCGCAAGCGCGACACCGATCTGGTGCCGCTGCTGGAAATGGTCGCCGCTAACTTCCGCCATCGCTATGAGCAACAGGGCCTGCGGCTTAACCTGTCGCTGCCGGAGGCCGCGCCGCAGTTTGGCGATCCGGATCGGCTGGGGCAACTGTTCACTAACCTGATGGAAAACAGCCTGCGCTATACCGATGCCGGCGGCAGCCTGAGCATATATCTGGAGCCCGGCCCCGGCGGAAACCTGCTGCGTTTTGAAGACAGCGCGCCGGGGGTGAATGACGATCAGCTCAAACAGATTTTTGAACGTTTCTATCGCGCCGAGGGGTCACGCAACCGCGCCAGCGGTGGCTCGGGGCTGGGGCTGGCGATCTGCCAGAATATTGTTGCGGCCCACGACGGCACGCTCAGCGCCGCGCATTCTTCCGCCGGGGGGCTGAAAATTACGGTAAGCTTACTCAATAAACCGCACTGATTTATCCGTACTGAGGAAGTGATATGGAGCAGGAAAAACCGGCACCGTTGATTTTAATCGTCGAAGATGAACCCAAGCTTGGCCAGCTGCTGGTGGATTATCTGCAGGCCGCCAACTATCGCACGCACCACCTGCTGCGCGGCGACGAGGCGCTGGAGTGGGCGAAGCAGAATTCACCCGACCTGATGCTGCTGGACCTGATGCTGCCGGGGCTGGATGGCCTGTCGGTATGCCGCGAGCTGCGCCGCTTCTCCGAGCTGCCGGTCATTATGGTCACCGCCAAAACCGAAGAGATCGATCGCCTGCTGGGGCTGGAGATTGGCGCGGACGACTATATCTGCAAACCGTTCAGCCCGCGGGAAGTGGTGGCACGGGTGAAAACCATTCTGAAGCGCTGCCTGCGGCCAAAAGAAGAGGCGGTGCAAACCTCGCTGCTGTGCATGGATGAAAACCGCTTCCAGGCCAGCTGGGATGATAAACCGCTGGATCTGACCCCCGCCGAGTTCCGTCTGTTGAAAACCCTCGCCCACGAGCCGGGCAAGGTATTTTCCCGCGAACAGCTACTGAACCAGCTGTACGACGATTACCGCGTGGTGACCGACCGCACCATCGACAGCCATATTAAAAATCTGCGCCGCAAGCTGGAATCGCTGGATGCCAGCCAGCCGTTTATCCGCGCAGTCTACGGCATGGGCTATCGCTGGGAAGCCGATATCTGCCGATTGATTTAGATCAACTAATCTCCTGCTTCCCTGCCTTACAATCCCGCACCGAAATCTGCCCTTAGCGACGCCACGCCGCAAAGGGCAGCCATCCTGGCAATATCTGACCTGACATCAGACTGAGAAAACATGTTTAAACCGGAACTCCTCTCCCCGGCCGGCACGCTGAAAAATATGCGTTACGCCTTCGCGTATGGCGCAGACGCCGTTTACGCCGGTCAGCCGCGCTACAGCCTGCGCGTGCGCAACAACGAATTCAACCACCAGAACCTGGCGATCGGCATCAACGAAGCCCACGCCCAGGGCAAAAAATTTTACGTGGTGGTCAACATCGCCCCGCACAACGCCAAGCTGAAAACCTTTATCCGCGATCTTCAGCCGGTGATCGATATGGGGCCGGATGCGCTGATTATGTCCGATCCCGGTCTGATTATGCTGGTGCGCGAGGCCTTCCCGCAGATGGATATTCATCTGTCGGTGCAGGCCAACGCGGTGAACTGGGCGACGGTGAAGTTCTGGCAGCAAATGGGCCTGACGCGGGTGATCCTGTCGCGCGAGCTGTCGCTGGAAGAAATCAGCGAAATACGCCAGCAGGTGCCGGAAATTGAACTGGAGATCTTCGTCCACGGCGCGCTGTGCATGGCCTATTCAGGGCGCTGCCTGCTTTCCGGCTATATCAACAAGCGCGACCCGAACCAGGGAACCTGCACCAACGCCTGCCGCTGGGAATACAACGTGGAAGAAGGCAAAGAGGATGCGATTGGTAACATCGTCCATCGCCAGCAGCCGATCGCAGTGCAGAACGTTGAACCGACGCTGGGCGTGGGCCAGCCGACCGACAAGGTGTTTATGATCGAAGAGGCGATGCGCCCCGGCGAATATATGACCGCCTTTGAGGACGAGCACGGCACCTACATTATGAATTCGAAGGATCTGCGTGCGGTAGCGCACGTGGAGCGGCTGACGCAGATGGGCGTGCATTCGCTGAAAATTGAAGGCCGCACCAAGTCGTTTTACTACTGCGCGCGTACGGCACAGGTTTACCGCCGGGCCATCGACGATGCCGCCGCCGGTAAGCCGTTCGACCCCGCCCTGCTGGAAACGCTGGAAGGGCTGGCGCACCGCGGCTATACCGAAGGCTTCCTGCGCCGCCATACGCACGACAGCTATCAGAGCTACGACGCGGGCTATTCGGTTTCCGACCGTCAGCAGTTTGTCGGTGAGTTTACCGGTGAACGTCGTGGCGCGCTGGCGCAGGTGGACGTGAAGAACAAATTCAGCGTTGGCGACAGTCTGGAGCTGATGACCCCCGCGGGCAATATCAACTTCACGCTGACGCAGATGGAGAACGGCAAGGCACAGGCGATTGAGGTGGCACCGGGCAACGGCCATCTGGTGTGGCTGCCGCTGCCGGAGGAGATGGACCTGCAGTATGCGCTGCTGATGCGTAACCTGGCGGGAACCACCACGCGCAATCCGCATGCGGTGGAACTGGCAAAAGAAGTTTCATAAGGTTATCGATCTTAGAATCCGATCACAGTCCCGGGGGAGGTTCCCCGTTATTATGCGCTGGCTCCTAACGACAAACATTAAACAGCATTCTCTGCACGTCCGGATATCAAGCTGAGTTCCGGGCGGAATGAACCACCTCATTGGCCCGGTCGGCTCCCCCGTCCGGGCTTTTTCTTGTCCTTTTTTCCGAAAATATTCCCTTCTGGCGCTCCACAGTTCACCGTCTGTAACAGGATATGCTATATCTTGAATCCATCCTTTACCCACTTCAGGAAAATAAAAAAATGGTAAACGATTCAATCACGCTGGCGATTTTGAACGGTAAAAGCGCGGGCAATGAGGATCTGCGCCAGGCGATTGCCACTCTGCGCAAGGAAGGCTACCGGCTGGAAGTACGTGTGACCTGGGAACACGGCGACGGCGAGCGCTACGTGCGTGAAGCGGTGGATCTGAATGCCACCACGGTGATTGCCGCCGGCGGCGACGGCACGATTAATGAGATTGCCACCGCGCTGGCCGGTCTGCCACCTGAACGGCGGCCTGTGCTGGGTATTGTACCGTTGGGTACGGCTAATGATTTCGCCACCAGCGCGGGCATTCCGCTGGAGATGGAGAATGCGCTGCGGCTGGCAATTATCGGCAAGGCGACGGCCATTGATTTAGCGCGGGTAAACGGCGATCGCTATTTTATCAATATGGCGACCGGCGGTTTCGGCACGCGCATTACGACGGAAACGCCGGAGAAGCTGAAGTCGGCGCTGGGCGGCGTGTCCTATTTTATTCACGGTTTGATGCGGATGGATACGCTGAAGGCGGACAGTTGCCATCTTCGCGGTCCGGATTTCGACTGGCAGGGTGATGCGCTGGTGATTGGGATTGGTAACGGCAGGCAGGCGGGCGGCGGTCAGCGTCTTTGCCCTCAGGCGTTGATTAATGACGGTAAGCTGGAGTTGACGATTGCCACGTCGCAAGAGCTGTTGCCGACGCTGTTGCATACGTTGACCAGTGATGGTGAGAATCCGAATTTGATTACAGCGTCGCTGCCGTGGCTGACGATTGATGCGCCGAATGAGATGACGTTTAATCTGGACGGCGAGCCGTTGACGGGGACGAAGTTCAGGATTGAGGTGATGCCGGATGCGTTGGAGTGTCGGTTGCCGCCGTCTTGTGAGCTGCTGGCGTAGTTTTGGATTCGGTGTTTGCAGAGTCGTGAGTTAGCGCTGGCTGGTTGTGCCCCCGCTCGGTCGTCCTCGCGCCGCGTTGCGGTTCCTTCACTTCGTTCGTCAGCCCGTCGGACCGTCACAGACGCGCGTCCTGCGCGGCTGTGACTTTCGGCCGCGTCCATGCGGCCGAATCCTGGCTTCCTCTCTGCGTTCAGCGCTGCGGATTGCCCGATCGGGGTCACAGCCAGCCTGCTTTCTGACTTTTGTATTGCCTGAAAACCCAAAAGCAAAAGCGATGAAATTGCCTGGAGGGTAAAGCCTCTGCTGCTGCGTAAGGGCATCCGCAGCGCTGAGGTGGAGCCATTGCGCCAGGAGACGACAGCAGGGATGCTGGCGTCAGGCCTGGTTTGAACAGGGACGTTCAATCCTGGCCGGTCCGACCGGCACAATGGCGTAACCGAAGGCACCGTGCCATGCACGGCGCGAGGACCGCCCTGGAGCAGCAGCAGAGGCTGAACCCCAAACACCCATTTCACAGCGCCCTCCCCCCAATCTGTGATCCCCCTCGAAAATCCAATCAATCTAACTTGTATGGTAGTACGTCATTAGCGTAATTTTGCGCCATAGTGAGTCAACAAGGCGAATTGAAATGAAAATTGTTAAAGCGGAAGTGTTTGTCACCTGCCCCGGCAGAAACTTTGTCACGCTGAAGATCACCACCGATCAGGGACTCACCGGGATCGGTGATGCCACGCTCAACGGCCGTGAACTGCCCGTCGCGTTCTACCTGAAAGATCACGTCTGCCCGCAGCTGATCGGCCGCGATGCCCACCAGATCGAAGACATCTGGCAGTTCTTCTACAAAGGGGCCTACTGGCGTCGCGGGCCGGTCACCATGTCCGCGATCTCTGCCGTTGACCAGGCGCTGTGGGATATCAAAGCCAAAGCCGCCAACATGCCGCTTTACCAGCTGCTCGGCGGCGCATCGCGTACCGGAGTGATGGTCTATTGCCATACCACCGGCCACAGCATCGATGAAGTGATGGACGACTACGCCAAACATAAAGAGCTGGGCTTTAAGGCAATTCGCGCCCAGTGCGGCGTGCCGGGAATGAAAACCACCTACGGCATGGCCAAGGGCAAAGGCGAAGCCTACGAGCCGGCAACGAAAGGCGCGCAGCCGGAAGAACAGCTGTGGTCGACCGAAAAATACCTCGACTTCACGCCAAAACTGTTCGATGCCATCCGCAATAAATTCGGCTTTGACGAACACCTGCTGCACGACATGCACCACCGCCTGACGCCAATCGAAGCCGCGCGCTTCGGCAAAAGCGTAGAGGACTATCGCCTGTTCTGGATGGAAGACCCGACCCCGGCCGAAAACCAGGAGAGCTTCCGCCTGATCCGCCAGCACACCGTCACGCCGATTGCGGTGGGTGAAGTGTTTAACAGCATCTGGGACTGCAAACAGCTGATTGAAGAACAGCTGATCGACTATATCCGCACCACCATCACCCACGCGGGCGGCATTACCGGCATGCGCCGCATCGCCGACTTCGCCTCGCTGTATCAGGTGCGTACCGGATCTCACGGACCGAGCGACCTGTCGCCAATCTGCATGGCCGCCGCCCTGCACTTCGATCTGTGGGTGCCAAACTTCGGCGTGCAGGAGTACATGGGCTACTCCGAGCAGATGCTGGAAGTGTTCCCGCACAGCTGGACATTTGATAACGGCTATATGCATCCGGGCGAAAAACCGGGCCTCGGCATTGAGTTCGACGAAAAGCTGGCGGCGAAATATCCCTATGAACCGGCGTATCTGCCCGTTGCCCGTCTGGAAGACGGCACGCTGTGGAACTGGTAAGGAGAGCATGATGAAAAGCGTGGTCATTGAACGTCCCGGCGATCTTCAGATTCAGGAACGTCCGCTGCCGCTGCCGGAAGCGGGCGAAGTCAGGGTGAAAGTGCAGTACGCCAGCATCTGCGGGTCCGATGTGCATATCTGGCACGGGCATAATCCCTTTGCCCGCTATCCGCGTACCATCGGCCACGAGTTCTTTGGCCTGATTGATGCGGTGGGCGACGGCGTGGACGGCGCGCGCATTGGCGAGCGCGTAGCGGTCGATCCGGTGGTCAGCTGCGGTCACTGCTATCCCTGCTCCATCGGTCGCCCCAACGTCTGCAAAGAGCTGCAGGTGATCGGCGTGCATCGCGACGGCGGCTTCAGCGAATATGCGCTTGCCCCCGCCGCGAATGCCTGGCGGCTGCCGGAAAGCATTCCCGATACGCTGGCCAGTCTGGTGGAACCGTTTACCATCGCCGCCAATATCACCGCGTTTTTACAGCCACAGCCCAGCGACGTGGCGCTGATCTACGGTGCCGGCCCGATGGGGCTGACCGCGATTCAGGTGCTGAAAGGCGTTTATGGCGTGAAAACGGTGATCGTCGCCGACCGGATAACCGAACGACTGACTCTGGCGCTGAACAACGGTGCGGATCGCGCGCTGAACAACAGCGAAATCCCGCTGGCAGAACAGCTCGATGGCGTGCAGCCAACGCTGATTATTGATGCCGCCTGCCACCCGTCAATTCTTGCCGAAGCGGCCGCACTGGCCTCACCTGCCGGGCGCATCGGCCTGCTCGGTTTCTCCGGCGAGCCCTGCGCTATCACCCAGCAAAGCCTGACCAGCAAAGAGCTGTCGCTGTTTACCTCCCGACTAAACAGCAACCGCTTCCCGCAGGTGATTGCCTGGATCGAACAGGGGCTAATCGAACCGGAAAAGCTGGTCACCCATACCCTGCCGCTCAGCCAGATCGAACAGGCGATGACCCTGTTTGAGAAGGACCCGCGCAGCTGCTGCAAAGTGATTTTAAAAGTCAGCTAGCAAAACACCGGGGGGTTTGACCCAGCCCTCCGGCCACAATACCTCTACCTACAGCCCCCAACCGCCAGCAGGCCGGAAAGAGGGGAAGGAGTCATGATGATTAAAAACCTGCGCTGGACCATCGTACTGCTGCTGTTTCTTGTCTATATGATCAACTACCTCGATCGCGTGGCGCTGTCGCTGACCGTGCCGATGATCGAGAAAGACCTGATGCTGAATGCCGAAGAGTTCGGCCTGATTTTCGGCAGCTTCTTCTTCGGCTATGCCATTTTTAACTTCGTTGGCGGCCTGGCAACGGACCGCTTCGGGCCAACCCTCACCCTCGGCGTGGCGGTCGGCATGTGGTCGCTGTTCTGCGGCTTTACCGCGCTGGCCACCGGCTTCTGGTCGATGCTGATCCTGCGCGTGCTGTTCGGCATGGCGGAAGGCCCGATCTGCGCCTCGGCAAACAAGGCGATTAACGGCTGGTTCCCGAAAAAACAGGCGGCCACCGCGATGGGGCTGCTCAGCGCCGGTTCACCGCTCGGCGGCGCGATTGCTGGCCCGATTATTGGCTATCTGTCCCTGGCCTTCGGCTGGCGCCCGGCGTTCGCCATTATCTGTTCAATCGGCATTATCTGGATGGTGGTGTGGTTCTTTATTGCCGCCGATAACCCGCTGAAGAGCAAGCTGATTAGCGAACGCGAGCGCGCCCTGATCGCCCAGATGAAAGACGAGCAGCTGAGCGCCGAGGAAGAACTGTCCCAGTCGCAGCACGGCCTGGGCCACTATCTGCGCCAGCCGATTATTCTGGTCACCGCCTTCGCCTTCTTCTGCTACAACTATATTCTGTTCTTCTTCCTCAGCTGGTTCCCGGCCTATCTGGTGCAGTCGCACGGGCTGGATATCAAGGCGATGAGCATCACCACCATGATCCCGTGGATTGTGGGCTTCGTGGGGCTGGCGCTGGGTGGGATTATCTCCGACAAGATTTTCCGCATGACCGGCAAACTGCTGCTGTCGCGTAAAATTGTGCTGGTGGTGTGCCTGTTCGCCGCCGCAATCTGCGTGGCCTGCGCGGGAACGGTGAAAGACGTGGTGCCTGCGGTTGGACTGATGTCGGTGTCTATCTTCTTCCTGTATATCACCGGGGCGATCTACTGGGCGATTATTCAGGACGTGGTGCATAAAAGCCGCGTCGGCAGCATCAGCGGCTTTATCCACCTGATCGGCAGCATCTCCGGGATTATCGGGCCGATTGCTACCGGCTACATCGTGCAGCATACCGGTAAGTTCGACAGCGCCTTTATCCTCGCCGGTGGCATCGCCGCGCTGGGTGCCCTGCTGGTGCTGGTGGTGGTGCGTCCGCCGAAAAAATACAGTAAGACTGTTTCAGTTTAAATGGTTGTGCGGGGCGATCCCCCGCACCTTCAATTAAGGATAATTTATGTTGTCTGTCGAAAACCTCCCTGCCGGCGTGCTGCAACCCGCGTATGACCGCCAGGCATTACAAACGCGAATGGTGCATATCGGCTTCGGTGCCTTCCACCGTGCGCATCAGGCGGTGTGCAGCGACAGGCTGGCTGCCGAGCAGGGCAGCGACTGGGGTTACTGCGAAATCAATCTGAACAACGGCGAGGCGATTCATGCGCTGCGCCAGCAGCAGCTGTGCTACAGCGTGGCGGAAATGGCCGATGACCGGCTGGATCTGCGGATTATTGGCGTGGTCACCCAGGCGCTGCACGGCCAGTCGGACGGCGTGGAGGCGGTGATTGACGCGCTAAGCCAGCCGGAGGTTGCGATTGTATCGATGACGGTAACCGAAAAAGGTTACTGCCACCATCCGGCCAGCGGCGAGCTGAATCTGCAACACCCGGCGATCGTTCACGACCTCGCGAACCCCGATGTGCCGCAGTCGCTGCCGGGGATTATTCTGGCCGCCATCCGCCGCCGCCGTGAACGGGGTCTGCCACCGTTTAGCGTGATGTCCTGCGACAATATGCCGGAGAACGGCCACGTCACTCGCCGGGTGATTAGCCAGCTGGCGCGTCAGCAGGAGCCGGAACTGGCGGAGTGGATCGCCGATAACCTCACCTTCCCTTCCACCATGGTGGACCGCATTGTTCCGGCAATGACCGATGAAACGCACCGTGCCCTGCGCGAACAGCTGGGCTGCGACGATCCGGCGGGCGTGGTGTGTGAGCCGTTCTTCCAGTGGGTGATCGAGGATAATTTCGTCAGCGGACGCCCGCGCTGGGAGCTGGCGGGGGCCGAACTGGTGGCAGACGTACTGCCGTTCGAAGAGATGAAACTGCGCATGCTTAACGGCAGCCACTCGTTCCTCGCCTATCTGGGTAATCTGGCAGGCTACGAGCATATCAGCGACTGCATGGATGATGAGCTGTTTCAACTGGCCGCGCGCCGCCTGATGCTGTCAGAGCAGGCGGTAACCCTGCGCACCCGCGGCGTGGACCTGGAAGCCTACGCCGACTCGCTGATTGCCCGCTATCGCAACCGCGCCATCAAACATCGCACCGCGCAGATTGCCAATGACGGCACGCAGAAGCTGCCGCAGCGCTTGCTGGACAGCATTCGCTGGCATTTACAGCACGGTAGTGATTTCGATCTGCTGGCGCTGGGCGTGGCGGGCTGGATGCGCTACGTTGGCGGCGTCAGCGAGCAGGGAGAAGCGATTAGCATCAACGATCCGCTGCGCGCGGAGCTGGCCCAACGCGTGGCCGGGAGCCGGGAGGGCAGCGAACGTGTCGCCGCGCTGCTGGCGCTGAGCAGCGTATTCGGCCACGATCTGCCCGCCAGCACCGCGTTTGTCGCCAGGGTGAGTCATTTCTACCGCCTGCTGCTGGATCAGGGGGCAAAAAGGACCGTTCATCAGCTGGTCAAGCCGGACTGCTGACCGCATTTGCACCGCCCGCATGCCGGGGCCGATAAAGCCCTGGCGCTCCGCCATCTTGCTGATTAGACTGAACGCTTTGCTACCATGCGCAGACGGGTTGAGATGACCTGCCGCTAAAGGGACGTTGCCGAATGTCGACTGTATATACCATTACCGCCAGCGAACCGGTAAATCAGCAGATTTACCGCTATCTGCGCCATGAAATTGTCACCTGTGCCATTCCTCCCGGCTGCCTGTTGTCCGAAAAAGACGTCTCCAGCCGCTTTAACGTCTCTCGCCAGCCGGTGCGGGAAGCCTTTATCAAACTGGCCGAGGCCGGGCTGGTCCAGGTTCTGCCGCAGCGCGGCACCTTCGTACGCAAGATATCGGCGCAGCGGGTGGCCGACGGGCGCTTTATCCGCGAAGCCGTAGAAGTGGCCGTAGTGCGCAGAGCGGCACAGGAAGCCAGTGCAACCGGGCTTGCCGCGCTGGAGCACAACCTGCAACTGCAGAAATTGGCGGCGGAGCGCCACGACAGCCAGGCCTTTCTGGTACTCGACGATGAGTTCCACCGCCTGATAGCCGAGAGCATTGACTGCGGGCTGGCATGGGAAACGGTAGAAAACATCAAGGCCACCATGGACCGGGTACGTTTTCTGACCCTCAGCAAGGTCTCGCCGCCGGAGAGTTTGATAGAGCAGCACTGGAAAATCTATCAGGCGCTGGTGGCGAAAGACGCTAATGCTGCTGAGAGCGCCATGCGCACTCATCTGCAGGAGATGATCTTCTCTATAACTCCGATAGCAGAACAGAATAGCGAATGGTTCGAAGCTGTATAAAACAGCGCTTCGGGGCGAAAAATGCGCCCCGCCCCTCTTTTTTCGCTATTCATGAGGCGTACAGACAAGAATTGACGGTGTAAGACATTTGCGGCTTTACACTGAGCCTTTATAGTAGATCTACATCACAAGATCGGCGTAATTAGCGACCCCTGATATTTCATTAATATCAGCACCTGCTGATTTTCTTCCAACGTCATCACTATTCGTTATCGATATTTAGTGTTTCATAATAAATAACAGCAATCATTGCAGTTAACCAACTTAAATAAGGCTGTACTTTATGAGTTATATCATATTAAATAAATGTGATTATTTCAGCCATGGATTAAAAAGCGTTATCAATGAAGCAGGCGGTAAAAAAAAGGATATTCATCTGCTGGATAATCTTCCTAACTGCGCACGACTATTACAGCAAGGCTCCACGCAAATAGCGTTTATTTGCGAATCCGTTTACAACACGGAAAACGACAGGGAAGAGATAAAAAAACTGATTGCAATGAATCCGGAAACCCTGTTTATTATCTTTATGCGGGTGGTTCATTCATCATTTGAAGATTACATTTACATCAAGCCGAACGTGGTGATTATGGCGCAGAACGTGTCAATCAGCACCGTAAAAAACCTTGTTGCAAACAACAGGTTAAAGCAGGCCACTCAACCTGTCGGGCTCTACCCGGCTGATGAAACACCGCTGTCGTTCAGCAAGCGCGAGTCTGAAATACTTAATCTCTGGATGAAAGAAAGAAGTTCGGTAGAGATTTCTGAACATATTAACATCAAGCTGAAGACCGTACTTTCTCATAAAAACAATCTGAAGAAGAAAAGTAAATCAAAGCGGACTAAAGTGCTGTTCCAGATAATCAATCTGGCCAAAAGCCTGACTCACGTACCGCATTTGAGTTAGTCGTTTGTTGGTGGGAAGATTGCGCCAACACCAGGGTGTTTTATATAGCAAGTAGCAGGATATGACAGGCGGATATTTTATGTCCGCCTGTCATATTATTAAGCTATGGTGACTTTTTTATCCAGATAGACATCCTGAACGGAATTAATAAGCGCCACGCCGTCTTTCATTGATTTCTTGAATGCTTTACGGCCAAGAATCAGCCCCATTCCTCCGGCACGCTTATTAATCACGGCAGTACGTACGGATTCCGCAATATCGGTATCCCCCGCTGCTGCACCGCCGGAGTTAATCAATCCTGCTCGTCCCATATAGCAGTTAGCCAGCTGATAACGCACCAGATCGATGGGGTTATCGGTGGTCAGCTTGCTGTAAACCCGCTCATCGGTGTGACCGAAGTTCACCGCCTTGTAGCCACCGTTATTTTCCGCCATTTTCTGCTTAACGATATCGGCACCGATGGTCGCCGCCAGATGGTTTGCCTGACCGGTGAGATCCGCACTGGCATGATAATCCACACCGTCTTTTTTAAAGTCGTTGTTGCGCAGATAGGCCCACAGCACCGTGACCAGCCCCAGTTCATGCGCGCGCTCAAACGCTACCGAGATCTCTTCGATCTGACGGCGCGACTGCTCGGAACCGAAATAGATGGTTGCCCCCACGGCAACGGCCCCCAGGTTAAAAGCCTGCTCAACGCTGGCATACAGGGTTTGATCGTACTGGGTAGGATAACTGAGGGTTTCGTTATGGTTCAGCTTGACCATAAACGGAATGCGGTGCGCATAGCGGCGGGAAACGGAAGCCAGCACGCCATAGGTGGAAGCGACGCAGTTACAGCCCGCTTCAATCGCCAGCTCGACGATATTCTTCGGGTCGAAGTACAGCGAGTTTGCGGCAAAAGAGGCGCCGGCGGAGTGCTCAACGCCCTGGTCAACCGGCAGGATAGAGAGGTAACCTGTCCCGGCTAAACGACCGGTGTTATACAGGGTTTGCATATTGCGTAAGACCGCCGGGGGACGGTTATTATCAACCATCACCCGGTCTACGTAATCCGATCCCGGAAGATAGAGGCTGTCTGCTGGAATAGTCATGCAGCGATGTTGCAAAAGAGAATCTGCTTCTTTGCCCAATAACTGTACGATGTCCGTCATGATAACTCCTGTCAAAGGTAGGGAGGGCCACGACACAAGCAACGGTCAAATGGCCCGCTGTTCAGAAATGCGACTGATTTCTGACCTCAACAGGGTGAACCTAAACGGTTAACCAGGCAAATTGCTGACTGGATTTTTCAGACTAATGCGCACAAAAGCGCGTTTGCCCCTGCATTCATTACCACCATTGATGGAAGTGATGCACCGGACCAATCCCCTGCCCGACTTCCAGCGAATCCGCCTGCTCCAGCGCCCCCTGGAGCCAGGTCTTCGCCGCCTGCACGGTTGCCACCCAGTTATCGTGGCGCGGGCGCAGCGCGGCCAGCGCCGCAGAGAGTGTGCAGCCGGTGCCGTGGGTGTGGCGGGTATTCACGCGCGGCGCCGTAAAGCGCTGTTCCAGCTCGCGGGTGAACAGCCAGTCCGGGCTTTCCGACTCGCTGAGGTGGCCGCCCTTCATCAGTACCGCCTGGCAGCCCATCGCCAGCAGCTCCCTGCCCTGCTCGCGCATCTCCTGCTCGTTGCTCGCCATCGGGCAGTCCAACAGAGCAGCGGCCTCCGGCAGATTTGGCGTGATAATCGACACCTGCGGCAGCAGGCGTTCGCGCAGCGTAGCCACCGCCCGTTGCGAGAGCAGCGGATCGCCGCTTTTTGCCAGCATCACCGTATCCAGCACAACCCACGGTGTGATGGCTGCCTGCAAACGCTCGGCCACCACTTCCACAATGTCGGATTCCGCCAGCATACCGATTTTGATCGCATCGATACGTACATCCGACAGCACAGAATCCAGCTGCGCGCCAACAAAATCCGGCTCAATACGATAAACCAACTGCACGCCCCGGGTATTCTGCGCAACCAGCGCGGTGATCACGCTGGTGCCGTAAGCGCCCAGCGCCGAGAACGCTTTCAGATCCGCCTGGATACCCGCTCCGCCGCTGGGATCGGTACCGGCAATGGTCAGTGCATTAATCCGCTTCATGCCAGTTCCTCCGGGGTCAACAGATAAAGCGCATCCAGGAAGGCAGGGATAAAGCTCCCCGGTCCTGATGCGATCGCGGCGGCACGCTCGCCGGCCAGTGATACCACGCGGCAGGCGCTGGCAACGTGGATCAGGCGATCGCCGGGCAGCGAGGCAAAACCCGCCACCACCGCCGACAGCGCACAGCCTGTACCGACCACGCGCGTCATTAACGATGAACCGCCACTGACACTGAGAGTCCGGTGACCGTCAGTAACAAAGTCCACTTCTCCGGTGACCGCCACAACCGCCCCGCTCTGTAAAGCGAGCTTCTGTGCGGCCTGGATCGCGGCATCGGACTGATGCCGGGAATCGACGCCGCGCCCTGAAACGGCTTCCTGCGCCAGCGCCTTGATCTCTGAGGCATTACCACGGATGGCGGCAGGTTGATGATCCAGCAGCTGATGGCAGAATTCGGTACGGAAGGCTAGCGCCCCGACCGCCACCGGGTCCAGTGACCAGCTGCGCCCTGCACGGTTTGCTGACTCCACCGCCGCCAGCATCGCCGCGCTGCGCGAGCGGGTCAGCGTGCCGACATTGACCAGCAGCGCGCTGGCTAGCGCACTAAACTGCGCGGCCTCTTCGGCATCGATCACCATCGCCGGGGATGCACCCAGCGCCAGCAGAACGTTGGCCGTGAAGGTCTGTACCACATCATTGGTCATGCAGTGAATAAGGGGGGATTGCTGGCGGAACAGCGCCAGAGAGTGCGCCACATCGTGGTGGCTGAGGGGAATGGGTTGGCTCATCTATACTCCCAACCGGCGATCAAGAAGGCGATGCCGGTTGGAGGCATCTGACTTCCCTCCGCTGGCATTATCCAGTTCAGGTTATGCGGGTTTTTCTCAGCCTTGTCCTGGGAAAACAGGAGGGGCACCCCGAGTCATTAAACTATATATATCCTAACATACTAAGATCGAGAAAAAATCATTAAATCAGGACAGAGATCTGAACAGATACTCTCGATTTAAATATTTTCTATAACCATTACAAAGCAATCTTCAATAATAAAGATGCGAGGTACTTTACTTAGTCTACTTTCGACCATAAAAGTAATAATGAGAAAAAAATACATCAAGCCAAATTTAATCTCTTAGCCGCAAAATTTACAACTCGGAATAAGAAGAAATTAATCCTTGCAATACGAGTTAGAAAATTCCCATAATTATTCATGATTTTTTTATATTCCAAAAGTGCGTCCCCCTTTAAAGAAATATTATGATCATGTAAAATCAAGATAATATTAATAATATTTCTAATGATTCGCCTATGAAGATTTTTTTTAGTTAGCTGATTATTAGAGATTGAAAGCAAAGATCCCAAAGCATCGATGCTTTTAATATATCCTATAATATTTTTTTCCGACCGTGTAGATTGCATAATTGATCCAAATCTCACGCGGCGGCGAAAAAAACTCTTCTCAGTTATAACAACCTTATCAGCCACAAAAAATAATCTTGGTGTGAATTCTTCATCTTCGTGGATAATCCTTTTGAATTCTAAATTATTATTCACTTGCAAAGAACGTTTAAATATGTAGAGCCATGCATTGGGAAAAAAAACCTCATTTGTGGAAAGCAGGTTGAATGCCTCTTCGCCTGTAGAACAGATTTTTTCCATTCCTCTACGATATGTGGGCAGCCACTCTTTAGTCCCATTATCACTACGTGCAATTTCATCGGGAAAAGATTCTGCTGAAAAAGCGTAGATTTCCATATCAGACTGTTTTTTTATAGTATTATAAAATTCCTCGAGAAGATTTTCTTCAAGCAAGTCGTCAGAATCAAAATAATAAATATAATCCCCTTGAGCTATCCTTGTTCCTACATTCCTAGCCTCACCCAACCCACTATTTTCCGTATGAACTATTTTAACAAAATCCAAACCAGAATAGTGTTTTTCAATTAAATCACCCGATTCATCAGTAGAGCCATCATCTACTATAATTATTTCAAAGGGTTTGATTGTTTGGTTAATCACGGAATTGACTGCTTGCAAGACATATTTACTGACATTATAGACAGGAATGACTATTGAGACTGTCGGCAACGAATCATCATTAATCATAATTTAATTAGCTCACAATCCGGGACGTATTGTGTCCAAGCATCAAAATATGTTGAATTCTTACCATAAGAATTATCCAGAAGTTTAGTTTTAACTCCGAGAAGACAGCATAAAATATGTCCATGCATGCGTGATGTAACAACCAAATCATGAGACATAAAATATTCATTCACGCGATCAACCAATTTATCCGTATAACTACCCCATATTTTAGATACAGGAACAACTCCACTTGACACTGATTTATTTACTTTTTCAAGATTAATAAGGATTCGCATGGCGTTTCGGTCCTTATTTGTACAAATATCTTTCCAATCCTCATATTGAGAAATGTCAGGCTTACCTTCCAATGATGACAAATTTGTCTCTTCTATGTCTTTCCTTATCATCCATAACGTATCTTTTTTGATATTTTCTTTTACCTGAGTTGGAAATACGCCCCACAATGAGTGGGCCATATCCGGACAAAGGAATACATTATCGCAGAATTGCTCTTTCAGAATTTGTTGGCTGCGAGTATCTCGGCAAAAAATTGTTAGATTCTTATGTTGACTTATAATACTCGCGGATTTTCTTTGCTCTTCAGGATCTTTGAAATGTACCGTCTGCGGTAAATAAACAACTTTATGATTAGGGAAATCTAATACTACTTGTTCTCTTAACCGTTGGTGATGACCGTACAAGTCACCAAAATTACCACCACCATGGAGCAATATGATAACATCCTTTGGAAGGTTTTTATTTTCTTTAAGGAATTTCATACTACTTTGGTCAGTGCGACGGGCCAGCACTTGGTATTTTTTTTCTTTAAAAAACTGCTCAGTCCCTTTGTAGATCAGTAAATCACCGACATTTAAATGGAGCGGAATATCCAAGTAAACAACTTTGCTTCCTGGTGGTACAACATCATCGATGACTGACAATTTATTTTTTAAAACATTCATATAATGCATAGTTAGTTTACGCTCTCACAAATCTGCGGATTTTTGGGTTTTTAAAAATCTGTTTTTTAATTTCTACTATAAATGGATGAGTGCTAAACAATAATGTTACCGCAAACACCATCAAGCCTGTTAGTATTTGAAAAATAAGCCTAGCAATCAAACTCATATCAAATGGCTCATACGCACCTAATAACCATGTCAAAACGACCATTGGAAGGGTTAGTTTCATCGGAAGCCAGATACTGTTTACATAAGCACGATAACTAGGGCCCAGAACTGGTTTAATAAGAATAAAGTAGCTTAAGAATGTATTAATTACCTGAACTATCAAAAAACCTAACGCAGCTCCAACTCCTCCAAAATAATATGCACCAATCCAAATTGAAGGAACAAACAAAAACATTTTAAAAACGTTGAATTTAAAACTTATATCTACACGCGCCTTCGCCATTAGCAATGAACCAATTGGATTACCGATTGAGCGCAGTAATCCAATTACACAAAGAACCTGAAGAATAGGTGTTATGAATCTCCACTTCTCACCAAAAACAAGAACAACAAAACTCTCTGAAACGACCATCAAACCCAGTAAAGCTGGGAAGTTTAATAAACCTACTAAGGATAATAATTTATAAAAAACCTCTTTGAGCTTTTCTTTATCATCCTGAATTTTAGAGAAGGCAGGAAATAAAACTCTGGTTATAATTGGATTAAGCCTAGTAGGTGGAACAACGGCAACATTGTAAGCTAAGTTATAACCTCCCGCAACAATGGCTCCAAGAGTTCTTGAAAGAATGAAGGTTGCAAGGTTTGAATTTAATTGGTTAACTAAACTATCGGCCGTTAAGTAAAGCCCGAACTTTAAATTACTTGAAACTGATTTAATTTTAAATATTAATCTTGGGGAATATTCTTTACGTCCAACGTAGGAAAACAGAATTGTTCTCACCACTGCTGCAAACAAATATCCCCACATAGCCGTTATTGCAAATGGATAGATAAGGGCAGAGATTATAGTTACAGAAAAACCGACAAGAGTAGAAACTGTTTCGATCAAACCAATCTTAGAAAACTCTAATTCTTTTTGTAATAACGCTCTAAACTGCTGTCCATGTGGAATAATTATAAAAGCAAAAGCAAGAGTCTCAATTAGTTGTTGGAGATCAATCTGATTAAGACAAGAAGAAATATACTTACTTGAGAAAAAAACAAAAAGAAAAACAGCCAGCCCAATTAATATATTTATCCAGTAGAGTGTAGATAGTTCAATTTGGGTGATACTCTTCCTTTGTATTATAGAATTTGATATACCAAAGTCAGAGATTGTATCTGCAATGATAATTACTACCATCGCGATAGCAAGCAGGCCAAACTGATGTGGCTCCAGTAGACGAGCCAACAACGTCATCTGTAAAAAATTCAAACCAATGTTAGCAATGGTCGAGATAGCGGACCATTTTGCACCTTTTACAGTTTTATCTCTCAAGCTCATAAGATTCTTCTTTGGGTAAGATAGTCGTTAAAATCCTTGATTCATATGATAACAACTATCAGGTTCATCCTTAGTTAATACGCAGCTTTATTGACAAAGCCTTTAAAAAAGGTCAAAAATATAATTTTAATATCCAGCCATATACTCCAACCACGGATATAAATTAAATCATAATCAATGCGCTTCTGCATTTTATCCAAAGTATCAGTTTCACCGCGGAAACCGTTTATTTGTGCAAGCCCGGTAATACCAGGTTTTACTTTATGACGAAGCATATAACCCTCGATCAGTGAACGATATTGTTCATTATGTGCCACGGCATGAGGGCGAGGACCAACTACAGACATTTGGCCGAAAAGCACATTGAAGAATTGTGGCAACTCATCTAAAGAAGTGTTACGTAAAAACTTCCCTAGTTTAGTGACTCGCGGATCGTTTTGCGTAGCCTGGGTCACTTTAGCTCCGTTCTCCATCACTGACATAGTACGGAACTTCCAAACCATTATGGGTTTACCATCCATGCCGTAGCGAATTTGACGGAAGATAACGGGTCCAGGAGAACTCATTTTAACCGCACAGGCTATGACTATCAGAGGTAGAGAAATAAATAGCAAGATAATGGATGATACTACAATATCTTCCATTCTCTTGAAAACCATATTAATACCATTCAGCGGAGTATCAAACAGCGGCACAACAGGGACACCATTAATTTCTTCAGTACGTGATTGAAGAATATTAAAGGTGAAAACGTCGGGTATCAGTAAAACAGAGCAGGTGGTATCCGTTAAACGTTTGACAATATCTTTAATTTTTGACTCATCTTTCATACTCATCGCGATGTAGATACGGTCCAGTTTTCCTTCGCGTGCATCTTCGATTAGCTTTTCAAAATCCCCTGCGTATTTAATACCATTGGTATTTTCAATTGGCTGCTCATCATACACACCGGCAACAACAAAGCCCATCCAAGGCTCATCTTGGAAGCTGCTGATCAAGTTGATGCCGGCTGGCATAGTGCCTACAAGCGCCACGTTACGCGTGTTGTACCCCATCTTTCTTAGTATGCCCGAACCAATACGAATGGCCATACGGCATACAAGAAAACCAGCAACGACAACCAAATACCATTGAATGAATATTTTGAAGCTTAGATCAAAGTCACTTAACAGGGAGCTTAGCCCCAAAGTCAGTAGCAGACTTAACGTCCAGTTCTTGGAGATCAGGATCAGCTCTGCCGAAGATTTCACTCCTCTCCAGGAACGGTAGAAATCGGTCATTCCCCCGATCATTTGAAAGACAACCAAAACCATGAGTGCAATCAATACATGTTTATAGTCAAACTGCCGATCGTTGAAATAGGCGACAACATATAAACCCAGGAAAATAATAGAGATATCTGAAAAACGCTGCACCATTGATATCAATGAGGCATTGGCATTTGAGCGTGTTCGATGATGTAGAATTGTCATTCTAGTGTCACTCTTGTTAGCTGTAGGTCAACAACCTGAAGTGATTAGGTATATTTATAGCATAGGATGATTGCGTTCTTAAATCAGGCTGAGTTCGTGATAAAACCCAACCATGATTAAATCAATAACGAATTTTTTTAGTTTCGTTAAATAAAGACCATTTCTCCTCGACGTAACCAGAAATTTCTTTCTTAAATCGTTCGCTTGAGAAACGCACAGCATTTTCACGGCAGTTTTGCGGGGTGATTGCATCGTCAATTGCATCGAATTTTTTAACAGCTTCCATTACAGATTCAATCGTTTGATGATCGAAGAATATTCCCGTTGGTTTTTCAACTCCGTAAGGGCGAATTGTTTCCAGGGCACCACCTTTACCGAAGGCAATAACTGGTGTACCACAGGCCTGAGCTTCTACCGGAGTAATACCGAAATCTTCCTCTGCAGCGAAAACAAAAGCCTTAGCTCTTTGCATATGATCAACCATAACTTCGTTTGACTGATATCCCATAATTTCAACGTTACTTCCGGCTTTAGACTTAATCTTAGCCATTTCAGAGCCATCGCCAATAACAACTAATTTTTTATCCGGCATTTTACTGAAGGCTTCAACAATCAGATCGATACGCTTGTAAGGCACCATTCGTGAAGCTGTAAAATAGAAATCATCTTTCTTTTCATGCAGTGTAAATCTATCCACATCTACCGGTGGATAAATGACATCAGCTTCACGCCCGTATACTTTCTTAATTCGACGCGCGATGAACTGAGAGTTAGCAATAAAATGATCTACACCGTTTGCCGTTCTATAGTCCCACACTCGGACTTTATGCAGCAACCATTTCGCAAGGAATCCTTTAAGACCTTTATTCAAACCAGCTTCTCGCAGATATTGGTGTTGCATATCCCAGGCATAGCGAATCGGGGAATGCACATAGCTGATATGCAGTTGATCGGGCCCGGTCAGAACTCCTTTTGCAACAGCATGACTGCTGGAAAGCACAACATCATGTTTTGAAACATCAAGCTGCTCAACGGCCATCGTCATAAAAGGCAGATATTTTTGATATTTCTTTTTCGCTGATGGGAATTTTTGAATGAATGTAGTGTTAACTTTTTTATTATGGAAAAGTTTTTTTGCATCATCATTTAAAAACTCGACAACTGAATAAAGCTCAGAGTTTGGATAAACATCCACAAAATCCTTCACTACTCGCTCGGCACCAGCATAAGTCACTAACCAATCAACAACAATGCCAATGTTTTTTTCCGCAGACATATCATACCCTCTGGCTTAAATATTAACCCTGATGAATAGATTATTCATTTATTCTTACATCAAGATTTTTGAAAAAATGAGTTATTCAGGTGGGTGTCCCCACCTGTCAGAAATAAACTACTTGCGTAAAATTTCCAAGATCTCATTCGTTCTTGACTGCATAAGAGCTTCCTCAGCACGAGACTCAACATTCAAACGTACTACTGGTTCAGTGTTTGAACTACGGAGATTGAAGCGCCAATCTGCATACTCAACGCTGATTCCATCTGTGTAATCCACATTGATGGCATCATGCTGATATTTTTCGAGAACGCGGGCAATTGCTTCTTTTGGAGCTGCTAAAGAACTATTGATTTCGCCGGATGCAGGATAAGCAGCCATGCGATCGCCAACCAGTTCGCTGAGGGTTTTGCCTTTGACACACAGCAGTTCGGCAACCAGCAACCAGGGGATCATACCGCTGTCGCAGTAAGCGAAATCACGGAAGTAGTGGTGCGCGCTCATTTCACCGCCGTACACGGCATCTTCCAGGCGCATACGCTCTTTGATGAACGCGTGGCCGGTTTTAGACATCACAGGTACACCACCCGCTCTTTCTACAATGTCTACCGTATTCCAGCTAAGGCGAGGATCGTGAATGATACGCGATCCCGGGTTTTTCTCCAGGAATGCCGCAGCCAGCAGGCCAACAATGTAGTAGCCTTCAATAAAGTTACCCTGGTTATCAAACAGGAAGCAGCGGTCGAAGTCACCGTCGAAGGCGATACCCATATCTGCCTGATGAGC
This sequence comes from Erwinia sp. S38, assembly GCF_016624545.1. Lineage (NCBI taxonomy): Bacteria > Pseudomonadati > Pseudomonadota > Gammaproteobacteria > Enterobacterales > Erwiniaceae > Erwinia > Erwinia sp. S38. Next base: position 34,788 of record NZ_JACVTS010000010.1, on the reverse strand, counting down.
TACAACGGCATCCGTAGTATCCTGGCGGCATTCTGGCAGCAGCGGGTTAGGAATACCATTAGGGAAGTTACCGTCAGGGGTATGGTGAACCTTAATAAACTCTACATTAACCCCAGCCTGCTTAAAGCGGGCCTCAACGGCATCGACAACGTGACCCGCAGCACCATTACCGGAGTTCAGCACCAGCTTCAGTGGGCGATTAAAGTTGTTCAGGTCAACGTAGCTAAGCAGCTTGTCTACATAGGCATCCAGAATCGAAAGCTGCTTGTAAGAACCGCGCTTGCTTTCATCAACGGCAGCAAAATCGTTAGCTTCAGCGAGTTTTTGAATATCGCGCAGACCTGTATCACCGCTGATTGGCTTTGATTCTTCACGCACCAGCTTCATGCCGTTATAGTCTAACGGGTTATGGCTTGCAGTGACTTCAATGCCACCATCGACTTTCAGGTATGAGGTTGCGAAGTAGATCTCTTCAGTACCGGTAAGACCGATATCAATGACGTCAGTACCGGCATCCTGTAGGCCTTTTGCCAAAGCCAGCTTAAGGCCTTCACTTGTCAGGCGAACATCGCCGCCCAGGACCATTTGTTTTGGCTTAAGGTATTCACCGTAGGCACGGCCAATGCGATAGGCGATATCTTCATTAAGCTCTGCACCTAATTTTCCGCGGATATCGTAAGCTTTAAAGCACGTTAATTCACCAGACATATTTTTTCCCTAAAGTTAGCAATGGCCGTAATGGTCTTTTAATCGAATGATGTCATCTTCACCCAGATAGGAACCGGAAGAAATCTCCAGAAGCTCCAGTGGGATTTTCCCCGGGTTTTCCAGCATGTGGACAGAACCGATAGGGATGAAAGTGGACTGATTTTCAGTCAGCAGATAGGTTTTCCCTTCAAGAGTCACTTCTGCAGTTCCTGACAGCACAACCCAGTGTTCCGCACGGTGTAGATGCTTCTGCAGGGAGAACTTGCCACCAGGCTTAACTGTTACGCGGTTAATCTGATAGCGCGGCGCATCAACTACTTTATCGTGGCGCCCCCATGGACGATATGATTCTCGGTGCACTCTGTATTCACGACGGTCATTAGACTTGAGGAATTCAACAACCTTCTTAACGTCCTGAACCTGCGATTTATCGATCACTAACACAGCATCTTTGGTATTAACAATCACCAGATTCTCAACCCCAATTGCAGCTACCAAGGTGTCATCGGTATTGATATAGCAGTTGGAGGTTTTATGCGTGAAGATATCGCCAGTCAGGGCGTTACCATTATCATCACGCTCGTTAACCTCCCAAAGAGCTGACCATGAGCCAACATCATTCCAACCTGCATCCAGTGGGATAACTACGGCATCGGTTGTTTTTTCCATCACTGCATAGTCAACGGACTCGTCCGGACAGGCAGAGAAGGCTTCAAGATCTACGCGAATGAAGTCCTGCACCGAGTCAATCTTCACATCAGCCATTGCCAGCTGGCATGCAGCCAGGATATCCGGTCTGAACTCGCCTAACTCTTCCAGATAACGCTTCGCGCTAAACAGGAACATCCCGCTGTTCCAGTAGTATTCGCCACTGGCAAGGTACTCGGTGGCAGTTGGTAGATCCGGTTTCTCGACGAAGCGTTTTACATTAAACGCTGACTCACCATATGTTTCACCACGTTGAATATAGCCATAGCCCGTCTCTGGCCCTGTCGCAACTATACCAAAGGTGACCAGCTTGCCTTGTTCAGCCAGCGGCGTTGCCAACTGAATTGCCTGGTGGAAAGCATCCTTGTTATCAATAACGTGATCGGCAGCTAAAACAAGCAGCAGCGGATCCTGGCCATTGGCAGTAGCGCTCAGAGCAGCAAGCGCAATAGCGGGTGCAGTATTGCGCCCTACCGGCTCAAGAATAATATTATTTGACAGCTGATTGATCTGACGTAACTGTTCAGCAGCCAAAAAGCGATGTTGCTCATTACAGATCAGCAGTGGCTCAGAAACATTCAGACCATCCAAACGAGTTACAGTATCCTGCAGCATTGATTGTTCGCCATTGAGGCGCAGGAATTGCTTTGGAAAAAGTTCTCGAGACATTGGCCATAAACGGCTACCGGTACCACCGGCCATAATTACTGGAAGAATCATTATTTCACCTTAGTTCCTAATTAGGCATCAAACTTTTCTATTATTCAACTCTTTAGTAAAGAACTCTATGAATAACCCAACGAATTTTTCTGAGCAATAAAAATAAAGCACTCATAATTATAGATTGCGAAAATTAACATAAATGACTCAGAGGATGAACCCCTCTTAATAAGAATTAAATTAAAATCTTAGACCTTAATGAATTTCGCAACTAGTATCAGCATAAAAGGAAATAGGACAGGTAATAATAACTTTCTTACTTCCATCATTTAAGATAAACTTACGATTCTCAATGACTGCTTTTGATGAACTCTTCAAATTAAGATCAGAGCTAACTTCTTCAACGGTAGAATGCATAAGACCTGATTTATATAATTCTTTAAACTTCACTGCAGAGACTTTAGGCTTGAGTTCATTTGTAAGAAAACCAAAGTTATGCTCTTTCTCTATAGCACTCTGCCCATCATTTATGAAATCATACCACCATATCCCTTTGATATAATTCCTTTGTTTGGCAAGAAGAGTATATTGAATCATCATATTTGAAGATTGAGTTTCACTTAAACCATTTCCACCGATATTATTGGGATACCCATACTCAGTGATGTAAATGGGTACTTCTTTGCCATGAATACTGACAAGTTCCTTCTCAAAATAGTCTATCTTTCCTAAATTTTTAGTGGGTGTATTCAAGCTTTTATCAGGAAACATATATGAGTAAGGATGAATAGAAACACCATCAACGTAATTTAAAATACCTTTTTTAACCAGACTCTTCATCCAAGTTCTATCTTTGGGGACTAATGGGTTCATCGAACCTGTTATAATTTTAGCATTCGGGTCAGCCTTTCTTATTTTCTCAGAGGTTTTTCTCACTAAATTGAGATAAACATCACTACTTGGCACGTTATTATTTTTTGGAACTCCAGACTTCACAAGCCATTCGTTCCATATCTCGTAGTACTTTATTTTCCCTTTATACTTGCTTGCTACCCAAAAGGCATAATTTGCGAATGCATCAATCTGTTCATCTGTAACTGGATAATTCCTGTTGGTGTGAATCTTATTGCCGTAGTTCAATATCAATAAGGGGCTAATTTTATTTTTAACCGACTCACTGATGAATTCATCAAGAATCGACAAACTATGATCTAAATCATAAACACCAGCAGATCGTTCAACCCTACTCCAAGGGAAATCCTCGCGATATGAAGAAAAGCCATATTCATTTAGTAACTTTATAGTATCTGCAGGATTACTAGTGTAATTGCGGACATGTGTGGTTACACCAATTTCTAAGGCTAGTAAATCAGCATGGTACATGCCACAAGATATCGCGGTTGCCAAGAAAAAATTTTTTATGTATTTCTTATACATTCCCACCTCGACACTATGAGCATATTAAAAGAGTTGTAAATAACTATTTATGATCAGAATCATAGAGAATTCAATTCTCTAGCTATCATATTGATAGTAGAGGACCAAGAGTACTTAGAAGCCTGGTTAAGACCTTTCTCAATCAGTTCTGACCTCAGCTCTTCATTTCGGCAAACAAGATTTAACGCATTAACAATTTCATCTATTTTAGTGGGATTCACTAATATAGCTGCATCTCCCGCAATTTCTTTTAATGATGTACTGTTTGAAGTAATCACTGGTAAACCACATGACATGGCTTCAATAACGGGTAATCCAAAACCTTCATATAATGAAGGAAACAGCAAGGCATCTGCCCCTCTGTAAAACTCAGCCAGTTGCTGGTCTGATAGCCTTCCAGAAAAGAATATTTTATCTTTTATATTAAGGTCTTGAATTATTTCATCAAGCTCTGGAGAGCTAACCCCTGAAAAGTAATAGTTATGTGAATTAAAAAGGTCCGATTTTGCAAAAGCCTTAATCGCCAATAACTCGTTCTTATGGGCCTTTCTATTACCAACTGTAAATATGTAAGGTTTTGAACTTTCGAACGCACTTCCCTTGGTAGAAAAATCATTTGACACACCATTACCGACTACAATAACCCTGTCAGGATCTACACCACTCCATTCACAAATACGCTTCTTAGAAAACTCCGACACAGTGAAAACTCTATACGATTTATTACAAGCACGCTTGAGCACTAAATTATAATAAACTTTTTTTAATAAGGACGTATTCGAGTCAATATCTATATGATTTAAATCATGCACTGTAATTAAAGTTCTGTTTAAAAAAAACAGAGGTGAATTATATCCCGGACTAAAAAAAAACTGTTTTTTTTTGGAAAGATAAGCCGTCAACTTGAAACAGTCTAACGGATTGGCTGGATGCCCTTCCAACTCAATCGGTTCCAAATTATTTAAACCCTCGAACACCTCTCTCGAGAAACGTCCAATCCCATGCTCGCCATTCCATCGAGAGTCATAAATAAACTTCTTCATAAAACCTCTTAAAATTTCTGATCAAATTAAGACATTTGATTTTTAGACTATAACGTAAAATATATCCAAGGATAGCTATACCACAGATCAAAACCATCCAACTTAGGGACGTATGCTGGACCTAATGTAATGATCCTAACAGCAAAATATAAAAGTAGAAGTATTCTATATACGAAACTTAATCGGTAGAACGCATGAAACATAAAGTATCCTAACCCTACTCCAGACATAATCAAAAATACTCTCGAAGAGAGCAAGGGTATTGGTATTAACACAATATAGGAAACACATGAAAAGTAGAAAAGTTTTTTGAATTCAGAACTACGGTTTTGTCCAAAAAATAAGTAGGCAGCTAACATAACTATTAAATACTTTAAAAAGGTATTCGAAGAATCAGGAGCATTACTTCGCAAACTAATCGCATTATAATACTGAAGTTTTGCAAACAACTCCCCTACAACTGGTAAACCAACGAAAATTGACAGATGATTTAATAGAACAGCAAATAGAAAACCGAAAAACACGAATGCACCTAAAATTGAGTATTGCGCTTTACGATTATTCCCCATAAAAGTTTTTAAAACAAAATATAGGGGTAGTGACGATAGATGCCCACCTATTGCAAGAATAAGGAAAATACGCCCTTTGATATTTTTTAATCCATAACTTAATGCAAAGAGTAGAAATGGTGTCGCTATCATTTGCCTCATCAACTGTGTAGATAGTGCATACATAAAAAATGCAAGGCATGAAGCAACACATAAAGATTTTTTATCTTCCTCAATACTTTCTAAACCACATGTTTCGAGCCATATATAAAATACCGAAACACTTAATAAAGACACACATAAAAATATATCTGGTATAGGAAGCTTATCGAATATAATTATTATTATTTTGAAGTAAGCAGAAATAAGAAATTCAAGACCATTTGCATATTGATCTAACCCTCCCCCATTTAATATTGAAATATAAGCCATATAATAGTGAGAAAAATCATCACTGTTTGACTGAAGGTATGTCCTCGAAGAAAAAACCAAACAAGCATTCACTATTGCGACAACACTAACATAGCCCCTTAAAAACTTGTTCGAAAACTCCTTTGGAAATAGTACAAGAAGCGAAAGTGAGTAATAAAAGGCTATAAGAGGTGAAACAACACTTAATGCAAGTGAAGATAAAAATAAAAACCCAAAGAGAATTCTTGTTGCATCTGCAGTGCTATTGATTTTCCACATACACTATTAACCTGTTTTACTAATGTTTGTTATTTAGCTAATTAAGTACAGTATTCAAAAAAACAAAAATGAAAAAGGTTAATTGTAAAATTAGCATGCTTTTTTCATAATGGATTTATTTTCTATAATAGAATTAATTTTATCGACTTTATTTCTCCATGAGTATGCCTTTACTTTATTAAGATCTTCCTTGCTAAACTCTTGGCTTCTAGCTTCAAAATATTTATTTATTAAATCAGCTTGAGTTTCATATTTATATAAACAAAGCAAATCACTACTATCTATCTCAACTCTTGAAAATACTATATTCAATCCTGAAGATGCGTATTCCCATAATTTCATTGGACTTCTACCAATATTAGACTCATGATCATTTAACAATAATAAACCTACGGCAGCTTTTTGAAGTACCTCAGGAGTTTTATTGTAACTTATCTTCCCATAAAATTTCACGTTGCTATATATAGATGATATCTCCTCAGCACGCTTAATCAGATCTTTAGATATAGGACCATATATATGAAATTTATCTTCAGGGAAATTCTCAGCTAAGATCTGAAGACCATCTAGATCGAACCTATAATCAATTGCTCCGATATAGACAGCCCCTTTTTTTTCAATAGTTTCGTTGAAATAAAAATGTTTATCATCAAATCCATTACTAATTACGTAACTGTCTGAATTCGAAATCTTATACTTCGTTTCAAGATTATCAAGAACGTTTTGAGATGTTGCAACAATCAGATCACTTCTATTGATTAGTTTTTCTTCGTAGGGTATGACACTCTCTCCCGACATAGAAATGTAATTATCTGTTGGTCGATAAACAAGCATTGAATAATCAAAAATACTCAGATAGGGTTCAAAGTAAGGATAATCACAGATAATAACATCGAATTTATTTTTTCTATTTCTTAATCTGAAGAAACCATACAAGTAGTCATAAAATTTATTGATAGCTATCAGGAGAGAATTGTAATCAAGAGTAATCGGGAGTAGTGTATTTAACTTTATTTCATTTACACTATTTACCAATTGTCTTTCACCTCCAAAATCCTTTTTCAATAATCGATGAATTACTGTATAAGGTATTCCAATATAAGTTATGTTGTAATTTTTTTCCGAAAGCCCATTTGCATAGTGATGACTACCAATTTTATATACTGAATCACCACGCGTATGACTCAAAACTAAAATTTCCTTCATACCTGCCCCTCATAGCTATAAAGTTGACCACATCCATGTGGTACTGAATTCAATTTATTTTTTATCTTCAGTATATGAATATCCATAATGACTATAGCCATAGCCATAATAGCTACTTGCTTTTTTAACTACTCCATTCAATATGCAGCCTTTAATGGTTACTCCGCTTTGTTCAAACCTCTTAACACTCACTTCAAGTTCTTTAGGTGTGTTTTGTTCGAATCTTGCAACAAGCAGTGTTGTACCTGCGTAGTTGCCTATAATCGCTGCATCAGTAACTGCAAGTATTGGGGGTGTATCAACTATCACAAAGTCATAATTTTCACTTGCCCATTTGAATAAATCTCCGAACCGGGAATGCATAAGCAACTCTGCTGGATTAGGCGGAGCAGTACCTCTTGAAATAAAATCGAATCCGACATCAGCTACCTTTTTAATACATTTTTCTAAAGAAACTTCCCCAGATAAATAGTCTGAAAGTCCGTTCTTGTTATGAGAACCAAACACCTTATGAACGTAGCCTTTACGCATATCTGTATCAATAAACAATACTTTTTTACCAGTTTGCGCAATAATTGCAGCTAGATTGCTACTCACAAATGTTTTACCCGCATTCGGGCTAGCACCTGAGATCATTAAAACATTATTCCTAGCTTCTAGCATTGCAAAATGCAAACTTGTTCTCAGACCTCTTATTGATTCAATTGCAAGATCAGCAGGGTTTTCCATTGCTAACAACGAAGTATCCTCATCATTAACACTTTTACGTCTTAACTTACTCGATCGTTGTTTCTCTAAAGCTTCAGAGACTGGTACGCTAGCATATACATTTATACCAATTTCCTCTAGCTGCTCTGGTGATTCAATCCCTCTTCTCAAAAATACTTTAAGAAGCACTAAGCCTACAGAAAGCATACCGCCAAAAATGATACCGAGAGCAATAACGATTATTTTTCTTGGTTTAACGGGCTTTGGCGATGTGATGGCCTGATCTATTATTCTAACATTTCCAATCGCACTTGACTTGGCTATATTTAACTCTTGTTGCCTATTTAATAACTGCATATATACAGCTCGTCCTGACTCAACATCTCGACTCAGACGTAGTACTTCTTGCTGTGTTGCAGGCATCGAAGAAACTTTTTTATTCAGTTTTAATTTTTCTTGGTTCAAAGTTTCTCTTTTTTCAATAAGAGCTTTATATGTCGGATGCTCTTTTGTGTAGAGTTGAGAAACTTCAGACTCTCTGAAGGTTAGTTCATTAAGTTGATTTTCAACGTTAACAATTTGATCGAGAACTGATTTTGCTTCCATTGACAAATCTACTGAATCTTTTTGTCGCCTATATTGATTCAATAGATCTTCAGAATGGTCTAAGTCTGCACGTACTTTAGGCAACTGGACGCTCAGAAAATCTAAACTTTTTGCATCCTGCGCTGCTTGCCTTGATATATTTTGAACCAAATAATTGTTACTGATGCTATTCAATATTCTAGAGATTAAATCAGGATCTTCACCAGTCAAAACTAGATACAGCATACCAGTATCTTTACCTTGATCAGATACTGATAATACTTCCTTCAAATTATTTATCGCTTTAAGTTTTGAGATATAGTCTATTGAAAACTCATCACCAGCATTAGCCTCAATACCATTTATCTGAATGCTAATGCCTTTTTCTGTTATTAACTCACCAACATGTCCTTTAAACTCAAAGTCTGTACCTGTTACGTTGAATGTTTTGTCATCAATAACTGTTAAAGTAAGATTTTGAGTTTCTCCATTTATAGTTGGTATAAACAATCGATTAATATCAATTTTAGAAGGAGTCGCACCAGTTAACCTTGCCCAACCTGAGCCAAATATTGGGAAGTATTTTTGCCTACTCACTATTTGCAGATTCAAATCGTCTACAGTTTTTCCAAGAATCATTCTAGACTGGAGTAATGTGATTTCCGGAGCTGACTGGGGTTGGCTATCCGGTAACATTTGACTCAGATTACTTAAGATCGCATTCCCTTGCTTTTGTTCAACCTGTACCAGAGCATCAGCTTGATATACTGGTGTTGAAAAAAGAACATATATGATTGAAAGAATCGTCATTATTGCAGTTATTGCAATAATTAACTTACGATGGTCAATCAATTCGCCAATTAGTTTACCCAGATCAATATCATCTGAGTTATTTGCATTAGGTTTATTTATTACGGATGACATGCATTATTCCCGAGAATTATTTTCTAAGTTTTTCAGCCCAGCATGCACCGGCCTGCTCAATCATTCTATAAACTGATTCAAAAGCTTCCTCACTCTTGCGGTAAGGATCAGGTATTTCCTTTTGAGCTAACCAATGAGCAAAAAGCATAGTTTTACCCCTCAATTCAGGCGCTGCACGTCCTATAATTTCAAGATGCGATTTTTCCATAACCAATATCAAATCGTATTTTCTTCCTAAACTCGAAGAAAACTGTTGCCCTTTATGGTTCTCTAAAGACAAACCATGCTTTGATGCTACCTCAATAGCACTACTATCAGCAGCTTGACCTACTAATGCCCCTGTTCCCGCAGAATCTATTTTTCTACTAGGTAAAAGCTCCCTCAGTATACGCTCTCCTATTGGAGAGCGACATATATTCCCAGTACAAACAATAAGAATAGAATCAAACATGATTAATTCCAGTTCCTGATATAGCGGACGTTTTCAGTCATATCATGCACGCCAGTAATGGTCGGTACCAGCTGAGAAATCACGCGGTTCCAACGAACGATCGGTGCCGTAGTCACATAGACGATATCGTAAGGCTGCAGCTGGAATTCAGTACCCAGTACCATTGCCGAAGCGTCTTTAGCATTTAGCTGGTAGATATTGGCAATCTTACCGTTTTTATCGCCCTTCAGCTGGCGCACCACGAAGACACCCTGCGCATCCCCCATCGCCTGCGAGATACCTTCCGAGTTCCCCAGCGCTTCGGCCAGCGTCATACCGCTGCGATCCATTTTCAGGGTCGACTGCTTGCCGACTTCGCCCATCACGAACACTTTCAGATCGTCATTGCGCGGTACGTAAAGAATATCGCCCGGGAACAGCATCTTGTTCTGAGTCAGATCGCCCTTCTGCATCAGCGCATAGAGGGAAAGTTTTGATTCCTGACCGTTGTGCGTCAGCACCACGTTGCGCCAGTCGGCATCCGGGGCGAGGCCACCCGCGGCATTGATTGCATCCATTACGGTTAATGGGATATTGGTAATCGCCTGCTGGCCAGATTTAATCACTTCACCGGTCACGTACGCTTTCTGTGAGCGGAAGGCCGCAATGCTGACGTCAACCTGCGGGCTTTCAATATAGGTGGTCAGGCGGTTGCTGATTTCCTGGCGGATCTGCGCCAGGGTTTTGCCGGCAACCTGTACCTTACCAATATAAGGATAGAAGATGGTGCCGTCGGCGTTAACCCAGTTACCGGTGTCGCTGGCGCTGCGGTACTGGCCGGCCGGGGTGGTCAGCTCAGGGTGATCCCATACGGTCACCATCAGCACGTCGCCCACGCCAATGCGGTATTCATAGTTGCTCAGTAAGGCATCAAGCTGAGGATTAGGGCGAGAGATCACCGGGGCCGGGCGCAGCTGGTCGATCAGATTTGGCGTCATCGGGAACACGTTAACCATTTTGCTAACGTCAAAATCGCTATCCTGGGATTTAATCACATCCTTATCAGAAGTGCTCAGGCCCTGCCCCGGTATCACGGTACAACCACTTAATAACCCAATTGCTGCTGCAACCACCGAAAGTTTCAAATATTTCTTCGTCATAAGTTCATATCATCAATGAATAAGAGAGTTATCTGCCAGTATCCGTTTTAGGGCGCAATTACTAACAGTCGTCATTTTTATCTGCTGCATTCAGCAGCAATAAATAGCCTGAGCTTAGAAGGTGAATGCTCTATCGGGTCTCTTTACCAACCATAGCCAAAACGTTATGAAAAGTTACCGTGATTCTGGGTGCCCATCCTGGTATCACGTTGCGGTGGCAACCGCTGCGGTGAAAGGGGTGTAGTGCTTCGGGTAGAGTTCTACCGGCTAAAAGTGGAACAGACGGTGCTGCTGTTGCTCTCATATGCTTAGATTTCCCCCTGTGCATCCCCCCAGGATGCTGTGTTACGTGTACACACTGTAAAAAATGTGTTGTCGATGCTGATAATTCCGGCCTTGCAGAAGTATCAAAACGTGCTGTTTGAATCTGCACAATACTACTTCAGGCCTGATAATGAGGCCACTTATAACCACAAATTTTCGCTAAAAATTATCTTCGGTTTCGGGCTGCAAGAGCGATAACTCTGAAAACATCTCAGACAGACCGTAAATATTTCACGTACTACGTTTTTTGCGGTCAGGAATGAAGCCATTCCCGTATTAAAGCGAGGAGTTTAATTAAACTTTTTGTAGGGTAAAACGCTGCGGATTATCCTTAATCCTTATATGGAATTAGCCATTATTCTGAGATGTAAAGCCGACAGCACTGAAACAGCCAAAAAATAAAAACCTTATTTATCAGCAAGATAAAATATTTGCATCGCTATATCAGTCCGTTAACTGGTAACCAGATGAACTCAAGTTCTAAAAAATAAAATATTGCAAGTGGTTATAGCTGGAATAAATCTGAATTTTTTGCACGTTTTTCTGAATATCAACTATAAATTTTCAGGTATACGAAAATTAGATGACACTATGATTAAATTTGCTGTAGCGGTGTAAAAACGAGCGGGCTGTTTGATTAAAAAATATCACCCGTCCAGGCAGGCTACCGCCCCTGGCTCAACAGCTACCAGTGCACTGTGCTACTCGGCGATAATCATTTACCACATTCAACGCCCGGTCAGGTCGCGATCGGATAGAGCCTCCGAACGCGTTCCAGGCTGGTGTGGTTGTACTAGTGAATTGGAATTATTCTAAGGTAAATATCTGTCAATTGGGAGTGCTATATCTTGGTACAGGCGTTTTCCAGACGGCTCTGAGTGCTGGAAAATTCATGGTATAAATCCTAATAAACATTAGTAAATAAATTTCAACTATATGATTTTTAATCAGTTTTAATTTCTCAGGTATATTGATAGCCGCAAAAGGAATTATTAGCAGCAGAAATAATAGGAATTTTCTCATTAGACCTGGTGTCGTAGAACTCACACCCCAACGCATATAAATTAATCAGCCGGTGTTATTTTTCACGATATTTAACTGCTTTGTCGTGGTATTTAAATCCAAAGCCTCGTCATTCACGTCCATCCTCACTTCAATCCTACCTTCATAGAGCCATTAAACAGATTATTATCTTGCCCATAACGCTTTCAGGGCGGATACAATTCTGCTTGAAACTAAATTTTCAGCATCTACATTAACTTACTCCCTGCCCCTTGCTGCGCGTTATTTTCCCGGAGTATTCGCTACCGGTTTTGCTATACACTCTGCCGATTGCCATCCGGCGCGTTCATTTCAGGAGTCTGTAGATCATGATTATCCGTCCCTACACTGAGGCCGATCGTCCTTTCCTGCGTACGCTGTTTCTTGCTGCTCGCAGGCACAGCTGGACCTGGCTGGACGATAGCGACTGGCGTTTAGAGGATTTTGACCATGCCACGCTGGGTGAACGTATCCTTGTGGCGGAACTGGATGGTCATCGTGTAGGTTTTGCCGCCGTACTTGAGCAGGATAACTTCCTGCACAGCCTGTTTGTGGACCCGGAGTGGCAGGGAAGCGGTGCGGGAAGCGCACTTTTACAGGCGGTACAACGCTCGTTTACCTCGACCGGCGCGTTGAAGTGTCTGGCCGAGAATTTACAGGCGCAAAGCTTCTATAAGAAACATGGATGGCGAACGGTGGCACAGGGAGAAAGCGAACAGGGTGAGTATCTTTTAATGCACTTTGTGCTTTAACGGTTGATACCGCAACTTATGGCACAGGAAGGGTGCGGCGTTGCACACATCATTTTACCGCTTATGACTCCCCGGCTTATCACTCCATTTTGGTTCATGCAGACAAGGGATGTTTGGCATGCTGAATATTTTTCACACTATCGATCTGATAGGGACTTTTGCTTTTGCCCTGAGCGGTGCTACCGCTGGGGTAAGAGAGGATTTTGATATTTTTGGCGTGTTCGTACTGACGGCGGTTACTGCCATCGGAGGCGGCGTCATGCGCGATATCTGCATCGGCACGTTACCGCCGGCTGGCCTGGTCAGCCTCAGCTATTTGCTGGTGATTGTCGCAGCGGTCATCTGCGTGGCGTTTTTTCAACGTCTCATCCTTTCATTTGAACGTGCCACGCTGTTTTTTGATGCGCTGGGGCTGGGATTTTTTGCCGCGTTTGGTGCCAATAAAACCTGGCAGCATACGCAAAATGTTGAGCTGTCTATACTCCTGGGATGCGTCAGCGCCGTTGGTGGAGGGTGTTTGCGTGACCTGATGATCGGTAAGCCGCCAACCATCTTCAGCCAGGATATCTACGCCAGCGCAGCGTTAATCGGTGCAGCAATAGAAATAAACGGTTCGGCCGGGTGGGTCCCGCACATCTACAGCACCTGGGCGGCGATTATCATCTGCACTCTGCTGCGGCTGGTGGCGTCGAAATATAAAATCGGCTTGCCGTCCATTAAACATAACGGACTATAATACCCCTTTCGCAATAAGATCACGCCAGTAAAGACGATGACCAGCAGACCCCTTAACGAACGGACAGGCATCAGTAAAAATGCCTATAGCATGTTGCAGTATTTGCAGCGTATCGCCCGTGGCGACCGGAATTTTATCATGCAGGATACGCTGCTCAATCACCGCTGCAACGTGTCGCCCGACAACGATTTCACGCTGATTCTTGAGCTGTTTGACGCCGGAAAAATAGATTTTGACTATTCGATGGTGGACGGCTTCCAGCAGCGGCACGTGCGCCTGGCGTAACGGCCGGGCGATGATGCCCGCCCGTTAACGGCGACCTGTTTAAACCGCGCGGAAGGAAATATCTTCCGGTATCACTTCACCCTGCCAGTAAAGACGCGCAGCAACGCTACCGGCCAGCTGGCGATAGAGCGTGGTGAACTCGCTGTCCGGCCTGCGCACGACCGTCGGTTCGCCGTCGTCCAAATCTTCCCGCAGGCTGATATGCAGCGGCAGCTGGCCAAGCAGCCGGGTGTGATACTGCTCTGCCAGGCGCTCTGCCCCACCGGTGCCGAAGATCGGCTCGTGGTGGCCGCACTGGCTGCAGATATGAATGCTCATGTTCTCAACAATGCCCAGTACCGGCACGTTCACCTTCTCGAACATCACAATCCCTTTACGGGCATCAATCAGCGCAATGTCCTGCGGCGTGGTGACCACCACCGCCCCGGTCACCGGCACGTTCTGCGCCAGCGTCAGCTGAATGTCACCGGTTCCCGGCGGCATATCCAGCACCAGGTAGTCCAGATCTGGCCACAGCGTTTCGTTTAGCAGCTGCATCAGCGCTTTGCTGGCCATCGGGCCGCGCCACACCATGGCGTTATCGTCGGTCACCAGATAGCCGATAGAGTTGGTCGCCAGGCCGTGGGCGATAATCGGTGCCATATGCTTGCCGTCCGGCGAGCTGGGGCGCTGCGCTTCGGTGCCCAGCATATCCGGGATCGACGGGCCGTAGATGTCCGCATCCAGCAGGCCGACCTTCGCGCCCTCGGCGGCCAGCGCCAGCGCCAGGTTAACCGCCGTGGTGGACTTCCCTACCCCGCCCTTGCCGGAGCTGACGGCGATGATGTTTTTCACGCCGTTCACCCCGGGGCGGTTTTTCACCCGTTGCAGGGTGGCGACATTTAGCGACAGCCGCCAGCTGATGGCTGAGGCACCGCTGAGGCGCAGCAGTTCGGCGCTAACGGTCGATTTCAGCGTTTCAAATGCGCTCTGCCAGGCAAACGGCAGAGTCAGTTCGATGTGCAGTGTGTGGTCTATTAATGCGCAGTGTCGAAGTGCCTTCAGCACGGTAAGATTGTGCTGCAGGGTTGGATGCTCAAAGGTGGCCAGCACCCCCATGACGATTGCGCGCAGCGCTTCGGGCTTCGCTTGTGACGTCATCCCGGCTCCTTGTTCTGGTCTGTAATAAAGAATGCGTTATAGCGCTAAGCATATCAGATCCCGCCCTGCCCCGGGGAAGCGGGGCCGTAAAAATCCCCCTGTGGATGAACCCCTTGTTTACGCAGGGAGTGGCTTTCGGTTACCATCTAAACCCCTTTTTCAACAGGTAAAGCAAGTCTCACTATGACTCAAGTCGCGAAAAAAATTATGGTAACGTGCGCCCTGCCGTACGCCAACGGTTCCATTCATCTCGGACACATGCTCGAGCATATCCAGGCAGATATTTGGGTCCGTTACCAGCGAATGCGCGGCAACCAGGTTTACTTCATCTGCGCCGATGACGCACACGGTACGCCGATTATGCTGAAAGCTCAGCAGCTGGGCATCGCACCGGAGCAGATGATCGCCGAAATGAGTCAGGAACATCAGACCGACTTTGCCGGTTTCGATATCAGCTACGACAACTATCACTCAACGCACAGCGAAGAGAACCGTGAGCTGTCCGAGCTGATCTACACGCGCCTGAAAGAGAACGGTTTTATCAAAAACCGGACCATTTCCCAGCTTTACGATCCGGAAAAAGGCATGTTCCTGCCGGACCGCTTCGTTAAAGGCACCTGCCCGAAATGTAAGGCTCCGGATCAGTATGGCGACAACTGCGAAGTGTGCAGCGCCACCTACAGCCCAACCGAGCTGATCGATCCGAAGTCGGTGGTTTCCGGCGCTACACCGGTACTGCGTGATTCCGAGCACTTCTTCTTCGATCTGCCGGAATTCAGCGCCATGCTGCAGGCCTGGACCCGTTCCGGCGCGCTGCAGGAGCAGGTTGCTAATAAGATGCAGGAATGGTTCGAGTCTGGCCTGCAGCAGTGGGATATCTCCCGCGATGCACCTTACTTCGGCTTTGAAATTCCTGGTGCGCCGGGCAAATATTTCTACGTCTGGCTGGATGCGCCTATCGGCTATATGGGCGCGTTTAAGAACCTGTGCGATAAACGCGGCGATATCGACTTCGATGCGTTCTGGAAGACCGACTCTGACGCGGATCTCTACCACTTTATCGGTAAAGATATCGTCTATTTCCACAGCCTGTTCTGGCCGGCGATGCTGGAAGGCAGCAACTTCCGTAAGCCGACCAACCTGTTCGTGCACGGCTATGTGACGGTTAACGGCGCGAAGATGTCCAAATCGCGCGGCACCTTTATTAAGGCCAGCACCTGGCTGCAGCATCTGGATTCCGACAGCCTGCGCTACTACTACGCGGCGAAACTCTCTTCCCGCATCGACGATATCGACCTGAATCTGGAAGATTACGTGCAGCGCGTGAATGCGGATATCGTCAATAAAGTGGTTAACCTGGCCTCGCGCAACGCCGGCTTTATCAATAAGCGTTTTGGCGGCCAGCTCTCTGCCGAACTGGCGGACCCGGCGCTGTATAAAACCTTTACCGATGCGTCAGAAAGCATTGGCGAAGCCTGGGCCAGCCGCGAGTTCGGCCGTGCGATCCGTGAGATTATGGCACTGGCCGACGTGGCCAACCGCTACGTCGACGAGCAGGCTCCGTGGGTAGTGGCGAAGCAGGAAGGCCGCGATGCCGATCTGCAGGCCATCTGCTCAATGGGCATTAACCTGTTCCGCGTGCTGATGACCTGGCTGAAGCCGGTGCTGCCGCAGCTGAGCGATCGCGTGGAAGCGTTCCTTAATCAGGAACTGAGCTGGGAAGGCATCCACCAGCCGCTGCTGAGCCACAATATTGCGGCCTTCAAGGCGCTGTATAACCGCGTTGAAATGGATAAAGTTAACGGCCTGATTGAAGCGTCGAAAGAGGAAGCCGCTGCCGCCGCGAAACCGGCGGTAACCGGTCCGCTGGCCGACGACCCGATTCAGGACACCATTACCTTTGACGACTTCGCCAAAGTGGATATGCGTATTGCGCTGATCCAGAATGCGGAATTCGTTGACGGCTCCGACAAGCTGCTGCGCCTGTCGCTGGATTTGGGCGGTGAAAGCCGCCAGGTGTTCTCCGGTATTCGTGCAGCCTATCCGGACCCGGCGGTACTGGTCGGTCGCCTGACGGTGATGGTGGCGAACCTCGCGCCACGCAAAATGCGCTTCGGCGTTTCCGAAGGGATGGTGATGGCCGCAGGCCCTGGCGGTAAGGATATCTTCCTGCTCAGTCCGGACAGCGGCGCACAGCCTGGTCAGCAGGTTAAGTAAGCCGTTCTTAACAGGGGCGAACGGAAAACCGTTCGCCCCTTTGTTATTTCTGCGATTGCCCGCCCGGGTAGCGCATCAACTCAATTAATCGTATGATTAACATTCCTAAATTCAGGAGGTTATCATGCGCCGCGCCCCGCTGATTCTGTGGCAGTTTATCCGCGCCTTTTTCATTATTTACCTCTGCCTGTATGTGGGTATCGGCATTTCCAGCCTGCTTCCCGTCACCATTCCCGGCAGTATTATCGGCATGCTGGTGCTGTTCGCCCTGCTGGCTACGCAAATCCTTCCCGTTGAGTGGGTCAGGCCCGGCTGTAGCCTGTTTATCCGCTATATGGCGCTGCTGTTCGTGCCGATTAGCGTCGGTGTGATGAACGATATGGATATTCTCACCGCGCAGTTTGGCCCGATTGTGGTTTCCTGCCTGGTCAGCACGCTGATTGTGCTGGTGACCGTGGGTGTTCTTTCACAGCGTATGCACCGCCAGCCGCTGGCACCTGAGGGGGAACGCGATGAGTGATATGTGGTGGTCCATTCCGTTAACGGTCGTGGTGTTTCTGGCGGCGCGTCAGCTTGCCGCACGGGTGAAG
This sequence comes from Erwinia sp. S38, assembly GCF_016624545.1. Classification (NCBI taxonomy): domain Bacteria; kingdom Pseudomonadati; phylum Pseudomonadota; class Gammaproteobacteria; order Enterobacterales; family Erwiniaceae; genus Erwinia; species Erwinia sp. S38. Next base: position 16,896 of record NZ_JACVTS010000010.1, on the reverse strand, counting down.
ATTTCTATTGTGAATCCCCTGCTGATTGCTATGGCGGTGATTATTCCACTGCTGCTGCTGCTGCAAATCCCCTATACCCGCTATTTCCAGGGCAGCGCCATCCTGAACAGCCTGTTGCAGCCCGCCGTGGTCGCCCTTGCGCTGCCGCTGTATGAGCAAATGCATCAGATCCGCGCCCGCTGGAAGTCGATTATCAGCGTCTGCTTTATCGGCAGTATCACCGCGATGATCTCCGGGACTGCCATTGCCCTGTGGCTCGGTGCCACACCCGAGATCGCCGCAACCCTGTTGCCGAAATCAGTGACCACGCCAATTGCTATGGCGGTGTCCGGCTCGCTGGGTGGGATACCGGCGATTAGCGCAATCTGCGTGCTGATGGCCGGGGTGCTGGGCGCGGTGTTTGGCCATATGCTGCTGAATCTGCTGCGGGTGCGTGCCGCCTCCGCCCGTGGGCTGGCGATTGGTAATGCCTCGCACGCAATTGGCACCGCCCGCGCGGTAGAGATGGATGCGCAGGAAGGGGCGTTCAGTTCGCTGGCGCTGGTGCTGTGCGCCATTATTACCTCACTACTGGCACCGTTTATTTTTCCCGTACTGCTGCACTGGCTGGGGTAAAACTTGCGAGAGATCTCGCATTTTGTTTATCAATTTCATTTATTACACTGACAGAGAGATGCAGATCACATATAACTGGCTGCCGGCTCGTTAACATGAGCCTGCATCCAGCATAAAGAGGCCTAAAATGCATCCAAGATTCCTGGCAGCCTTCGCCACGCTTCCCGAGCCATTACAGCATGCCATTCGGCCGATTATTTCTTCTGCGGCGTTTTCTGCCCGCATCAGCGCCGATGAAGCGGCAATATTGAAAAAGCAGTGTGGCTATAACGACAGCGAACTGGCCTTTGCCCTGCTGCCGCTGGCCGCAGCCTGCGCACAGGCCGCGCTGTCCGATTTTAAAGTCGGTGCCATCGCACGCGGTGCCAGCGGCACGCTGTGGTTCGGGGCCAATATGGAATTCAGCGGCACCACCATGCAGCAAACGGTGCACGCCGAGCAGAGCGCAGTGACCCACGCCTGGCTCCGGGGGGAACGCGCGCTTGAAGCGATCACGGTCAACTACACCCCCTGCGGTCACTGCCGCCAGTTTATGAACGAGCTGAACAGCGGCACGGCGCTGACTATCGAGCTGCCGGGCCGCGCGGCGGCCACGCTGGGCGACTATCTGCCGGATTCGTTCGGCCCGCGCGATCTGAACATTACCACCCTGCTAATGGATAACGTCGATCACGGCGTGGCGATCCGGGGCGATGCGCTGGAACAGGCGGCACTGGCGGCGGCCAACAGCAGCCATGCGCCGTACAGCCAGGCATGGAGCGGCGTAGCGCTGGAAACGACCGACGGCACGATCTTTGCCGGGCGCTATGCGGAAAATGCCGCCTTTAACCCCACTCTGCCGCCGCTGCAGGGCGCGCTGAATCTGCTGAATCTTGCCGGATACGCCAGCAGCGATATTTCCCGCGCGGTACTGGCCGAAGCGCCAGAGGCGAAACTCAGCCAGCGGTCCGCCACCGTCGCCACCCTCAGCGCACTGGGCTGTACTGAATTCTCGGTTATTCCCCTGGTAAAACCGTAAAAATCAGCCCGCAATACGAGAAAGATCGCAGCTTTTGTTATTACTTGTTAACAAAAGCTGTATTTTCAGATGATTTATTCTAGGATTGGCCCCACATCATCACGATAGCAACCAGAGTACGAATTGCATGGAACTCGAATACGAAAGTAAACGATCGCTTTACATCCCTTACGCCGGTCCGATCCTGCTGGAATTCCCCCTGCTGAACAAAGGCAGCGCCTTTTCGATTGAAGAGCGTAATGACTTTAACCTCAACGGCCTGCTGCCGGAAACGGTTGAAACCATCGAGGAACAGGCCGAACGTGCCTGGCGGCAGTTCCAGGATTTTAAAAATAATAACGATAAGCACGTCTATCTGCGTAATATCCAGGACACCAACGAAACCCTGTTCTACCGCCTGCTGGACAACCATCTGGAAGAGATGATGCCCATCATCTACACCCCAACGGTGGGTGCAGCCTGTGAGCACTTCTCTGAGATCTATCGCCGCGCGCGCGGTCTGTTTATCTCCTATCCGAACCGCGCCAACATTGAAGACATGCTGCAGAACGCCACCAAGCAGAATGTAAAAGTGATCGTCGTGACCGACGGCGAGCGCATTCTCGGCCTGGGCGACCAGGGCATCGGCGGCATGGGTATTCCTATCGGCAAGCTGTCGCTCTATACCGCCTGCGGCGGTATCAGTCCGGCCTACACCCTGCCGGTGGTGCTGGATGTCGGCACCAACAACCAGCAGCTGCTGAACGATCCGCTGTACATGGGCTGGCGCCACCCGCGCATTACCGGCGAGGAGTACGATAACTTCGTCAACGAATTTATCACCGCCGTGAAAAGCCGCTGGCCGAACGTGCTGCTGCAGTTTGAAGACTTCGCGCAGAAGAATGCCATGCCGCTGCTGGAGCGCTATCGTAACGAAGTTTGCTGCTTCAATGACGATATCCAGGGCACCGCCGCCGTCACGCTGGGTACCCTGCTGGCCGCCAGCCGTGCAGCGGGCAGCAAGCTGAGCGAGCAGAATGTGGTGTTCCTCGGTGCCGGTTCCGCCGGCTGCGGTATCGCCGAGCAGATTATCGCCCAGATGAAATCCGAAGGGCTGAGCGAAGACGAAGCGCGCGCCCGCGTATTTATGGTCGACCGCTTCGGCCTGCTGACCGACAAGCTGCCAAACCTGCTTAACTTCCAGAGCAAGCTGGTGCAGAAAAGCGAACGTCTGGCCAACTGGGACAGCAGCAGCGATTCGCTCTCCCTGCTGGACGTGGTGCGCAACGCGCGCCCGAGCATTATGATCGGCGTTTCCGGCCAGCCGGGGCTGTTCAGCGAAGAGATCGTGCGTGAAATGCATAAGCACTGCCCGCGCCCGATTATCATGCCGCTGTCTAACCCGACTTCCCGCGTAGAAGCCACGCCGCAGGACATTATGGCCTGGACCGACGGTCAGGCGCTGGTCGCCACCGGCAGCCCGTTTGCACCAGCGATCTGGAAGGATAAAACCTACCCGATTGCCCAGTGCAATAACTCCTATATCTTCCCGGGTATTGGTCTGGGCGTGATTGCCTCCGGCGCGAGCCGCGTAACCGACAGCATGCTGATGGCCGCCAGCCGTGCGCTGGCAGAGTGCTCGCCTCTGGCTAACGACGGCTCCGGCCCGGTACTGCCAGAAGTGAAGGATATTCAGGGCGTGTCAAAAGTCATTGCGATGGCCGTAGGCAAAGCCGCACAGCTGGCGGGCGTGGCGGTTGTCACCTCGGAAGACGTGCTGTCCAAAGCCATTGCCGCCAACTTCTGGCTGCCGCAGTATCGTAACTATCGCCGTACTTCTATCTAAGAAGAATCTGCCGGGCGTCACACTACGCCCGGCTATTTGTGTGAAAAAACGCCATACGGCGCGCCGTTGCTTGCTTCCCCTCTCTCCCTACAGTAGCCTTGAACCACCTTATCTCCGCAATTTCGAGCGCCGTTCAGTATGTTGAAACGCCTGGCTTATGGTCTGATTATCATCATCGTTCTGATGGTTCTGACTGCGCTTGGCCTGGATCGCTGGATGAGCTGGAAAACCGCCCCCTATATTTACGACGATTTGAAATCCCTGCCCCACCGTCAGGTTGGCGTGGTACTGGGCACCGCCAAGTATTACCGAACCGGGGTGATCAATCAGTATTACCTTTATCGCATCCAGGGTGCGATGAACGCCTATAACAGCGGCAAGGTGAACTATCTGCTGCTGAGCGGCGATAATGCCCAGCAAAGCTATAACGAACCGATGACCATGCGCCGTGACCTGATTGCGGCCGGCGTGGAGCCGTCCGATATCGTGCTGGACTACGCCGGTTTCCGTACCCTCGACTCCATTGTGCGCACCCGCAAGGTGTTCGATACCAACGACTTTATTATTATTACCCAGCGCTTCCACTGCGAGCGCGCGCTGTTTATCGCCCTGCATATGGGGATTCAGGCGCAGTGCTATGCGGTTCCCTCGCCGAAAAACATGCTCAGCGTGCGGCTGCGTGAAGTGGGCGCTCGCCTTGGCGCACTGGCCGATCTGTACCTGATGAAGCGCGAACCGCGATTCCTCGGGCCTCTGGTGCCGATCCCGGCAGTACATGAAGTGCCTGAAGACGCGCAGAGCTACCCGGCAGTCACCCCGGAGCAGCTGCTGGAAATCCAGCAGAAAGGAAAGTAACTACTACTCGCATTAGCCAGACATGGACCGGGAGTTGTCGAATGAATGAAGTCACCACACGCAAACGCTGGATAGCGGAACTGCTGCTGGTTTGCGTTGCCGCCGGATGGGGAATTGGCTTCCCGGTGATGAAGCAGGCGGTCGCCCTGCATCCGGTACTGATGGTGCTGGGGCTGCGCTTCCTGCTCTCTACCCTGCTGATGTTGCCATTCAGCGCCAAAAGCCTGGCGGGCATCGGTGGCCGAACGTACCTTGCGGGCATTTCTCTGGGCCTGCTGCTGGGTGCGGCGTTCGTCTTTCTGATCCTCGGGCTGCAAACCACCACCGCATCGAATACCGGGTTTCTGGCCGGGCTGGCGGTAGTCTGGGTGCTGCTGCTCTCCGGCCCGCTGGCAGGGAAGCTGCCATCCGCATCCGCAATTATCGCTGTGCTGTTTGGCGTGGCCGGTTTGCTGGTGATGTCCGATATGCACGACTGGCATTTGCAGTGGGGCGATTCGCTGGTGATTATCGGTTCGGTGTTCACGGCGCTGCATATTCTTGCGCTGGATAAGCTCAGCGTCCGTCACGACAACACTGCCCTGACGTTTTTACAGGTGGCCACCATGGCAGCGGTGATTATGCTGATGCAGCACGCCAGCGGCGGCGAGTGGTTCCCGCAGACGTGGGACGGCCCGCTGGTGTGGGCCCTGCTGGTGACTGCGCTGTTTTCTACGGTGATTGCCTTCTGGGTGCAGACCCACTATCAGCGCTATACCTCGCCGACCCGCGCGGTGCTGATCTACAATCTTGAACCGGTGTTTTCCGCGCTGTTCGCCGTCTGGCTGCTGCATGAAAGCCTGTCGGTCAACGTTCTGCTGGGCGGTGTACTGATTCTGACGGGGATGTGTATGCCGGGGCTGATTTCTGTTCTTGCGCAGCGGTTTGGTAAGGAAAAGGTGCCTGCGGCGGGCGCTATTGACTAATGGATGGGCAGAATTGCAGAAAGGTGACATCACCCGCTTCGATATGAAAAGGGCTGCATCACGCAGCCCTTTTCACAAACAAGTTACTTCTTACGTGCGTACTTCAGTGAATCCAGCGCCACCGCGAAGATGATAATGCCGCCCTTGATGATGTACTGCCAGTAAGGGTTGACGCCGATATAGGTCAGGCCGTAGTTGATCACCGTAAAGATGATCACCCCTGTCACCACACCTGCTACCGTACCCACGCCGCCGGCAAACGACACGCCGCCCACCACGCAGGCCGCAATCGCATCCAGCTCGTACATAAAGCCAAGGTTATTGGTGGCAGAACCGATACGGCCCGCTTCCAGCATCCCACCGAAAGCATAGAACACGCCGGACAGGGCGTAGACCAGGATCAGGTTGAACGGGACGTTTACGCCAGAGACTTTCGCCGCTTCCGGGTTACCACCGATAGCAAAGATGTTTTTACCGAAGCGGGTTTTATTCCACAGTATCCACACCAGGAAGATGGCGATAATCGCGTAGAAAGTGATGTACGAGAGTTTAAAGTCGCCCAGGCGGATAAAGCCCTGCGCAAAGGTAGAGAACTTCTCGTCAAAACCGGCCACCGGCGACGCACCGACATAGTCGTAGTACAGCGAGTTAATGCCGTAAACGATAATCATCGTACCCAGCGTGGTGATAAACGGCGTTACCTTGAGGTAGGCGATAATCAGGCCGTTCACCAGGCCAATCAGCGCACCCACCGCGCAGACAATCAGAATAACCAGCGCAATCGGCATGGTTTCCATATGAGGAAACACCTTGTTGGCGTTGTCCATCGATTGCAGCAGCGTTGCCGCCACTACTGCCGCCAGGCCAACCTGACGACCGGCAGACAGGTCGGTACCCTGGGTAACGATCAGCCCCGCCACGCCCAGTGCAATAATGACGCGCACGGAGGACTGGGTAAGAATATTACTCAGGTTCATTAAACTTAAAAACGTTGGGTCCTGGATAATGATGACTGCCAGCAGAACCAGCAGCACCACGTAAATTCCGCCCTCTTTTAACCAGGTGAGCGCATTCTTTTTATTCACTGCATTCATAGTAACAGCCCTTACATCATTAAAGGTGCAACGATGCCAAACGCAATATTTCGTTTTGCGTGGTGTTTTTCGTTTCGACAATGCCTGCAACCAGGCCATTACTCATTACCAGTATCCGATCGGTGATACCCAACAGCTCCGGCATTTCCGATGAGATAATAATGATTCCTTTTTCTTTCTTCGCCAGCTCGGCAATCAGCTGATAAATTTCAAACTTCGCGCCAACGTCAATGCCGCGCGTCGGTTCATCCAGCATTAATATTTCCGGCTGAGTCAGCAGCCAGCGACCAATAATCACTTTCTGCTGGTTACCGCCGGAAAGCGAACCAATCGACGTTTTATGACCCGGGGTTTTTACCCGCATGGAGTCAATGACCCACTGGGTATCGCTTTTCATCCGGCTGTTATCTAACAGACCAATATTATTTTTATACTTACGGATATTTGAAATCAGCGAGTTAAAGCCGATATCCAGATAGGCGTAAATACCGGTTGAACGGCGCTCTTCGGTGACCAGCGCGAAGCCGTGGTTAATGGCTTCGTTGGCACTGTTATTTTTGATCGGCTTACCGTGCAGGCGGATTGTACCTGCGGATTTCTCGCGGATGCCGAACAGCGTCTCGACGATATCGGTTCGCTTAGCCCCCACCAGCCCGGCAATACCGAGGATTTCGCCTTTGCGCAGGTCGAAGGAAACGTCGCGGATCGACGGCTGGCGCAGAGAGGTCAGGTTTCTTACCTCCAGAATGGTTTCCCCCGGTACGTTGTGCTTATCCGGGAAACGCTGGTTAAGCGAACGACCGACCATCATGGCGATAATCTTATCCATATCCAGCCCTTCCAGCGACTGGGTGGCAATCCACTGGCCGTCGCGCAGAATGGTTATTTCGTCACACAGCTGGAAGATCTCTTCCATTTTATGCGAGATATAGATAATGCCGCAGCCGCGATCCTTCAGTTTACGAATAATGGTAAACAGATGGTTAACTTCTTTTTCGGTCAGCGACGACGTTGGCTCATCCATAATAACGATTTTAGCGTTATAGGAGAAAGCCTTGGCGATTTCGATCATCTGCATCTGCGAAACGGAAAGTGTCACCACCTTATCGCGCGGATCGATATCAATATCCAGTTCGTCGAAAATCGCTTTCGTATCGCGATACATTTTTTCCTGATCGACGAAGAACCCTTTTTTTGGATAGCGGCCAAGCCACATATTATCCATGACGGTACGTTGCAGAACGAGGTTTAATTCCTGATGCACCATCGATACGCCGTTTTCCAGCGCCTCTTTGGAGCTTTTGAAATTAACTTCCTCCCCCTGAAAAATAATGCTCCCCGAGTCTTTACTGTAAATGCCAAAAAGGCATTTTAATAAGGTCGACTTACCGGCACCATTCTCCCCCATCAAGGCGTGAATTGAATGCGGACGGACTTTTAGATTCACATTATCAAGCGCTTTAACTCCCGGGAATGACTTATTTACATTCGTCATCTCGAGCAAAAATTCGCGCTGCGTTTGCACGTTATCACTGCCCATAATTCTACCTGGCTGAAAGGGTGACCTGATTCAACGCCTGGTGCGGAGCAGAGCGCTCCGCACCAGGTGATACTTATTTCGCGAACTGTGACAGATTGTCTTTATCGACAGGAACGTAAGCGACGCGAACCACTTTACCGTCCAGTTTGTAGTTGGTACCTTCGGTAGCCGGTTTGCCCGCCGCCAGGTTTTTCGCCATATCGAAGGTGGCTTTCGCCTGGTTATCCGCATCGTTCAGCACGGTACCGGCCATTGCACCGGATTTCACCAGCGCCAGCGCTTCCGGCAGTGCATCCACACCGAATACCGGTACGGAAGACTTGTTGTGGGCCTTCAAGGCTTCAACGGCACCCATCGCCATCGCGTCGTTGTTAGCGATCACTACTTCGATTTTGTTGCCGTTCGGGCCAGAGAGCCACGCATCCATCTTATCTTTCGCCTGAGCGGTATCCCACATCGCGGTATCCAGATGCAGCTGCTGGGTTTTCAGGCCGTCTTTGTTCAGGGTATCGATCACGTATTTGGTACGTGCTTCGGCATCCGGGTGGCCCGGCTCGCCTTTCAGCAGCACGAACTGGATCTGGCCGTCTTTGTTCAGATCCCAGGCCGGGTTGGCCTTCCAGTGTTTTTCAATCAGCTCGCCCTGCTTAACGCCGGACTCTTTAGAGTCGGTACCGACGTAATAGGCTTTGTCATAGCTGGCCAGTGCTTTCGCCGATGGCTCTTTGTTAAAGAACACTACCGGAATATCGTTGGCTTTAGCTTTGCTAATCACGACGTCAGCCGCCGCCGGGTCAACCAGGTTAATGGCCAGCGCCTTCACGCCTTTCGCTACCATGACGTCAACCTGGTCGTTCTGGGTTGACTGGCTGTTCTGGGAGTCGTTCATCAACAGCTGAACGCCTGAGCTGTTTTTGGCTTCTTTCTCAATGGCCTTGCGCACCACCGACATAAAGTTGTCGTCATACTTGTAAATGGTCACGCCGATACGGGTATCAGCAGCGTGAGCAGCAGCGCCAAACATCATGCTGGCGACCAGGGCGGTGAGAGTGAAAACCTTCTTATTCATGGTATCTCCGGTTTTTTTGTAGGGTAGTACTCAACGCAATGCGGGCACAGCGTGCTCGCGTGGCGATCGATTCGTGGGCGGCGAAACAGAGTTGTTACGCGGGCCGACTATGGCTAACACCAAACCCGACGTCCGTGTGCGGAAAGGCTTCCTGAATGCTGTATGTAAACACGTTTAGCAGTGCTGATTAACGACAGCGAGAAAGCCAGCCCTGTCGTTACATCATGTTTCAGCCCCTGCAGACGCTGCCATCATAGAGAAGGCCATGTTAATTAACTGTGAATTTACTCACAGATTGAAAACGGTTACACCAGCAAATCGCCTGAGTTAGTGACGGCCGACACACTTTGCCGCAGCGCCACCGAGTGACGGCGCACCAGCGTCGGCATAAAGCAGTGCTGGGCACTGTGATCCAGCTGCCCGGCTGCGCCTTTCAGCGCCAGTTCGGTAGCGAGTTTTGCCATAGAAACAATAGGATAGCGTACAGTGCTGAGCTGAGGATCGGTGTAACGCGAGATGGGAATATCATCAAATCCAACGACGGAAAGCTGTAACGGCACGGCAATGCCGTTGTCTTTCAGCGCTGCCAGCGCACCGGCGGCCATGCTGTCGTTGTAGGCAAACACCGCGCTGAGCTGAAGATTGCGCCCCAGCAGCTCTACCATGGCCGCTTCTCCGCCCTGTAAATCCGGCTCGCCGCAGGCAGACCAGCTCTCGGCCGGGGTAATCCCCTGCTCGTTCATCGCCTGCATCCAGCCGTGGCGGCGCTGATCGTCATCTTCGATTGGATGGGCCGATCCGAGATAACCGATACGCTGATGCCCGTGCTGTAACAGCATGCGCGTCGCCATCAGCGCGCCGCTGACGTTGTCCAGGCACACGCAGCGATGGGCAAATCCGGGCACGATGCGGTTGATTAACACCATACCAGGCACCTGCTGCATCAGCGACGACAGCTCGTCATCACCCAGCGCTTTTGCATGAACAATCAAGGCATTACAACGCTGGCGAATCAGCACTTCAATGGCGTGGCGCTCTTTATCCGCCTGATGATAGGAGTTGTTGATGAGTACATGTTTGTGCAGGCGCTGGGCAACGGTATCCACCGCTTTCACCAGCGCGCCAAAGAAGGGATCGGATACATCCATCACCACCACGCCGATGGTATCGCTGACCTGGCTGGCCAGCGCCTGCGCGTTGGCGTTGGGGCGGTAGCCCAGCTGCTCAACGATTTTTAACACGACGTCGCGGGTTTCCCCGGTAACCGCCGCGCTGTTATTTAACACGCGGGAGACGGTTGCCACGGAGACGCCCGCCTCACGGGCGACATCACGAATGGTAATCATGACCGATTACCGCAGAAGATAAGATTTTGCATAGCCCTTCCTGACCTTGACGCGTTTCTGCCGTCTATTTTGTCAGTCAGGCCGTTCCAGCTTCGTGAATTGCGTCACACGTCTGAAAACGGTTACATACAAACTTTTAACCTTTGTGATGCCTGTCATCTTCTCCCTGCGCTGGCAGCCCCAGCGACGTCAGCCGACGCCACAGCCACTCCAGCGGCCCCTGGCGGAACAGCCGCAGCCAGAAGAGAGAAAACAGCAGGTTAACCAGCCAGATAGCAGGGACAATCGCCAGCAGTTGCAGACGGCTAAAGTGGTTAAACAACGCAAAATGGTTGAACAGCGTGGTGCAAATCAGCGTCTGTAGCAGATAGTTGCTGAGCGCCATTCGACCGACGGCGCTGACCGCTTTGGTGATTGCGCGCCGCTGTAGCTGTGGCCAGTAGCCGAAACAGAGCGCGGCATAGCCCAGTGCCTGCAATGGCGCGCTGACTTCGCGCGGCACCTGTAAGAAAAAGCCCGACCAGCGGAAGCTCCAGCCGGTCATCCACTGCAGGGCAATCGACGGAATTTCAATTGCCACGCCGGTCAGCACCAGCAGCCAGCCCGTACGGCGATAGTGCTGCACGCTGAACGTACCGCGCAGCCAACCGCTGCGCATCAGTGCCGCGCCGCACATCATCAGGCCCGCCAGCTGCCAGCCGTACTGTGCGGCCAGCGCCATCAGGGCCGATCCCAGCATATCCAGCCGGTTGCGCAGCGCTTCCCAGCCACCGTGAGTGCGCCAGAAGGTTTCATATTGGATGTCTGCGGCACCGGGTAGCCACGAGCTGTTGGGATTTGGCCCGGAGGCCATTCCCAGCACCACCAGAATGGCGCTGCCGACCACATACAGCATCAGGCCGGTATTAAACAGCTGCCGCGTGCCGGGCACATCGCGGATCATTCGCCACACCACCAGCCCGACCAGGCCGTACGCCAGCAGAATATCCCCTTCCCAGAACAGCAGGCCATGCAGCAGCCCGAAGATCACCAGCCACGACAGCCGCGACTGTAGCCAGCGCTTACCGCGCGGCAGCAGCATCTGTAGCCCGGCACCGAACAGAATGGCAAACAGGGTCAGGAATTTAGCCTGCGCCAGCAGATCCATCGCCGACCAGACCCACAGCTCGGAAGCGGCAGGCATGCCGTGCCAGGCCGGATTAAGGTAGGCGGCTTTCGGTAAGGCAAAGGAGGTGATGTTCAGTAGCAGGATGCCAAGAATGGCAACCCCGCGGATAAAATCCAGCGTGGCAATACGGGTTACGGGTGCATTCATCCAGGGAGGTTCATCTCTTCCGGTCGCCCGGGCGTGGATCGACAACGGGCAGACCGGCAAAACCGGCCTGCCCCTACAGTGCAGGATGTCGCCTCAGGCTGTCAATCAGCTGTGACGTACCGCACGCAGGAACTCCTGCCGGGTATTCTGGCTGGACTTGAACAGCCCGCCCAGGGAGGTGGTGGTGGTGGCGCTGGTGGCATCACGAATGCCGCGCGCCTTTACGCAGTAGTGCACCGCGTCGATGGACACCGCGACGTTGTTGGTGCCGAGCAGCGTTTGCAGCGCCACGAGGATCTGCTGCGTCAGTCGTTCCTGCACCTGCGGGCGCGAAGAGAAGAACTGCACGATGCGGTTGATCTTCGACAGGCCAATCACTTTATCTTTCGGGATATAAGCCACGGTTGCCTTACCGTCGATAATCACGAAGTGATGCTCGCAGGTGCTGGTCAGCGTGATATCACGCACCGTCACCATTTCATCAACCTTCATTTTATTTTCGATCACGGTAATTTTCGGGAAGTTGGCGTAATCCAGGCCGGAAAACACTTCGTTCACGTACATTTTGGCAATACGCTGCGGGGTTTCGCGCAGGCTGTCATCATCCAGATCGAGGTTCAGCAGCTGCATAATTTCGGTCATATGGCCGGCAATCAGCTGTCTGCGGGTTTCGTCATCCATTTCACGCACGGGAGCGCGTAGCGGGGTTTCCAGCCCACGAGTAAGCAGTGCTTCATGAACAAGTGCGGCTTCCTGACTCAACGTCGCCATGTGATTTTCTTCTCCAGCAGGTGACCAGCCGGGCGCAACGGGCCCGGCGAAATTTCTGAGGCGGTATTTTGTAATACAATCGGCGCGCGATCCAGTGAATCAATTTAATTGTCGATGAAACTGTTTCATTCAGCCGCCGCATCGCGCCGCCAGACCAGCGCGGCGGCCACCAGCAGGGCCACGCCCGCCACATACAGCGCCGGTTCCAGCCGCTGGGTCAAAGCAGTGGAGATCGCCGACAGCAGGGGCCCTACCAGCTGGCCGAGGGCATAGCCAGTGGTCAGCAGCCCGGCCAGATAGCGGGTATGCCGCGGTGCCAGTTCGCGACCGTACTGCAGTGAAAGCTGAACCACGCAGAGGAAACCGCCACCGACCAGCACCGCGCCCAGCACCAGCCCGCCAATGCCCGGCAGCAGATCGGACACGAATACGCCGACGGCCTGTAATACCAGGACGTATGCCAGCCGCCGGTTGCTATGGCCGTAACGGCGGGTCAGAATCCCCGCGATAATACCCAGCACCGCCGCGCCGCCAAACACCGGCCAGGCAAACTGCGCAAAGGCGCTGCCAGGGAATCGCGCCGCCGCCATCTGCGACAGAAATGTCGCCGGCAGGATGTAGCCGAAACCCGCCAGGCTGTAGCTCCAGACCAGTTTTTTCAGACCGGCGGTCAGCTTCAGCGGCTCCGGCGCGGCATCCGGGCGATGCAGCTGGCCGCTGCGCGGCAGGTTGCGGGCAATGAGCAGAACCAGCAGCAACGCCATCACGCCGTAGGCCAGCCAGGCCATGGCGGCACCGATCTGCCAGTGATGCAGCAGCACCGCCATCATTCCGCTGAGGAAAATTCCGGTGCCCGGCCCGGCAAACACCGCCGCGCTGAGCGCCGGGCGGCCGTAATGATGCAGCTGTTCATTACTCCACGCGGCGATCAGTACCATCGCCCAGCCGCTGGCCCAGCCGATAAGAAAACGCACCACGCCGTGCCACCACGGCCCCGCAATGCAGGCGGAAAGCAGCGTCAGCGCCACCGCGCCCCAAATTCCCGCCTGTAGCCTCCACTCCACCCGTCGGGTAGCGCGCATCGCGTCCCAGGAGCCAAACAGATAGCCGAGGTAGTTTAAGGCGGCAACCACCCCGGCGCTGGTCAGCGACAGCTGGCGATCGTCTATCATTAAAGGAACCTGCGGGGTAAAGGCGAAACGCCCGATCCCCATTGCTACCACCAGCGCCAGAAACGCGCTGAATGCCACACGCACTGCCATTTTGTTCTCCCATGCCCGATTTTCATTGCCAGTAGTCTATGCGATCGGTAAACTCTCAAAAAGTGAATAATTCACACAAAGTTGCTTACGAAAAAAGAATATGGATCTGACCCAGCTCAAAATGTTCTGCGCCGTTGCCGACAGCGGCTCGGTTGTTCGCGCGGCGGAACAGCTTAACCGCGTACCCTCTAATCTCACCACTCGCCTGCGCCAGCTGGAAGAGGAACTCGGCACGGACCTGTTTATTCGGGAAAAGCAGCGCCTGCGGCTGTCGCCGATGGGGCATAACTTTCTCTGCTACGCGCAGCGCATTCTGGCACTCAGCGCCGAAGCGATGGCGATGGCCCACAGCGGCGAACCCGCCGGGCACTTTGCGTTGGGCTCGATGGAGAGCACCGCAGCCAGCCGCCTGCCCTCGCTGCTGGCTGAATTTCATCAGCGTTATAAAAGCGTCACCCTGTCGCTGACCACCGGCACCTCCGGCGAAATCCTCGAGCAGGTACGCGCGGGCACGCTGGCCGCCGCCCTGTCCGACGGGCCGGTCAATATGGACGAGCTGAATAGCTGCGTGGCCTTTTCCGAACGGCTGGTGCTGATCTCCAGCCTTGAACACCCGCCAATCGCCGGCCCGGCGGACGCAGCCGGGGCCACGCTGTTTACTTTTCGCCCCAGCTGTTCTTACCGCCAGCGTTTTGAAAACTGGTTTCTTGCCGACGGCGTGCAGCACGGGCCGGTGATGGATATTCCCTCTTACCACGCGATGCTGGCCTGCGTCGCCAGCGGCGGCGGTATCGCCATGCTGCCGGAAGGTGTGCTGACGCTGCTGCCGGGCCATGAACGCGTGCGCCAGCATCCGCTGTCGGCGGAATTCCGCGATACCGACACGCGGCTGGTGTGGCGGCGTGATGCCTTCACGCCAAATGTTGAAGCGTTGAAGTACCTGATTATTGAACAGTTTGATAATAAGTCCAGCGACTGACCGGGCTTATCACCCCCTCTTAACCTTAAACACCCTGCTCACGACCGGAAACCGCCGGATCGGAGTAACTGACAGGAGCATAAAATGCAGATGATTAAAACACGTGCCGCCGTAGCCTGGGCCGCCGGTGAGCCGCTGAAGATTGAAGAACTGGATCTGATGCCGCCGCAGAAAGGCGAAGTGCTGGTGCGCATCACCGCCACCGGCGTGTGCCATACCGACGCCTATACCCTGTCGGGTAAAGATCCTGAGGGCGTGTTCCCGGCGGTGCTGGGCCACGAAGGCGGCGGTATTGTTGAAGCCGTGGGCGAAGGCGTGACCAGCGTCGCCGTGGGCGATCACGTGATCCCGCTGTACACGCCGGAATGCGGCAAATGTAAATTCTGTCTGTCCGGCAAGACCAACCTCTGTCAGGCGATCCGCGCCACCCAGGGTAAAGGTCTGATGCCGGACGGTACCACCCGCTTCTTTAAAGACGGTCAGCCTATCTTCCACTACATGGGCACCTCTACCTTCTCCGAGTACACCGTAGTGCCGGAAATCTCACTGGCTAAAATCAGCAAAGAAGCCCCGCTGGAAGAAGTCTGCCTGCTGGGCTGTGGCGTAACCACCGGTATGGGCGCCGTGCTGAACACCGCGAAGGTAAAAGAAGGCGACACCGTGGCGATCTTCGGCCTGGGCGGCATTGGCCTGTCGGCGATTATCGGTGCGAAGATGGCGAAAGCCGGTCGCATCATCGGCGTGGATATCAATACCAGCAAGTTCGATCTGGCCACCAAGCTGGGCGCCACCGATCTGATCAACCCGAAAGATTTCGACAAGCCAATTCAGGACGTGATCGTTGAGATGACCGACGGCGGCGTCGACTTCTCCTTTGAGTGCATCGGCAACGTTAACGTCATGCGTTCCGCGCTGGAGTGCTGCCACAAGGGCTGGGGCGAATCGGTGATCATCGGCGTAGCCGGCGCGGGCGAAGAAATTGCCACCCGTCCGTTCCAGCTGGTGACCGGCCGCGTATGGCGTGGTTCCGCGTTCGGCGGCGTGAAGGGTCGCTCGCAGCTGCCGGGCATTGTTGATCGCTATATGAACGGTGAGTTCCAGCTGAACGACTTTATTACGCACACCATGCCGCTGGAAGACATCAACGAGGCGTTCGAGCTGATGCACTCCGGCAAGTCGATCCGTACCGTGGTGCATTTCAACAAATAATAGCCGCGCACCGGTAAGCTATAGTCAGGGAACGGGTCCGCTGCGGCGGGCCTGATTCTGAACGACGGCAGAACCCATCAGGAGGATACATGCCATCCACTCTGGAGCTACTTGAAGAACACCGGCTGTACGGCGGCTGGCAGCAGCGCTACCGCCATCTGTCCAGCAGCCTCAACTGCACCATGACCTTCAGCATCTTTTTACCCGGCCCGAAAGACGGCACGCCGCCGCCGGTGGTCTGGTGCCTTGCCGGTTTAACCTGCACCGATGAAAACTTCAGCGTGAAGTCCGGCGCACAGCGCGTAGCGGCCGAGCTGGGTCTGGTGCTGGTGATGCCGGATACCAGCCCGCGCGGCGAAGGCGTGGCCAACGACGAAGGTTACGACCTCGGCCAGGGGGCGGGTTTCTACCTTAACGCCACCGAAGCGCCGTGGTCGGCCAATTTTAAGATGTACGACTACATCAACAGCGAGCTGCCCGCTCTGGTTGCCGGTAACTTCAGCGTCAGCGATCGTCAGGCGATCATGGGGCACTCGATGGGCGGACACGGCGCGCTGACCATTGCGCTGCGCAATCCGGGCCGCTTCAGTTCGGCGTCGGCGTTTGCACCTATTGTTAACCCGCTGGAAGTGCCGTGGGGGCAGAAAGCCTTCCGTGCCTACCTGGGCGATGATGTGGAAAGCTGGAAGGAGTACGACAGCTGCTGGCTGATGCGCAACAGTGCAAACCAGCTGCCGGTGCTCATCGATCAGGGCGACAGCGATCAGTTCCTCGCCGATCAGCTACGGCCTGAACGCCTGGAGGAGATTGCCCGCGAAGTGGATTTCCCGCTGACCGTGCGCGTGCAGCCGGGCTACGACCACAGCTACTTCTTTATCAGCAGCTTTATTGAGGACCATTTGCGCTTCCACGCAAAGTATTTGCTGGTGTAGTGGACAGTTTGGGGGCCCCCGCGGGGCCCCCCGGCCCCCCCCCGGGGGCGGGGGGGGCCTTTCTCTCCCCCCCGCCCCCCGGGGGGGGCCCACTGCTGGAG
>NZ_JACVTS010000100.1:0-219 GCF_016624545.1 Erwinia sp. S38 | reverse complement strand
GCATCTGCTTCGGCTTCGGCTTCGGCTTCGGCATCGGCTTCGGCATCCGCATCCGCATCGGCTTCGGCATCGGCATCCGCATCGGCATCCGCATCCGCATCGGCGTCGGCATCGGCATCGGCATCGGCATCCGCATCGGCATCGGCGTCGGCATCCGCATCCGCATCCGCATCCGCATCCGCATCCGCATCCGCATCGGCATCGGCGTCGGCATCAGCA